>NZ_LSKQ01000001.1 GCF_001557115.1 Erythrobacter sp. CCH5-A1
CATGGCTGATCCTCTCTTCCCAGGAGATATTGTGTAGTTCATGCCGTTTGGCGGCATTTGAGGGCCGTCGTCCAATTCAATTCGCTGCAGAACTATTCCTGCTGCTCATCGATATCTGGCGGCGGCACGACGCCATCGGCAGCCCGACGGCCGCTCAAAAATATCATGGTAATTCATTGGGTTGATTACGCTCTCAGCGCCCGTTCTACCGCCTCAAGGCTGTCATTCAGCCCGAGCGGGTGCTCGGCATCCGTGAAGTCGACAATTCTACCCCAGTGCCGGGCGACATCATCGAGCGTGAACGCCCTGTCCGCTCCGAAGGCGTGCCCAAGCGCGCGCTCCCACCTAAGCTTGGCGATATAGCCGGCTCCAACTTCAAAAAGCCCTTTGGTTTCGCTGCAATTCTCGTGCGCAAGCCAACCGACCAATGGACTGATCGCTTCCGCTCTGAGATTGGCGAGAAACTCTTGTGGAAAGGCGGTCGCGGTCATACGCGATGCGGCGATTGGGGCGATCGTATTAACCTGGATGTTTCTGGACCGCCCCTCCTCCGCCAGCGCGTTCGCAAGCCCCAATATTCCGAGCTTGGCTGCGGCATAGTTGGCCTGACCGAAGTTGCCGTAGATTGCGGCTGCAGACGTGGTCATGACGATGCGGCCATAGCCCTTGTCGCGCAGTATCGGCCATGCTGCCTGCGTCACTGCCCGCGTCCCATTCAGATGGACCCGCTGAAGCAGTGTCCAGTCTTCGTCGGTCATTTTGTGGAAGCTCACATCGCGCAGGATGCCGGCATTGTTGATGACGACGTCAACGGTTCCGAAGTTGTCAAGCGCGGCTTGGATGATCAGCGCGCCCTCCTCGACCGACGCATAATTTGCCACCGCCTGACCGCCCGTGGCTCGAATTTCGTCGACCACATTGTCAGCGGCTGTGGAGCAGCTGCCGCTCCCTTTCTCGTCGCCACCCAGATCATTCACCACCACCTTGGCTCCGCGCCCGCCAAACATCAGCGCGTACTGGCGCCCAAGTCCGCCTCCGGCTCCGGTCACAACCACTACCCTGCCATCGAAACGAAGCTCTTCGTCCATCGCTTGTCTGCCTCTTTTACCTGAGCGACGCATCTGCGCATTTGATCCTGTGCGAGTCAGGCACGCGGCTCCATTTCCGTCGACGCTGTCGTTTTCGTCTGAGCCTTACCGAAAGGCTTGAATGCCGGTCAGGGCGCGCGAAACAACAAGCTTTTGAATCTCCGTCGTGCCATCGGGGATGGGGCAAATGATCGCCTCACGCACCAGCCGCTCGACGATGAATTCGCGGGTGACGCCGTTGCCGCCATGGATCTGAAGCGCATCGCGCGTCGCTTCGATCGCCATTTCGGTGGCGTACCACTTGGCCATCGAGCATTCCGTCTCTGCGCGCGTGCCCGCCTGGACGAGGGATATTGCCCGGTGCGTCAACAGACGGGCTGCGTCGATCTTGGTCGCCATGATGGCGATCTTGTCGGCGATCAGCTGATGGCCGGCGATCTTCTTGCCATGCTGCGCGCGATCGCGAGCGTACGCGATCGCCTCATCCATTGCTCGCCGTGCGATGCCGATACTCCACATCGCCATATGGCAGCGGGCAATCTCGAACACTTGCAACGTATTGCGCAATCCATCGCCGACCCGGCCGATCGTGTTTGCCACCGGTACGCGGCATTCGGTCAGGAATATCTGTGCAGTCGATTGGCCGTTGAGCGCCATCTTCTGGATATCGCGCACCTCATACTCACTCTCGTCACGATCGACCAGGATGTGAGTGACTTCATTTTCGCCAGTCTTGCACGTACAGATGAAGATGTCCGAGTAGGCTCCGTTGGTGATCCAGGTCTTTTCGCCATTGATGACCCAGAAATCGCCGTCTCGTACGGCGCGTGTCTTGATGGCGGCGACGTCCGAGCCGACATCGGGCTCCGAGATGCCGAGCGAAACGAACTTCTCGGCCGCGACGAGGTCGGCAAGATAGCGTTGCTTGATCGTCTCCGGGGCGAAGCGGCGGATGAGTTCTGCGCCAACCGCGTTGATGAAGCCGGGTATGGCCACATCGAGCGAGGAATAGGCGATCTCCTCGAAAATGAGCAGATGAGTGAGCCATCCCATATCAAGCCCGCCCCATTGCTCCTGATGCGGTGCGGTAATATGGCCATAGCCGGTCAGTGCTTGAGTCCATTCCTTCATGAGCGGTTTGGGGATGAATCGCTCCCCATGCCGGCGGATTTCCGGCTCAAGCTTGTTGTCGAGAAAGCGGCGGACGGTTTCCACCGCCATGCGTTGTTCATCGGACAGCTCAAAGTTCATATCGTGACCCCGTGTTTCCCTAGGCGCGCTCTGACAACTACCGGCCCAGGATCGTGACGGCGACCACCGCCTCTTCCACCCCGATGACACCTCCGCCGTTCTGCGCGATCGCGAACCGGGCATTCGGAACCTGTCGATCTTCCGCCTCGCCGCGCAATTGCAGCGCAAGCTCGTAGATTTGGCCGAGCCCGGTGGCGCCGATCGGATGTCCCTTGCATTCAAGCCCGCCCGACGTGTTTACCGGAATACGCCCACCCAGCGCCGTCTCACCGCGCTCTGCCGCGAGTCCGCCCTCGCCAGGCGGCGTCAGGCCGAGCGCCTCGATTTCAATGATCTCGCCAACCGCCGTGGCGTCATGCACCTCCGCGACGCCAATATCTTCTGGCCCCACGCCGGCCATCGCATAGGCCCGGTTCGCCGCAAGGCGGCTGACATGGTGGTCATAATCAAAGGGATCGCGCGCGGCGCCGGTTTGCAGCACAGACGCCAGGATTCTTAGCGCCCTGTCCGGGGCTGCCGACAGTTTGCGCCGACCGGCTTCGCTGCAGATGATCGCAGCGGCGGCGCCGTCGCTGATCGGGGAGCACATCGGCAGTGTGAACGGGTAAACGATCGGAGGCGCAGCGAGTACACTTTCGACGGTATATGGGAGGCGATACTGGGCAAGCAGATTGCGCGTCGAATGCATGTGATTTTTCGCCGAGACGGCCGCGATTTGCGCTTGCGTCGAGCCGTAGGTCTTCATGTGCGCGCGTGCCATCGCGGCGTATACATCCATGAAAACGCTGTAAGGCTGACTCGATGTCGTTCCTTCCGGAACATCGACGCCATTGCCCATGGCCAGCAGCTGCGCGCGGCCCGACTCGGTTTCATGCACGTCCCAAGCGCCATCGAATGCACTGAACATGAGCGCCTTGTCGGGCGAGTACATCTTCTCCGCGCCGAGCGCGAGTACGACATCCGCTGCCCCCGATCGAACATAGGCGGCGGCCATGTGCAAGGCCGTGGAAGCCGTCGCACATGCGTTTTCGACATTCACCACGGGAACGCTTGAGATGCCCATCGCTCGCGCCACGATTTCGCCGCGGATCATGTCCTGGCCCTCCATATGCCCCTGGACGCAATTGCCGAAGAAGATGGCTTCGACATCGCCGGCGGTGCATCCTGCGTCGGAAAAGGCCTGCGACGAAGCTTCGGCGCAGAGCATTTTCAGGCTCTTGTCGAACTGTTTTCCGAACGGGGTCATCCCAACCCCCATGACGAATATGTCGGTCATTCGTTGATCCATTCTTCCAATGTGTTCCGCATCCGATCAGGTCTCACCGGTCGGAAAAATCGGGCTTCCGCTTCTCCCGGAATGCCGCCAGTCCTTCGACAATGTCGTTGGACAAGGCGTAAGCAGCCATGGCTTCGAGTTCCTGACGCAGCCCGACTTCGAGCGAGCTATCCTGCGCAGCGCGGACTAGCTGCTTCATGTAGGCGAGCCCTGGCCGGCTCTTTTCTGCAAGAGATTCTACCAGCGCTTGCGCTGCCGCAATGAGATCCTCGGGAGCAACCAGTTGGGTCACGAGTCCGGCTTCCTTCATCTCGGCAGCCGAGATGGTCCCGCCGGTCATCATCAGATGTTTCGCACGCGCTTCGCCGATCTTCCTAGGGAGTCGAACCGACCCTCCACCGCCGGGCAACAGGCCGTAATTTGCATGGGCGTCGCCAAATCTGGCCGGGTGCGCGGCAATGACGAGATCACAGCACAACACCAGTTCCAAGCCGCCGGCGAGCGTAAGGCCGTTGACCGCCGCAATTATCGGAAGGCGCGACGTCTCGATCCTGTTAAAAGCCTGACCGAGCCGCGGCAGAAACAGATTTAAGCGTTCGGCGAGAGTTTGTCCGCCTGTTCCATCGCCAATTGCGAGCAGATCCGCGCCAGCGCAAAACGCCCGTCCGGCGCCGGTAAGAATGCAAGCGCGCACCGTCGCATCTGCTTCCGCTGCCTCGATCGCTGCGGCTAGTTCCTCGGCCAAAGCCAACGACAGACTGTTCAACGCTGCCGGCCGGTTGAGGGTCACCCAAAGCGCTGGGCCGCGTTGCTCAACCAGGATGTATTCATAATCCATTGCAGTCTCCCGCGCGCCGGCAGGCGGTCACCGGAATAGAGGATGTGGCTAGGATGGCTGCGTCGGTCATGCCCCCGAAATGCGCCGGTCCTGGCCCGCCCAATAGGGCTCTCGAAGCTTTGAACGAAGCACCTTTCCGACATTGCTCAACGGCAGTGGCTCGGCGGTAAAAACGACCTTGCTTGGCTTTTTTGCGGAGCCCAGACGCTGGCGCACCAAATCTATTATCTCGGTCTCCGTGATTTGTGCTCCGGGCTTGACACGCACCATTGCAAGCGGCGTTTCACCCCATTTTTCATGGGGCACGCCAAAGACCGCGACCTCGAGTACACCGGGATGGTCGGCAATTACGTTTTCGATTTCGGTGGGATAGATATTGAAGCCGCCTGACACGATCATGTCGTTGTTGCGATCGAGCAGATACAAAAATCCGTTTGTGTCGATCATGCCGACATCGCCGGTTTTGACCCAGCCATCTTCCATGCGCCGGGCGGTTTCCTCCGGATCGTTCCAGAATTCCTCCATCTGGCCATTTTCGAACCGTGCGACGATCTCGCCGGGCTCGTTTGGTCCCAGCACCTTTCCGTCCTCGTTACGGATTTCGATATCGGCGCCGCTCATGGGACGTCCGACCGCCCGAATTGGGGCAGAACCTTCAAATTCGCCGAACCACTCGTTGGGCCCCATAGACGCGATGGGCAGGATTTCGGTCTGTCCATAGCCCGAATGAAGAACATGATTCCCGAATATCTGGCACGACTTGCGAAGCGTCGGCTCGGAGATCGGCGCTGAAGCACTCAGCAGAAACTTCAAATTCGGAAAGTGGCGGCCATATGCCCCGTCGTGATGCACTATGGCATTGAGCATGGTGGGGGCTACAAAGGCATGGCTGATCCGTTCCTGCTCGAGAGTGTCAAGAAAGGACGCTGGATCGAAGCCGTCCATCATCACGTTGCGGGCGCCGCAATACCAGGCCGGCACGAACAGGAAGCCCGATGCATGGGACAACGGGCCGACATGCAGAATGGCATCCCCTGGAGCCACTTGGGGGCCGATGCTCAAAAATGCGGCGGAGATCGTCATCCATGAACGGTGCCGATAGGCAACGCCCTTGGGTTTGCCCGTCGTGCCGCCGGTGTGGCGGATGACACAATAGTCCTCCGGCGCGACGACGGGATCGGGATCCCGGTCCGAGGCTGTCGCCAACCAATTCTCATAGTTGTGATCGCGGATAATGATCCGCTCAAGCGTCGGAGCTTGGGCATCCAGCCCCGCCAACTCCGAAGCCAATGCCTCATCGACCAGCGCCAACCGAGATCCGGTACTCGCGATCATATGGGCGTGCGCTTCACATCGGTTGCGCGCATAGAGAGGAACACGCGTATAGTTTCCAATGGCAGCCGCCAGTATGATGTCGGCGGCCTCGATGGAGTTCTTCTCCAGCGTAGCAATCCGGTCACCCGGTTGAAGGCCGCACTCCGCAAGAGCATTTGCGAGCTTCACGCCGCGCAACCAGGCTTCCGAGAAAGTCAACCGCCTGTGGCCGTGAACGAGAGCCTCTTGCTGGGCGAAATAACGTGCGGCGCGACGTATTTGCGTACGGACGTCCATCAGCCGCGCTCCTCTAAGGCGCTCGCCCACAATGGCGCAGTCGACACATAATAAACTGACATGCGATAGGCCTCTCCGGACTTCTTTTCGTAAGCATCTGTGTCTGCAGCATTGATCCAATCGTCCAATTCAATATTCTGCGATGCTATTCTTGCTGCTCATATTATCGTGCCGGATCATGTCGGCGGCTTTCTCGCCGATCATGATGCAGGTTGCATTGGTGTTGCCGTTGACGACTGATGGCATGATCGAGGCATCGGCCACGCGGATATTTGCGAGGCCGTGAACGCGCAGGCGGTTGTCGACCACCGCCATCTCGTCGGTGCCCATCTTGCATGTTCCCACCGGATGATAAGCATGATTGGCTTCTGCCCGGATATAGGCGTCGATCTCTTCATCAGTTTCAAGGTAGCGGTCAGGATAGAGAGGCCGTTTCATCATCGCCTTCATGCGATCCGAATGCAGGATCTCCTGCACGACACGGAAGGCATTGCGCAACGTCTTGAGGTCGTCGGGATGACTCAAGAGATTGAGGTCCACCTTGGGATCGGATTCGGGGTTTGAGTCATGTAAGGCAACCCAGCCGCGGCTCTTTGGGCGCCCAATATTGAGAATGATCGTATAGCCCCATTTCGTCATCAGCTTGTAGTCGCGCGCATGGTCGCGATAGGCGAGCGGCACGACATGGACCTGGCAGTCCGCCCGGTTCTGCCCCGGCGCGGATCGCAAGAAACCGCCTGCAGCCGTGGGCGGCGATGCCAGCCAGCTTTTCCTTTGCGTGAGATACTGGAATAGGTCTCGCACGGTCTTGAGCGCGCCAACGACATTGAGTGCGATCCCGAGCCGCTTCTTCGACTGGTAGACCAGCATCAGGTCAGGATGGTCGTGAAGATTCTGGCCGACACCGGGAATATCATGAATCACTTCGATTCCATGCTTCTCCAACTCATCACGCGGTCCGATACCGGAAAGCATCAACAGTTGGGGCGAATTATAGGCGCCGCCGCTGACAATGACTTCCTTTTCGCACGGGATCGTCTTCAACTGCCCGTCCTGGGAATACTCGACTGCCACCGCGCGGTTGCCCTCAAACCTGATACGATGGACGCGGGCATGTACTTCGACGCGGAGGTTGCCGCGCCTGCCCATCACCGGATCAAGGTAACACGCCTTCACGCTGGCGCGCTTCCCGTCCTTCACGGTAAACTGATAGATGCCGACACCTTCCTGGCTGGCACCATTGAAGTCCGGATTGGCTGGATGGTCCAGTCCAGTCGCCGCCTCGATGAAAGCATCATAGACATCGAATTCGCGCTTGCCGTTGGATACGTGAAGCGGTCCCGACGAGCCGTGAAACTCATCCTCACCGCGCTCATTATTCTCAGCCTTGCGGAAATAGGGCAGGACATCGTTGTAACCCCAGCCGTCGTTGCCGAGTTCGGCCCAGTGGTCGAAATCCGACCGGTCGCCGCGGATATAGACCATCCCGTTCATACCGCTCGATCCACCCAGCATCTTCCCGCGCGGATTGTAGAGGCGGCGGTCGTTGAGCGCCTTTGAAGGGTCGGTGTTGAACCGCCAGTTGAGCGTATTGATCCGATAGTCTTGGATCAGCGCCGCAAAAGCGCCGGGCGTGGACACAAGCGGCGAGGTGCCTGGGCCGCCTGCCTCGAGCAGGCAAACGGTGACATCGGGGTCCTCGGACAACCGGCTGGCGATAACGCCGCCCGACGACCCACCTCCAATAATTACATAGTCAGCCATTTGCTTCCCTTGTCATTCGACCCATGCTGGCGACCCGGCGTCATGCAACATGCCAGCATCAACCGCCGCAGCCACGTCAGAGGATCTTTTCGAAGATGTTGAGTAGTCCTTCGGTCTTGCTCGAATAGGGTGGCAGAAGTTGACCAAGCAGGCTGAGTTTCGGCTGAGAGAACACCGGCTTGTAATGAGTGAAGCGCTCGAAACTGGCGACGCCGGTATAGGCACCGATGCCGCTCTGTCCGATGCCACCGAAAGGCAGCCGGCGCTGGAAGACGTGCATGACCGTGCCGTTGAGAGTCACGCCGCCAGCGTGCGTTTCGGAAATGATCTTGCGCCGTTCCTCACTTTCGTCGCCAAAATAATAGAGCGCCAGCGGGCGCTCATGCCGGTTTACGTAGCGAATGAGCTCGTCTTCGGAGCGATATGGCATGATCGGCAGGATCGGTCCGAAAATCTCCTCCTGCATCATCGCCATGTCATCGGTAACGTCGAGAACCGCCAACGGCACGATCCGATGCCGTTCAGGAAGCGTTCCATCGCCGTTGTCCGAGAGGTTGAGCACCGTCGCGCCCTTGGCTTCGGCATCATCGAGCAAACCTTGGAGCCGCGCGAACTGTCGGTCATTGATGATACTGGTGAAATCGGGGTTGCTTGCCGCGTTGGGGTAGCATTTGGCAACCTGAGCGCGGAGTGCGGCGACGAAGCTTTCCATCTGATCGACATGGACGAAGGCATAGTCAGCGGCGATGCAGGTCTGGCCGGCGTTGAGCAGCTTGCCGAACACTAAGCTTTCACAGACTTGTGCAAGCGATGCACCCTTGCCCACGATGGCAGGGCATTTGCCGCCAAGTTCCAGAGTAACAGGTGTAAGGTTGGCAGCCGCCGCTTCATAGACTTTGCGGCCAACCGCGGGTGAACCGGTGAAGAGAATATGGTCGAAAGGTAGGGCCGTCATCGCCTGTGCCATGTCGGGCCCGCCCTGGACAATCGCGAATTCCTCTTCGGCGAAATACCGGCGCACAAGCCGCTCGCTGGCTTCGGCGGCGTTGGCGGAAACTTCGCTCGGCTTTGCGATCACGCGGTTGCCGGCCGCCAATGCACCGGCCGCGCCAACGAATATGGTGCCGAGCGGATAGTTCCACGTGCCGAGAACGCCCACCACACCTAGGGGCTGGGGGACCAGGCGCGATGAACCGGGAAGGCCGAAGATGTCAGTCTTCACCCGCCGCGGCCTCAGCCACGTCTTCAGATTGCGGCGCGCAAATTTAATTTCCGATATGCCAAGCATCAGGTCGAGCAGGATAGTCTCGTAGCGGGATCGAATGCCGAAATCGGCGGCAACGGCATCGACCAATTCGTCTCTGTGCTGCTCAAATATCCGGCCAAGGCGCCCGAGCAGGTCCATGCGTTCTTCGTAGCTGCGCGAAACCTGCTCACGCGTCCCTTCGCGTTGGGTCGCGAAAATTCGTTCCAGCTCAGTTCTGTTCCGAGACGCATCCACGTTAAATCGTCCGGAGGCGCGCTGGCCGCTCGGCGCTGCTCGCCTGGGCGGTGCTTTCAGCTGCGCCGATCTCAGTGATCACAGCGCGCTCGATTCTGTACGCCGTGCCGATGAATGAGGGACCGTTGCCGGTGGAACGCATCATGGATACTCCTCGGTCTGAAAGTCAGGTCGAAAAAATCGGGGGCAGCGGGCGGGAGAGGATGCCCGCCGCCCCCGTCGCAGCAGCGATCAGAACTTGACTGTCGCCTCGACGCCATAGGTCCGGGGGAAGCCGCGGTTCAGATAATCGAGCCCGAACACGTTGATGTTCAAGCCATAGGTGTAATAATATTCGTCGAACAGGTTCTTCGCCCACAGGCTGACCGACACATTCTCGCGTTCGTAGGTCAGCCTGCCATTGACCAGCCAATAGCTGGGATTGCCGCAGGAAATGTCGGGGCCGGCGAGCGTGATGTTCGATCCCGGCGGCGGCGCATCGCAGGGATCCTGGCCGTAATTGCCGAACGGATCGAAGAAATAGCGGCCGGTATAGGACGCATCGCCGCGCAGCGTGACCTTGTTCTTGCCATCATCCAGGACCGTCCAGTCAGATCCCAGGCGGAAGCTGAAGCGCGGCGCATTGGGAAAGGGATTGCCGTTGACGTTCAGCGTCGGACTGGACGGATCGGTCGGATCGATCACATTGCCCTTGTAGCGGCTGTTGAGATAGCTCAGCGACCCATCCAGCCGCAGCCGGCCGGTTGCCTGCCAGGTCAGCTCCGCCTCGCCGCCGAACAGCCGCCCGTCCGAACTGCGGGTGAAGGTGGTCGCGCCGACCACCTGGGTCACCTGATGGTTCGAATAATCGTAGTAGAAACCGGCCAGGTTCAGCTGCACCCGCCGGTCGAACAGCCGGGTCTTGAGGCCCAGCTCATAGGCGTTCACCTTTTCCGGCTGGATGTAATAGACCTGGTTGACGCCCTGATAGGCAAGGCCGTTGAAGCTGCCGCTGCGATAGCCGCGGCTGTACTGGGCATAGCCCAGGATATCGTCGGCAAAATCATAGCTGACATTGACCCGGCCGGTCAGCCGGTTGGCATCGCGCCGCTGTTCCAGCGGGGTAAGGTTCGGGTTGTACGGGTTGCTGTACGGGATCAGGTTGACCACCGGCGTGGCGCCGTCCAGCCCGTAGATGAACGTGCTGCCGTTCAGATAGTTGACCTCGTCCCAGGTATAGCGCGCGCCGACCGCGATGGTCAGCTTGTCGGTCGCCTTCCAGGTCACATCGCCATAGACGGCGATCGACGGCCGCTCGATATCGTAGCGCTGTTCGCCCAGGATCGGCGTGAAGGGCGGTGCCCCGGCACCGGCACAGGCCGCCGAGAACGCGCCGCCGGCGCCGCCATTGCCGGTATTGTTGATGGCGATGTCGGTCTGCAGCGCGACCAGCGAGCGCGCGTCGAGAAAGCCGTTCGGATTGATCTCCACCGGCGCGCAGAACCCGGCATCGCCCGGCTGAAGCGTCGGATCGAGCGCGAAGGCGGGCAGGAAGCGGATCGCATCGGGCGTGCCGATCGCGGCGTTGTTGAAATTCCCGGGCAGTCCGGCACCCAGCAACAGCGGACGGAGCACCCCGAAAAAGTCCGGATAGTTGACCGTCTTGACCTTGTCCCGGCCGTAGTAAAAGCCGCCGATAATGTCGAAGCTGTCATTGGTGTAGCTGAAGCGCAGGTCCTGGTTGAAATTCTTGCTGGTCGAGGTGAAGCCGATCGAGCACAGATCGGCGGGGCCACCGTCGCAATCGTCGGGATTGTTGATATAGTCGCCGGTGTCGAAGCCGGTGATCGACGTGATCGAAAAGGCGTCGGTCACATCCCAGTTGACGGTAAAGGCCACGCCCTGGGTCTTGCTGACATTGCGGCCGATCCGGTCGACCGCCACCTCGTCTTCGCCCAGCAACCGGCCGCCCAGGAACGGCTGCGGATCGAACCGCGAATAGCCCAGCGCGTCCTGGCGTCCCGCCAGCTGGCCGCCGGCATAGGGCGCGGTGCCCCAGGGATCGTCCTTGGCGGCGTACAGTTTCAGGTTGATGTCGACATCGGGATCGGGCTGCCAGCGGATCGAGAGGCGTCCGCCGATCGTGTCGGTGGTGCCCAGATCGCGTTCGTTGCCCGGCAGGACGTTGCGTTGCCAGCCGTCGCCCTCGGCAAACGTGCCGGCGATGCGGACGCCCAGCACGTCCGGCACCAGCGTCGCTTCGGCCGCACCCTGCAGCGTGAAAGTCTGGTAATTGCCATAGCCGGCGGTGACATAGCCGTTGGAATCGCGCAATTCGGGCTTGCGCGTGAAGAAGCTGATCGCGCCGCCGGTGGTGTTGCGGCCGTACAGCGTGCCCTGCGGACCACGCAGCACCTCGACCCGGTCGATATCGTACAGCTGCAGGCCATGACTGGCGCGGAAGCTTTGATAGACCTCGTCGACATAGACCCCGACCGGCGAAGCGGTCGATGCCGAAAATTCGTTCGCCACCGAAATCCCGCGCAGCGCGAAATTGGGCTGGGTGCGGCCATAGGGCGTGGTCACCTGCAGGCTGGGAATCGCGCCGACCAGATCGGAGGTTTCGGTGATGCCGCGCGATTGCAGGTCGGCGCCGCCGATCGCCGAGACCGCCGCCGGCACGTCCTGCAGGTTCTGCTCGCGCTTCTGCGCCGTGACGACGATTGTCTCAAGGCCACCTTCCTGCGCCTCGGGCTTTTCGCCCTGCGATGCAGCGTCCTGGGCATGTGCCGGCACTGCAAGCGCACACGCGATCGATAGCGCGGTGGCACAAAGCAAATTTGTCCTAAAGGCTGTGACCATGACTGTCCTCCCCACGGCATTTTTTGATTTGGCGCCATTTGCCGCGCCTTGGGGCTCATCGTCCAATTCAATTTGTTGGCGAACTATTCCTCCCACTCATTGATTGAGGATTGTTGAGCCTGCACCGGCGACGTCTCGTGGCGGAGCAAATGACCCCATACACTTCATTGGAATAGTCACGCTGAGCGCGCCCAGCGGGACGGATGCGCGCGCGCGAGGCGTTCCAATCCAGCTTTTCCAAACGGTGTATCGGTGTAATCGGCGGTGCCAACGGTTTTCCCTTGCCGAGTAGCAAAGGAAATCAGCTATTCGGGTGACCGTGAATGCACCATCTCTGTCGCCGTGAGCGGCGACAGCGCGCCTTGAAAGCAGCCCCGTCGACATCCGCGTATACGGGCTGTGCATTGTGCCGTTGTTGGATCATGAAGATGAGGTACGAATTCATCTGGCGATACGGATTCTCAGGCACGCCAAAGGGCCGTGTCTGGACGGCCGAATCGGTCGATGACCGAAGCCCTCATTCGCTTGCTTCCTGTGCACGGCTCAGAAGGCGACGCGGTCACTGCCCTTGAGACCGAGGATTTCCCTCGCTTCGGCGGGGCTCGCGGGTTCGTGACCCATTTCGGCGAGGATGCGCTTGATCTTCTCGACCTGCTGGGCATTCGAAGCCGCAAGGACGCCGCGTTCGATGAAAAGGCTGTCCTCGAGCCCGACGCGGACATAGCCGCCGAGCAACGCCGCCTGCGTCAGAAAGGGCATCTGGTGCCTACCCGCGGCGAGCACCGACCAGCGGTAATTGCCGCGTCCGAAGAGGCGATCGGCGGTTTCCTTCATATAATGAAGATTTTCGAGATCGGCACCGATGCCGCCCAATATGCCGAAGATCATCTGGACGAAGAAGGGTGGCTTCACCAGGCCGCGATCGACGAAATGGGCGAGATTGTAGAGATGGCCGACGTCATAGCATTCATGCTCAAATTTGGTACCCGCCTCCGCCATCGTCGTGAGGATCGTCTCGATATCGCGGAAGGTGTTGCGGAAGATATAGTCGTCGGAGCCGGTGACATAGTCCTTCTCCCACGCGTATTTCCAGTCGGCGATGCGCTTCGCGGCGGGGAAGAAGGCGAAATTGAGCGAGCCCATGTTGAGCGAGCAAAGCTCGGGCTTGAAACGCGCAGAGGCGGCGAGGCGCTCGGCGACCGGCATGGTGGCCGCACCGCCCGTCGTGATGTTGATGACGGCGTCGGTGCGCTGCCGGATCACGGGCAGGAAGCGGGCATAGACCTCGGGATCGCCGGTCGGCCTACCGTCCTCGGGGATGCGGGCATGGAGATGCAGGATCGCCGCGCCCGCTTCGGCGGCGGCGATCGACTGCTCGGCGATCTCCTCGGGCGTGACCGGGAGCGCGTCCGACATCGTCGGCGTGTGCGCCGATCCCGTCACCGCGCAGCTGATGATGACCTTGTTGCTCATGGCCAGACTCCATTCAATCGTCGAGGACGGCGACCGCGCGGGTCCAGCCTGCCGAAGCGCCTTTGATCTTGGTCGGGAAACACATCACGGTGAATCCGGAGGATGGAAGCGCTTCGAGATTATGCAGCTTCTCCAGATGGCAATAGCCGATTTCCCGACCCGCTTTGTGCCCCTCCCAGATCAGGTCGGCATTCCCGGTTTCGGCATATTTCTGCGCCGTGTAAGTGAACGGCGCGTCCCATGACCATGCATCGGTCCCTGTCACCCGGACACCGCGCTCAAGCAGGTGAAGCGTGGCTTCGCGGCCCATTCCACACCCCGCGTTGACATAGTCATCCGTGCCGTAGGCCGAACCGGCCCGCGTGTTGATGACCACGATGGTCAGCGGGCTGAGCTTGACGCCGATCCGATCGAGTTCAGCCCGAACATCCTCGGCGGTCACCACATAGCCATCGGGGAAATGCCGGAAATCGAGCTTGACGCCTGGTTGGCAGCACCAGTGGAGCGGAACCTCGTCGATCGTGATCGCCCGCTTGCCCCCATCCATCGTCGAATGAAAATGGTAAGGTGCGTCGAGATGCGTGCCGTTGTGCGTGATCAGCTCGACATGCTCGATCGCCCAGGCCTCGCCATCGGGCAGGTCGCTGGCCGTCATTCCGGGGAAGAAGGCCAGCATCTGTTCTCGTGTATCATCGTGCCCGAAATATCGGACCCGTGGACGAAAGGCCGCCGGATCCGATACGATATCATTCTCGATGGGCATCGAAATGTCGATGATGGACTCGGCGGTGGGAATCGTGATCATGAGAATATATTCCCGGCTAGAACTTATACCCGATGGTCACGCCATAGGTTCGCGGCTCCTCGAGGAAGCCGTTGACGCCAAATCCCACGATGCTGGAGCTGACAAAGGCGTTTGAGATGTACGTCTTGTTGGCGAGATTCTTGCCGTAGACGGTCACGCTCCAGCGATCGCCCGGATCGGTGTAGATCAGCGAGGCATTGAGCTTGGTCTTTGCCGGCTGCGACACCTGCGGAACGTTGAAGGCACTGAAATAGACCTTATCGACCCACAAGACCTCTCCGCGAAGGGCAAAGGATCCATGGTCCGAGCGCACGGTATATTGTGCCATGGCGTCGACCGTCCATTTGGGGGCTTGCGGCAGGCGGTTGCCGGCGTTGTTGAAAGCCGGTGCGCCGGTCGCCGGGTCGACGGTGCGCCCGTCACCTCCGGGTCGCGCGGGATCGATACTGATGAAACTGTCGAACTTGGCGTTGAGATAGGAGCCGGTCAGACCCAGTTCTAAGTCGGGCGTGGGGCGCGCGCGCAACTCGAGCTCGGCACCGTAGATCGTCGCTGTCGCCGCATTCTCCAGCGCGAGTGACGCGTTGACCACCTTGCCGACCTGGAGATCCTTGTAATCATAATAAAAGCCGGCAAGATTTATGCGGAGCCGCCGATCGAGGAATTCCGATTTCAGGCCCCCTTCATAGGCCGTGACCTTCTCCGGCTTCACGGGCGGCTGCACGCCGCCGACATTGTAGGTGCCGCTTTTGAAGCCTCGCGAAACCGAGGCGTAGAGCAAAGCGTCGGGCGTGATTTGATACTCGAGCGCCACTTTCGGCGTGAAGGATCGGAAGGTCTTGTGCGGTTGGCAGGTCGGGACCGATGGGATATCGGCTCCGCACTGGGCGAGCGGCGCGACGGGATTGGCGGGCGAATAGGGTCGCGCGAGGTCGAACTGAAGCTGTTCGGAAATGCCTTTTCGCTCGATGCTGTAACGGCCACCGACGACGAGGTGAATCTCCGGGGTCAGATTGTAGGTCGCTTGCCCGAAGATGGCGCCGGCATCAGTCTCGAGACGCCCGCCGGCATAATAGCCCTGGCGGATGACGCCGGGACCGCCGAAGCCAATATCATTGTAGGGAATGATGATCGCGCCGGCGTCATTTTCGTGGAAATAAAATGCCCCCAGCAGCCATCGGAACCGGTCGGATTCGGACGAGAGCTGAAACTCCTGGCTGAACTGTTTGTCGTCTTCGTTCTGGAAGATCGGCGCGAGACGAAAACTGGTGGAATCGAGGTCCGATCCGGTAATGTATTTCGTGCTGCGATAGGCCGTGATCGACTTGGCTGTGACGCCGCCGAATCGATATGCAATCTCGCTGCTGACACCCCAGATCGTGCGCCGGTTGAACGGATCGGCTTCGTTTGCGATATCGCGCGGATTGCTTGCGGTGACGCCGCCGAACTGAATGCCGAAAGGTGTGATTGTCTGGCCGCTGGCAGTCTGGCCCGCGGGTCCGAAATAATGATAGCCGTTCGCGTTGTCATTTTCTCGATGATAGTCGGCGATCAGAGTGATGGTGAGATCGTCGGCGGGTAAAAGCTTCAGCGTACCACGGATCGAACGGGCATTGGTGTCGTCGATCCTAGTGCCGGTCGTGATGTTTCGGCCATAGCCGTTGCGGTCGTCCGTCGAGAAAGCGATCCGCGCGAGCACTTTATCAGAGACAATCGGGCCGCTGACGGCGCCGTCGAACGCCAAACGACCATAGTTGCCGACCGTGACATCGCCATAACCCGAAAACGTGTCGGTGGGCTGGCGCGTTATGAGGTTGATTGAGCCGCCGGTCGCGTTGCGGCCATAGAGCGTGCCCTGTGGCCCGCGCAGAACTTCCACGCGATCGACGTCGTAGAATGCGCTGAGCGCTGCGGCGCCGCGCGAAATGAACGCGCTGTTGAGGTGGAAAGCGATACTTCCCTCGGCGCCGGTGCTGAGGTTGTCGAGGCCGATGCCGCGCAGCGAGATTCTCGCGACGCCGAGCTGCTGGCCGAGGTTGAGATTGGGGACGGCGGCCTGCAGACCCTCGATGCTGTTGATGCCCGCCTTCGCGAGGTCATTGCCGGATAGGGCCGTCACCGCGAGAGGAATTTTCTGCACCGACTCGCTGCGCTTCTGCGCAGTCACGATGATGTCCTGAAGACCGGCGCCCTGATCCTGTGCGGCGGGCGTCGATACGGCCTCCGGCTGCGGAGTGCTCGCAGCCGATGAAGCCGGCTCAGTCTGTGCGTAAGCGCTTGTGCCAACGACCGCAGGCAAAAGAAGTCCGATCCGCGCGGCGCGCGGCCAAAGCTTATCCATTTCGTAATCCCCTCCTCGTTGGACGCCGACGCGGTTCATGCGGCGCCTTTGGTTTCCTACCCCGCTATGCGGCCAGGTTCTGGCGCGCGGTCTCCTCCATCTCTGCCATTGCCGTGGTGTTGGGCGGCGGAACGAGCGGACCGCGACGCAGGGCCTGCTCCATGATCCGCTCGCGCGAGCCCTCCGCCATGCGGAGCAACTGCTTGAAGTCGACGCCAGTCAAGCGACCGTGGCGCTTCACGACCTCGCCGCGCAGGACCACCGTATCGATGTTGGAAACGTTAGCCTGCAGCACGACCGCGCCCACCATGTCGTTCAGCGGCATGAGGTTGAAGTCGTTGGGCGCGATGAGAACGATATCGCCATCCTTGCCCGGCGTGAGCGATCCCGTGCGATGATCAAGACCCATCGCTTCCGCGCCGTTGATCGTCATCCACGCGATCGCGTCACGTACCTTGAATGGGATATCCTCAGGCATCCGACCTTGCGCATTGACCGGATCGTTGGCCAGGACGCGCGCGTCTTGAAGACCGAGGCGTGCCTGCGTGAGTAGGTCGCCACCGTTGCAGGAGATAACGTCGGCCCCAAGTGTAGGCTTGATGCCGACATCGTGGGCGCGGCCGATCAAGGGGTGGCCCATGCCCATCTGCAGTTCCGTATCGGGCGTGCATGAAACCTTGGCGCCATTATCGGCGAGCAGGCGAAGTTCGTTGTCTGTCACGGAATTGCAATGCACATGGACCTGGTCGGGTCCAAGGAGTCCGGCCGCCGCGAGTTCCTCTATACCGCTGCAAAAAGCGGAGCCCCAGAAACAGTTCGTGTGAATTGTTTGCTGCACGCCAAGTCGGCGGCCTGTCATGATCTCCTTACGCGTCGAATCGAACGGATACATCCCGACCTCGGTGATCGCGACCGCCATGCCCAGCCGCTGATCGTCCGACGAAAAATGCTGCGTCCTTATCCGTTCCGCATCGGCGATGCGTTGGTCGACGCTCGTAAAATAAGGCCGGTCGACCGGTGCTGGATAGAAGCCGTAGGCATAGAGGCCAGCAATCCGGGCGTCCCGCAGGCCGCGGATGGCCTCATCGGCATGTTCCGGACTGTGCGACGTATGTGAGAAGTCATAGAGCGTCGTGATCCCGGCGTTCAGAGCTTCTAGGGCGCCGATATAATTGCCCACATAGACATCTTCTGGCGTATAGACGGGCGAGATGTTGAAGCGGATGCAGCGCATATACTGCATGAGGCTCATGTCGGCGCAAATCGCGCGTAGCTGAGTCTGCCAAGTATGCCGATGCGTATCGACCATGCCTGGCATTACAATCGTGCCGGTCGCGTCGATCTCCTCTGCCTCATCATGGTGAAGGTTTTGACCGATCTCAGCGATGCGTCCGTTCACGATCAAAACATCCCCACTGGGCACGTCGCCGATCGCAGGATCGCCGGTGATGACATAGCCGTTACGGATCAGGATCGGTCTCACAGTTTCGTTCCCCTACCATCTATTTTTGTGACGGAAGCCAGCGTAGGCTGCGCGTCCTTGATCGAGTGATACGAACGTTCCACTCACATGTCAATTCGGGGCGCTTTTGGGGGAGAAGATGATTGAAATTACCAGATATTAAGCCAAAAAAGGCAATCTCCAAGCCGCAAACGGAACGACCGGATCTGCGCGAGCAGATCCTGGACGCCGCCGAGTCGCTGTTCGCGGACCGGGGCTATTTCGGCGTTTCGGTGCGAGAAATAACGGATGCAGCGTCCACACGGCTCGCCGCTGTGAATTATCATTTTGGAACCAAGGAAGCGCTGTTCACGGAAGTCATAGAACGCCGCAGCGCGTGGTTGAACGAAGAGCGGCTGCGAAGGCTTGCGGAGCTGGACCTCGATCCAGATCGCCCGGAAGCATCGGCTCGACTTCTCATCCGCGCATTTTACGGCCCCCTCTTGAGCCGTTTTGAATCCGGTGAGCCGGGGTGGATGAATTATTGTCGCCTCATCTCACAGATAGCAGGCGTGCAACTCTGGATGGACGAAATAGTTGCACCGCTATTTGATGAAATATCTCGCCGATATGTCGAGGCGATGATATCTATCAAACCAAAGTCATCGCGCGATGATGCCTTGCAGGCCTATCAGTTTATTCTGAGCTGTACGCTGTACACATTCGCCGACAATCGCCGGATCGATCACATGTCGGGTGGGCGACTTTCTTCACGGAACATCTCGGTGACCCTGAAGGCCATGGAGGACTTTTGCGTGGGGGGATTGTTATCGTGTCTT
>NZ_LSKQ01000010.1 GCF_001557115.1 Erythrobacter sp. CCH5-A1
GTCAGCTTGAGCCCCTCGCGCACCAGTTCGAGGTCAGCCAGCTGTAGCGCGACCAATTCGGAACGCCGCAGCGCCGCCGCCAGCCCAAGTGCCATGACGGCCCGGTCGCGGATAGCCCGCGGACTTTGGCCTTCAGCAGCTGCAATCATCCGCGCCAGATCAGCTGCCAGTATTGCGCTCTTCTTACGCGTCGGCCGCGCGCGCTGCTCGCGGCGGATTCCAGCAAGTGTGTCGCCAATGACATCGCGCGGATCGCGGTGCTGGGGCGCAACCTGTCCTGCCTGCCTGTGGTGCCAGGCGATGGCCGCAAGGTGCCGCCCGATGGTACTGTCCGCCCTCCCCGCCTGCGCCAGCGAGGCCAGATACGTTGCCACTGCTTCCGGCATAGCCGGCATAGGCTCAAGATCGCGCGTCCAGCACCATTCTTCGAACT
>NZ_LSKQ01000099.1 GCF_001557115.1 Erythrobacter sp. CCH5-A1
GGGGCGGCGCCGGTGGCCCAGACGAACAGTTCGGCATAGGGGGGCGAGAGGGCGTGCCAGTATTCCTCGACCTCCTCGACTGCCACATCGAAGGCCATCGCGAAGGCGGTCTTGGCAAGCCGCGCCGACACGCCGACACGCATTCCCCCGGTCGCCAGCTTGATGAGCGCATAGCGCCCCTTGGCATCGAGCCGGTCAAACAGCGCGGGCAGTTCACGCGGGGCGGTGGCGCGGGTGAGGGCGGAGAGCCGCTCGACCACTTCGACCAGCGACAGGTCGGGCTGGGGCACGGCATCCTCGGGCTCGGGCCACAAGAGGCTCGCGGTTTCTGCCGTATCGCCCACGAAATCGCGTGAGAGTGCCCAGAGCACCGGATCGATCCGCTCCATCATCAGGTTGCGCACAGTCGAGGACTTCACCGCCGGAAAATCGAGTCCGTCGGTCAGCGCCGCAAGCGCCCAGCCACGGTCGGGATCGGGGGCAGCGCGTAGATAGGCGGCGATCAGGGCGAGCTTGCGATTTCGGCTGGTGGTGTAAACCAGCGCATCGAGCAGGGCGGCGAATTCCTCCATCAGACCTTGGGCCTCCAGGCCGTGGGGTCCTTGCCCTCGCGTGCGGCGGCGACGATGCGGGCGACCCGCGCCGCGCGGGTTGCGGGGCGCTTGGCGGCCAGCAACAGTTCGAGGCTGCGGCGGCGCACCGAAAGGCTGAAGGCCTCCCAACTCTCCCGCGCGCCTGCCGCCGCCAGCGCCTCTGCAAGATCGGGCGGGGCCTCGCCGCTCTCGGTCTCCTTGAGCCGCTCCCACGCCGCGTCCGCACGCGCGGCCTCGACCACGGCGCGGCCCGGTGCGGCCATCCGCCCTTCGGCTTCGAGCCGCGCGATCCGCTCGCGGTTGTCCTTGGACCACGCGCTGCCCGGTTTGCGCGGCGAGATCAGCAGCATCGACCGTGTCTCGTCGAGCGCGCGCGGCAGGCTGTCGATCCACCCGAAGCACAGCAGCTCCTCGACGATCGCGGCGTAGGGAATGTAGCCCGCGCCCGCCCGCTTCTTGCCCGTCACCAGCCAGACCGATTGCCCGCGCGCGTGGTTCGCCGCTAGCCATGCGCGAAGCTCGTGGGTGCTGGCCACTTCGACCTGTTCGATATGATCAAGCCGCGCGTTCATCGGGGCCCGACATGTTCATTGCGCAGCCACATGGAATCGCTAGAGCGCGTTGCTGACATTCGTGTCAGCCCCGTTGCCAATAAGGAAACCGCTCCATGAAGTTTGCCCCGCTTGCCGCCCTCGGCCTTGCTCTTGCCGCTGTGACCGCGCCTGCTGCCGTGGTGGCGCAGGACACCGCCACCCCCGCGCCGGCTTTCACAATCGACACCCCGATCGAGACCCTGATGGCCGACGAGCGCGCCAAGGCCGTGCTGACCGCGAATTTCGGCGGGCAGGACCTGTCGCAGCACCCCGCCTACGACCAGTTCAAGGCGCTGAGCCTCAAGGCGCTCGCCCCGTTCTCGCAGGGGCTGATCACCGAAGAGATGCTGGCCAAGATCGGCGCCGAGCTGGCCGCGATCAAGTAAGCATGATGGCACGGGGACGAGGGTTTCAGTCATCCTCGTCCTCGTAGCCCACCAGCGCCAGCGCGCGGGCGCGGCGCTGGTTCAGCTCGCACCAGCGCAGCAGCGCTTCCTCGCGGCCGTGGGTGATCCAGGTCTCGGCGGGGTTCACTTGCGCGATGGTGCGGGTGAGTTCGTTCCAGTCGGCATGGTCGGAGATGACCAGCGGCAGCTCGACCCCGCGCTGGCGGGCGCGCTGGCGCACGCGCATCCAGCCCGAGGCCATCGCGGTGACGGGATCGGGCAGGCGGCGGCTCCAGCGGTCATTAAGCGCCGAGGGTGGGGCGAGAATGATGCCCCCGCGCATCGCCTCCTTCGACGGAGCATCGCTGACCAGCCGGAGATCGCCGAGCGCCACGCCGTGCTCCTCGTAGAGCCGGCACATCGCCTCCATCGCGCCGTGGAGCCAGATCGTCTCGTGGTGCCCCGCGGCGCGCAGTTCCGCGATCACCCGCTGCGCCTTGCCGAGCGCATAGGCGCCGACGAGGATGCAGCTGTCGGGGTTTTCCGCGCGCGCCTCCAGCAGCTTGCCGATCTCCTCCCCGATCGGCGGGTGGGTGAAGACCGGGAGGCCGAAGGTCGCCTCGGTGATGAAGATGTCGCAGGGGGTGACGGCGAACGGGGCGCAGGTCGGATCGGGGGCGCGTTTGTAATCGCCAGTGATGATGACCCGCTCGCCCGCGTGCTCGAGCAGGATCTGCGCGCTGCCGAGGACGTGGCCCGCAGGCAGGTAGGTCGCCGTCACGCCGCCGCCAATGTCGAGGGCCTCGCCGTATTCGGCCGGGGAGGCGCCGTCGCGGGTCTGGTAGCGCAGCTCCATGATCGCGAGCGTCGCGGGGGTGGCGATGGTGATGCCGTGCCCGCCGCGCGCGTGGTCGGCATGGCCATGCGTCACCAGCGCGCGGGGCACGGGGCGCGAGGGGTCGACCCAGGCGTCGGCGGGGACGATGTGGATGCCCCACGGCTCGGGCCGGATCCAGGAGA
>NZ_LSKQ01000100.1 GCF_001557115.1 Erythrobacter sp. CCH5-A1
TTCCACGCCAGCCCCCAGCCGTGTTCGGGCAGGCGTCCGGTGAACTGCCAGCGGCCGCCGCCGTCCTCGTCGGAGCCGGGGATGAACTCGCCCGCCGCGCGCCAATCGGCGATGCGCGGCTGCCACATGGCCTGGGGCTCGGGGCGGATGAAGGCGTGGGGGCCGAACGCCTCCCACTTGCGCCCCGCCCCGCTATCGAGCAGGCGGTAGGAATCCCACCCCTCGCACACCATCACCAGCGGCTGCTGGACGAGAGCCGCCATCAGGCGTTCCCGGCGTGACCGAGCACGTAGTCGCGGGTGGCGGCGTAATCGCCGGCGATCTCGACGAAACTTTCCTCGCGCCCGAACAGGTCGCCGACCCGCGCAGGCAGCGTCGGACGCATGCCGACCGCGCGCTCGACCGCGTCGGGGAACTTGGCGGGGTGCGCGGTGGCGAGTGTGACGAGGGGGACGCCGGCGGGCACGGTGCCCGCGTCGGCGAGCGTGCGCGCGGCGTGGAGGCCGACGCCGGTGTGCGGGTCGATCACCTGTCCGGCGGCGCGGTAGGCCCATTGCAGGGCGCGCGCGGTCTCGGTCTGATCAGCCCGGGCACTGGTGAACAGCGCGCTGGCACCCTCAGCCTGCGCGTTGGTCAGATGCATCGCCTTGGAGGCCTCGAAGCCGCGCATCTGCTCCGCCAGCGCGGCGCCGTCACGCCCGCCCGCGTCGAACAGCAGGCGTTCGAAGTTGGAGGAGACCTGGATGTCCATCGAAGGCGTGATCGTGGCGGTGACGCCGCCTGCCGAGTAGTCGCCGCTGGAAAGCGCGCGGTGGAGGATGTCGTTGATGTTGGTGGCGACGATCAGCCGCTCGATGGGGAGCCCCATCTTCGCCGCGACATATCCCGCGAACACATCGCCGAAGTTCCCGGTCGGCACCGAGTAGGCGACCGGGCGGTCGGGTGCGCCGAGTTGCAGCGCGCTGGCGAAATAATAGACCACCTGCGCCATCAGCCGCGCCCAGTTGATCGAATTGACCGCGCCGAGGTTCAGTGTGCGGATCACGTCCGCGTCGGTGAACATCCGCTTCACATGCGCCTGCGCGTCGTCGAAGCTGCCCTCGATGGCGAGGTTGTGGACGTTGGGCGCGCGCACCGTGGTCATCTGGCGGCGCTGGACGTCGCTCACCCGGCCCTTGGGGTGGAGCATGAAGATCTCGACCCGCTCGAGCCCCGCCACGGCCTGGATCGCCGCCGAGCCGGTGTCCCCGCTGGTCGCACCGACGATGGTGAGGCGCTGGTCGCGGCGGGCGAGGAAGGTCTCGAACAGCCGGCCGAGCAGTTGCAGCGCGACGTCCTTGAACGCCAGCGTCGGCCCGTGGAACAGTTCGAGCAGCCAGTGCTGCGCGTCGAGCTGCACCAGCGGCGTGACGGCGGCATGGCCGAAATCGCCATAGACCTTGTGGGTGAGCGCGAGGAGCTCTTCCTCGGTAAGGCACCCCGCCACGAAGGGTGCCATGATCCGCGCGGCGAGATCGGGATAGGCGAGGCCGCGCATCGCCCGGATTTCATCGGTGGTAAAGCGCGGCCACGCGGCGGGGACATAGAGCCCCCCGTCGCTGGCGAGCCCTGCGAGGGTGACCCCCTCGAAATCGAGCGCAGGCGCGCTCCCCCTGGTCGATACGTATTGCATATGCGAACAGCGCCTAGCTGCGGCGGCGGCGTAATGCCAGCACGTAGATGACGAGCGCGGTCGCGGCGAAGAAGAACCACTGGACGGCATAGGCGAGGTGGTTGTTGGGCAGGTCGCCCGGATCGGGCGCAGCGTTGGGCTGAAGGCCCGCGAGCGGCGGATCGGCGACAAGCCGTGCGAAGCCTTCCGAATTGGGCACGATCCACCCGCTCACCGGCCCGCCCTCCCACTTGGGCGCGGCAGGATCGCGCGACCATCCGACCTGCACGTAAGCGGTGCGATCGCGTTGGGGCGGCCCGTTGTCGATCCCGCACAACACGATGTGAACGAAGCCGCTCTGCCCCTTGGCGTTGCGGCCCGAGATCGACCGCCAGTCGCCGCTGGTGAAGGCGCAGTCGACACTGCTGCGACGATAGAGTGCGGCATCGACCGCCGCCTGCGATGCGGCCGGATAGGTGACGGGATCGGGGTTGCTGATCGCCGCCTCGTAGCGGGCAATGAGCGCTTCCTTCTCGGTCTTGCGGCCAAGCTGCCAGATGCCGAGGCCGATCATCGTCAGCACCGCCGCGATCACCACGATGGTCGAGAATACGGGCACGCGGCGGGCAGTCATGGCTGGCTCTCTTCGAATTGGTGATAGACCCACATGGTCTTCCAGAACCGCAGGGCGAAGACGACGCTCGCCACCGTCACCGGCCCCCAGAACAGGAAGGTCACCCACAGCGGCGGGCGCAGCCATTCGTCGGTCGCGAGCGCGGCCATGATCAGCACCAGCGCCAGCAGCATCGTCAGCACGCCCACGAACCGCCCACCCCGCTCCAGCGCGAGGAAGTCGAGCCCGCAGTTCGAACATTCCTCCGCCAGCCCGGCCGGTTCGGAAAAAAGCGTCCGCGCGCCGCAGCGGGGGCACAAACCGGAAAGGGCAGCCGAGACGAGTCCCGGCTGCCCCTTGTTTTGCTCAGGACCGGAAGGCCCCGACGTCATCAGTGGTATTCGGCGCCCCAGCCGCCCCAGACGTAGACGGCGACGAACAGGAACAGCCACACCACGTCGACGAAGTGCCAGTACCACGCCGCCGCCTCGAAGCCGAAGTGCTGGCGCGGGGTGAAGTGGCCGAGATAGGCGCGGTAGAGGCAGACCGACAGGAAGATCGTCCCGATCAGCACGTGGAAGCCGTGGAAGCCGGTCGCCATGTAGAAGGCCGAGGAATAGGTGTTCCCGCCGAAGCCGAAGGGCGCGGCCGAATATTCGTAGGCCTGGATCGCGCTGAACAGCACGCCGAGCGCGACGGTCGCCCACAGGCCCTGCTTGAGGCCCTCGCGGTCGCCGTGGATCAGCGCGTGGTGCGCCCAGGTCACCGTGGTGCCCGAGCACAGCAGGATCAGCGTGTTGAGCAGCGGCAGTGCGAAGGGATCGAGCACTTCCATGCCTTCGGGGATGAAGGCGGCAACCGCACCCTCGGTGCCGAACAGGCTGGTGGTGGCGCCGGTGGCGTGGTCATATTCGAGCGCGGTCGGGAACAGCGCGAAATCGAAGAAGCTCCAGAACCAGCCGACGAAGAACATCACTTCGGACGCGATGAACAGGATCATGCCGTAGCGCAGGTGCAGCTGCACCACCGGCGTGTGATCGCCGCGCTGGGCTTCGATCACGATGTTGCGGAACCACATGAAGAAGGTCGCGATCAGCCCGGCAAGGCCGAGGCCGAGCACGATCTTGCCGCTGGCCCCGAACAGATCGGGGTGGAAGCTCAGCACCATCCCGCTGGTGAAGGTGAGCGCCGCGAAGGATCCGACCAGCGGCCAGATATCGGGTTCGAGGATGTGGTAATCGTGGTTTGCCTTGCCAGCCATGTGGATGTTCCCGTCCCTGGGTTAGCGGATCAATCGGTGCTCTTCGGCGCCGCGTCGGCGGGCGTTTCGGAGCGGTGGAAAGTATAGCTCAGCGTGATCTGCTCGACACCCTTCATGTTGGGGTCGTTCAGCATCGCCGGATCGACGAAATAGAGCACCGGCATGGTCACTTCCTGCCCGGGGGCGAGGGTCTGCTCGGTGAAGCAGAAGCACTGAACCTTGTTGAAATACTTGCCGGCCTGTTCGGGGGTGACGTTGAAGGTGGCAACCCCGGTGATGGTGTGCTCGGAATTGTTGCGCGCCACATAGGTCGCGATGTCGCGCTCGCCGATGGTGACGGTGTCGGTCGCCTGCGAGGGCTGGAAGGTCCAGGGCATCCCCATCGCGGTGGTGGCATCGAAGCGGATCGAGATCTTCTGCCCCGTCGCAGCACGCGCGGCGGCGGCGGCCTTGCTCTCGGAGGCGATCATGGTCGTGCCGCCGAAGCCGGTGACCTGGCAGAACAGGCGATAGAGCGGCACCGAGGCATAGCCCAGCGCCAGCATCGCCAGCGCGCCGGCGAAGGCCATCAGACCGACCCGCAGGTTGCTGCGGGCGGTATCAGGCGATGCGGGCGCGGCCGAGGCCATCAGCCCTGCCCTCCGATGCGCACCATGGTGATGGCGTAGAACAGCACCACGAAGAACAGCAGCGTCCCCGCGACCACCAGATTGCGCGCCTTGCGGCGGCGGAGGAATTCCTTTTCCTCTTCCGGGCTCATGCGATCCACCCCTGATAGGCGGCGACACGGTCGGCCACGAGCGCGGCGAAGAGCACGAAGAGGTAGACGATCGAGAACTTGAACAGGGTCTTCTCGGGCGTCATCGCGTCGGTCTCGGCGCGCATGCGGGTGAAGACCGGCATCGCCAGCACCACGAACAGCGCCGAGAGCACCACCGCGACCGAGCCGTAGATCCAGCTCGTGCCCCCGATGGCCCACGGCGCGATGGCGATGGGGGCGAGCAGCAGGGTGTAGCCCATGATCTGGTTGCGCGTCGCCCGCTCGCCCGCGACCACGGGGAGCATCGGGATACCGACCTTGGCGTAGTCGGTCTGCACGAACAGTGCGAGCGCCCAGAAATGCGGGGGCGTCCAGAAGAAGATGATCGCGAACAGGAGGAGCGGCATCGCGGTGATGTCGCCCGTCACCGCGACCCAGCCGATCAGCGGCGGGAAAGCGCCCGCGCCGCCGCCGATGACGATGTTCTGCGGGGTGCGCGGCTTCAGCCACATGGTGTAGATGACCGCGTAGTAGATGATCGCGCCCAGCAGCAGCGAGGCGGCGAGCCAGCCCACGGCGAGGCCCATCAGCACCACCGAAACTGCCGAAAGGAAGATCCCGAAATCGCGCGCATCCTCGCGCCGGATCCGGCCGCCGGGGAGCGGGCGGTTCATGGTGCGCTTCATACCCGCATCGATGTCGGCTTCCCACCACATGTTGAGCACCGCCGACCCGCCTGCGCCCATCGCGATGGCGAGGATCGCGGTGAAGGCGATGACGGGGTGGATGGTGCCCGGCGCCGCCAGCACGCCGCAGATCGCGGTGAAGATCACCAGCGTCATCACCCGCGGCTTGGTGAGCGCGAAGAAGTCGCGCCACTCGGCGGGCATCATCGCGGCGGTCTGGGGTGCGGTGCTGGCCATTGTTCCTGGTGGTTCCATTGCGAAGGAGCGCGGCCTCGGACCGCGCTCCCCCTCGTTCCTTGTGCTCCGGTCAGGAGCCGATCACGCGGTCGCGGGACGGTGATCGTGGTAGTCGTGCGCGTCGGTGATCACCGGCAGCGTTTCGAACTGGTGGTAGGGCGGCGGGCTCGGCAGGGTCCATTCGAGCGTCGTCGCGCCTTCGCCCCACGGGTTCGCCTCGGCCTTCTTGCCGGCCATCAGCGCGTAGAGGATGTTCACGAAGAAGAACAGCATCGAGCCGGCCATGATGTAGTAGCCGTAGGAGCTGATCTGGTGCCAGAAGTGGTAGGCCTCGGCATAGTCAGGGTAACGACGCGGCATGCCCTGCATCCCGAGGAAGTGCTGCGGGAAGAAGATCACGTTCACGCCGACGAAGAAGGTCCAGAAGTGGATGTGCGACAGGAGCTCGGAGTGCATCCGCCCGCTCATCTTCGGGAACCAGTAGTAGAAGCCGGCGAACATCGAGAACACCGCGCCCATCGACAGCACGTAGTGGAAGTGCGCGACGACGTAGTAGGTGTCGTGCAGGTTGTCGTCGATCCCGCCGTTGGCGAGCACCACGCCGGTCACGCCGCCCACGGTGAACAGGAAGATGAAGCCCATCGACCAGACCATCGGCGACTTGAAGCTGAGGCTGCCGCCCCACATCGTCGCGATCCAGCTGAAGATCTTCACGCCGGTCGGCACAGCGATGACCATGGTGGCGGCGGTGAAGTACATCTTCGTGTTCACGTCGAGGCCCACGGTGTACATGTGGTGCGCCCAGACGATGAAGCCGACCACGCCGATCGCGACCATCGCATAGGCCATGCCGAGGTAGCCGAACACCGGCTTCTTCGAGAAGGTGGCGATGATCTGCGAGATCATGCCGAAGCCCGGCAGGATCATGATGTAAACCTCGGGGTGGCCGAAGAACCAGAACAGGTGCTGGTAGAGCACCGGATCGCCGCCACCGGCCGGGTTGAAGAAGGTGGTGCCGAAGTTGCGGTCGGTCAGCAGCATGGTGATCGCGGCCGCGAGCACGGGGAGCGCCAGCAGCAGCAGGAAGGCGGTGACCAGCACCGACCACACGAACAGCGGCATCTTGTGCAGGGTCATGCCCGGCGCGCGCATGTTGAAGATGGTGGTGATGAAGTTGGTCGCGCCAAGGATCGAGCCGGCCCCTGCAAGGTGCAGCGAGAAGATCGCGAAGTCGACCGCAGGGCCGACCGAGCCGCTGGTCGAAAGCGGCGCGTAGACCGTCCAGCCCGTGCCCGCACCCGGGCCCGTGCCGCCGGGCACGAAGAGCGAGAACAGCAGGCTGATGAAGCCCACCACCGTCAGCCAGAAGCTGACGTTGTTCATGCGCGGGAAGGCCATGTCCGGCGCGCCGATCATCAGCGGCACGAACCAGTTGCCGAAGCCGCCGATCATCGCGGGCATGACCATGAAGAACACCATGATGAGGCCGTGCGCGGTGATGAACACGTTCCACATGTGGAGCGCGGTGTTGAGATCATTGCCGCCGCCCATGAACTGGGCCCACCACTGCAGATACTGGATGCCCGGCTCCTGCAGCTCGACACGCATGATGCCCGAGATGGCACCCCCGACGATCCCCGCGATGATCGCGAAGATCAGATACATCGTGCCGATGTCCTTGTGGTTGGTCGACATGAACCAGCGGGCGAAGAAGCCCGGCTTGTGGTCCGCGTGATCGTGCCCGTGGGCATGATCGTGGTGGATGTCGAAGCCTTCAGCGGTGGTTGCCATGATCAGCTACTCTTCTCAGGTCAAATCTTGTCGGTTCAGCCGGCGGTGGTCGCGGCGGCGGGCTCGGCCGCGGCAGCAGCCGGAGCCGCTTCCGCTTCGCCGGGCATCGTGCCGCCCTGCGCCTTCACCCATGCGGCGAATTCGGCCGGGGGCAGTGCCTCGACGACGATCGGCATGTAGCCGTGCCGCGCGCCGCACAGCTCGGAGCACTGGCCGTAGTACACGCCCGGCTCCTTGATGGTCAGCAGCTTCTCGTTGAGACGGCCGGGCACCGCGTCCATCTTGAACCACAGCGAGGGCACCGCGAAGGCGTGGATCACGTCCGACGCGGTGGTCTGGATGCGCAGCGGCACGCCCGCGGGCACGACCATGCGGTTGTCGACCGCGAGCTGGTAGGGCTCGCCGGCCTTGGCGGCAGCGGCCTCGTCGGCCATGTTCGAGATCACCTCGATCTCGCCATGGTCGGGATAGGTGTAGCCCCAGTACCACTGGTAGCCGGTCGCCTTGATGGTGACGGCATTGGCGGGCGGAGTCTCGTACTGGCGCGCCAGCAGCGTGATCGAGGGGACGGCGATCACCACCAGGATGATCACCGGCAGGATCGTCCACACCACCTCGATCATGGTGTTGTGCGTGGTCTTCGAGGCGACCGGATTGGCCCGGCGGTTGAAGCGCATCACCACATAGAGCAGCAGGCCGAGAACCAGCAGGCTGATCGCGGTGATCACCGGCAGCAGGATCATGTCGTGCATCCACAGCGCATATTCGCCGTTGGCCGAATACTGGTCCTGGAAGGTCAGGCTCTTCATCGCGTCGTCCTCGTAGGACGTCGGCATGCCCTTGCCCTTGGTCGGAGCCATCGGGGTGTAGGCGCTGGCTTCGGGAGCCGCAGGCGCCGCGGCGTCAGCGGGAGCCGCAGTGGTCGCGGCAGGCGCTTCGGCCGCCACGGGTGCTGCGGGGGCGGCGTCCTGCGCCGCGACGCTCAGCGGCGCGAACGCCGCGAGCCCGGCAGCAACCGCCGCCAGGATAAGCTTTTTCATACGGGTGTCCCTCTGACCCATGAGCATGTGTCCAAGTGGTTCGAATCTGATCCCATACTGCCCTTGCAGGAAGCCCCCTCGAGACCCGCCAAAGACAGCGTTTGGCCAGCCCTCGGGCCAGCTTCATTCCCGCCCTTAGCGATGCTTGCCGAGGGCCTCAAGCGCTTCTAGGGAGAAAATTATGCACCGGCCCGTGCCGCGCGCGCAAGCTGGTGCCAATCCCTAAGCCTTCCAAGGAGTTCGTCCGTGAATCAAGAGCAAGTTCTGGCCGAGTTCCGCGCCTCGGGGGCGCTGCTGGAGGGCCATTTCAAGCTCTCTTCGGGGCGGCACAGCGGCCATTACCTGCAATGCGCGCGGGTGCTGATGAATCCGGCGCGCGCCGCGCGGATTGCCGAAGCGGTGGTGGCGGGCATCCCTGCCGAAGTCATTGAAAAGGTGGACGTCGTCGTCTCCCCGGCGATGGGCGGGATCATCATCGGCCACGAAGTCGGTCGGGCGCTCGGCAAGGACGCGCTGTTCCTCGAGCGGCCCGAGGGCACCTTCCACCTGCGCCGCGGCTTCGCGCTGGCGAAGGGCGCGAAGGTGCTGATGGTCGAGGACGTGGTCACCACCGGCCTCTCCAGCCGCGAAGCCATCGGCGCCGTCGCGCGCGAAGGGGGCGAGGTGATCGCCGAATGCGCAATCATCGACCGTTCCTGCGGGTCGGTCGATCTGGGCGTGCCCTTCTACCCGCTGCTCGCCATCGATTTTCCCACCTATGACGAATCCGACATCCCCGAAGCGCTGGCGGCCGTAGAGGTAACGAAGCCCGGAAGCCGGAAGGAATAGACCCTGAGCCCCTCCCACCTCCGCCTCGGCGTCAACATCGACCATGTCGCCACCATCAGGAACGCCCGCGGGGGCGACCACCCCGATCCGGTGCGCGCGGCCGAGATTGTCGCGGCGGTCGGGGGCGACGGGATCACTGCGCATCTGCGCGAAGACCGCCGTCATATCCGCGACGAGGATCTCGCCCGCATTCAGGCGGCGACCGACCTGCCGCTGAACCTCGAGATGGCGGCGACGCCCGAGATGCTCGCCATCGCCCTGCGCCACAAGCCGCATGCCGCCTGCATCGTCCCCGAAAAGCGCGAGGAGCGCACCACCGAGGGCGGGCTCGATGCGGCGGGGATGCACAACACGCTGGTGCCGATCTGCGAGGAGCTGCGCGCGGCAGGCATCCGCGTCTCGCTGTTCATCGAGGCGGACGAGCGCCAGCTCGACGCCGCCCTGCGCCTCGGCGCGCCGGTCGTGGAATTCCACACCGGCGAATATGCCCACGCCTTCCTCGATGGCAACGCCGAGCGCGTGACCCGCGAGCTGCGCCGCATCACCGACATGGCCGCGCTCGCTGCCAAGAACGGGATCGAGCCGCACGCCGGCCACGGCCTCACCTTCGACAACGTCCAGCCGATCGCCGCCATCCCGCAGATCGCCGAACTCAACATCGGCCACTACCTGATCGGCGAGGCGGTGTTCGTCGGCCTCGAGAACGCCATCCGCCGGATGCGCGAGCTGATGGACGAGGCACGGTGAGCGAGCCCGATCTCCCCGCCCTCACTGGCGGACAGAAGCGCTGGGCCTTCGGCGCGGCGGGGCTGTTCCTGCTCGCCATCGGCTTCCTCGGCTTCGCGCTGAGCCAGAAGGTGATGATGGTCTTCGCAGTCGGCTGGGTCGCGCTGATGATCTTCGGCTTCGTCGGCGCGATCCGCGTGGCGAAAGGCGACTTCGCGCACCCGCTGTTCAAGGCGCAGGTGATGCTGCACGTCGTCGCCGTCGGGTTACTGGTGGCGGTCATCATAAGGGCGTTCAAATGATCATCGGCATGGGCAGCGACCTCTGCAATATCGAGCGGATCGCGGGTTCGCTCGCCCGCTATGGCGAGCGCTTCGAAAACCGCGTTTTCACCGCCACCGAAATCGCCAAGGCCCGCCGCCGCCCCTTCACCATCGCGGGCACCTACGCCAAGCGCTTCGCCGCCAAGGAGGCGTTCAGCAAGGCGGTGGGCACCGGGTTCAAGCGCGGCGTCTTCATGAAGGATATCGGCGTCGTCAACGCCCCCTCGGGCGCGCCCACGCTCGCGCTGACCGGCGGGGCGGCATTGCGGCTTGAAGAAATGACGCCGGACGGGCATGAGGCGCGCATCCACCTTACCCTCACCGACGATCACCCCTGGGCGCAGGCCTTCGTGATCATCGAAGCCATTCCCCTGCCCTAAGGCCCCCATGGCGACCCCCATTGCACCAACCGAAAGCCCGCCAGTGACCGACAGCGAAACCCCGGAAAAGATCAACTGGTTCGCCGAAATCCGCGGCCTTGCGCTGATGCTGCTCGCGGTGCTGGCGTTCCACAGCCTTGTCGCCAAGCCCTTCTACATTCCCTCGACCTCGATGATGCCGACCCTGTGGGTGGGCGACCGGCTGGTGGTGAGCAAGTATCCCTACGGCTGGTCATGGGCCTCGGCGAGCTTCCACCTGCTGCCGCGCTCGAGCACCCGCATCTGGCCCGCCACGCCCGAATATGGCGATATCGTCATCCCCGTCCACCCCGAGCGCGACGAGGACTATATCAAGCGCGTCGTCGGCCGGCCGGGCGACACGATCGAGGTTCGCAATGGCCTGATCTATCTCAACGGCTCGCCGATCAAGCGCGAGGTCGTGCCGCCGGTGCGCCTGCCGTTCGAGCCCAGTCTGATGTGCAAGGACGATGTCGGCGAGCACCCCTGCCTCGATTCCTACGAGCAGTTCCGCAAGACCGGCCCCGACGGCAAGGACTACTTCGATCCGCCGACCTGGCGCGAGACCTTCCCCAACGGCGCGACCTTCCTCACCATCGACTTCCTCAACCAGGAGCTCGACAATTTCGGCCCCTACAAGGTGCCCGAGGACTCGGTGTTCGTGATGGGCGACAACCGCGATCTTTCCGCCGACAGCCGCGCGCCGCTGCCGCGTGGGCTCGGCGGGGCGGTGCCGCTCGCCAATATCGGCGGGCGCGCGGAGTTCATCACCTTCAGCCTCGACGGTTCGACCACCTGGAACCCGGCGAGCTGGTGGACCAGCCTGCGCGGCGACCGCGCGTGGACCACCCTGCGGCCTGCGCTTGCCGAGGGCAAGGCGGCCAAGTGACCTGAAGGGCGCACGAAACATGGCCCGCAAGTTCCTCTATTTCTTCGCCTTCTGCATCATTTTGGTGATCGTGGGCGCGTTCCTGCTCGCGCGCTTCCCGACCGAGCTGACCAAGCTGGCGATGGTGCCCTCGGCCGCCTTCACCCCGGTCAAGCCGCTCGAAGCCAATGCCTACGAGGACCCCAAGCTGTGGTATTCGCGCCCCGGCATCGGGGTGAGCGATCCGGCGCGCTGGCAGCCCGCCTATGCCGGGGACCGCGGCGTGCTTCCCACCCCCGCCGAGCCGAAGCAGCAATTCGCGGTCTTCTTCGTCCACCCGACGAGCTATGTGAACCGTTCGAGCTGGAACGCCCCGCTCGAAAACGGCGGCGACCCGGAGGCCGAGCGCATCGCGCGCATCTATCTGCGCGGCATGGCAAGCCCCTTCAACGCGGCGTCCGAGATCTGGGCCCCGCGCTATCGCCAGGCGACCTTCGGCGCCTTCCTCACCGATGCGCCCGAGGCGCGGCAGGCGATCGACGCCGCCTTTGGCGATGTGCGCGAGGCGTTCCGCTTCTTCCTCTCCACGGTCGATCCCAAGACCCCGATCGTGCTCGCGGGCCATTCGCAAGGTTCGCTGCACCTGAAGCGCCTGATCGCCGAGGAGGTGAAGGGCACGCCGGTCGCCGCGCGGGTGGTGGCGGCCTATCTGGTCGGCTGGCCGGTCTCGCCGCTGCATGACCTGCCGGTCATGGGCATGCCCGCCTGCACCGCGGCCGACCAGACCGGATGCGTCCTCAGCTGGTCGAGCTTTGCCGAACCGGCCGACCCTGCGCTGGTGCTCGAGGCCTACGCGGCCGCCCCTGCGCTCGACGGCAAGGCGCCCGGCGCCGAGCCGATGCTGTGCACCAATCCGCTGACCGGCCTCACCGGAGGCACCGCGCCGGCCAGCGCCAATCTCGGCACGCTGGTGCCCGAGGACAGCATGGAGAAGGGCACGCTCCAGCCCGGCCTTGTCCCCGCGCGCTGCGACAAGCGCGGGTTGCTGCTGATCGGGCCGCCGCCCGAAATGGGCAGCTACGTCCTCCCGGGCAACAATTACCACGTCTACGATCTGCCGCTGTACTGGGCGAACACGAAGGCGGACGTGATCCGGCGGGTGGACGCGTGGAAACCGGCCAAGTGATCTTCGAAGACGCGCGCGGCTTTGCCGACGCGGTGGGAGACGGGGGCGTCCTTCTGGGCCTCGATCTCGGCACCAAGACCATCGGCACGGCGACCTGCGATGCGGGCTGGCGCTTTGCAACCAACGGCACCACCATCAGCCGCGGCAAGTGGGGGCGTGACCGCGAGACACTCGCTGCGCTGATCAAGAGCCGATCCGTGCGCGGGATCGTCCTCGGCCTGCCGCGCAACATGGACGGCTCCGAGGGCCCGCGCGCGCAGGCCAGCCGCGCCTATGCCCGCAACATGGCCGAGGCCTTCGCGCTCCCCGTCCTGCTGTGGGACGAGCGCTGGTCGACCCAGGCCGCCGAGGCCGCGATGATCGGCCAGGACATGAGCCGCGCCAAACGCGCCGCCGCGATCGACAGCCATGCCGCGGCGGTGATCTTGCAGGGCGCGATTGATCGGCTCGCGGGAGGCGTGCTCTAGATGATCGAAGACGGCATCGGCGAGGTGATCGGCGATGTCGCCGAAGGGGCGATCGAGGTGCTGGGCGATATCGGCTCGGCGGCAGACAGCGGGCAGCGGCGGCGTCGGGGCTGCTGGCGGCTGTTCCTGATCGTGCTGGTGCTGGCCGCAGCAATCACGCTTGGCGTGATCGTGCTCGGCAGCTGAACTGCCGACCAGGGGCCAGTCATGGGCGACCTCATCAACTGGATTATCCGCGACCTGCTGATCTCTTTGGGCAGGTTCCTGTTCGCTCGCCTGCCGCTCCTCGTCCAGAAAGGCTGCACGATCATTGCCCTCGTGTTCATCGTGCCGTTCTTCGGGGTGGTGCTCTACGTCCTCGTCCTGAAGCTGGCAGGTTGAGCGCGGCCGACCGCGCCAGCGTCAAAATAATCCATTGTGCGCCGCGCCGCCTTGCTCTTATGCGCACCACCATGAACACCCCTGCCACCCCCCGGTTCGACGCGCGCGAGGCCTCGAAGTGGTTCTTCCGCCACGGCCATACCGGCTGGCTGGGCCTCAGGTTCACCGAGCAGGGCGACAACTGGGTCGAACTCGAATTGCCGTGGCGCGAGGATCTGATCGGGGATTCGAGCCAGCACGTCCTCGCCTCGGGCCCGATCATCAGCCTCATGGACATGGCGAGCGGCATGGCGATCTGGCAGACGCGCGGCACCTTTCAGCCGGTCGCGACGCTCGATCTGCGCGTCGATTACCAGCGTCCCGCGCGCGAGCGGGCGAGCGTGCGCGGCCGGGTCGAATGCTACCGCATCACGCGCTCGGCCGCCTTCGTGCGCGGGATCGCCTATGACGAGAGCCCGGATGATCCGGTCGCGCACGTTGCGGGCTGCTTCATGACCATCGGCGCCGATCCGCGCGAGGCCAATCCGGCGCTTGGAGGCGGCGGCAATGGCTGACCAGCTGGAGCTTCCCGCCTATGCCCGCTCGCTCGGGCTCGCCCTGACCGGCGAGAGCGAGGGCGGGATGCCGGTGCTGACGGTCGATTTCGGCCCGATGGTCGAAGGCCGCCCGCAGCACTTCCACGGCGGGGCCACGGCAGGCCTGCTCGAGAATGCGGGCTACGCCGCGCTGCGCACCGCGCTGATCGCCGCGGGGCGCGATCCGGTGCTGAAGCCGATCAACATCACCGTGCAATATCTCGCCGCGGGCAAGTCCCAGGCGAGCTTCGCGGTGGGGCGCATCACCCGGCTCGGGCGGCGCAATGCCAATGTGAGCGTGGAGGCGTGGCAGTCCGACCGCAGCCGCCCGATCGCGACGGCGGTGATGAATATCCTGATGGTCTGAAACAATTTTCCTACTCGGCCCGCGCCTGTCAGGGTCGCGGGAATGACGAGTCGGATCGCCCGTCTTGCTGCTTCGGAAAGGGCCTGCGGAGGGCGTGGATTTCTGCCTCTGGACAGTGTCTCATGTGTCTCCAACACGCCGATGCGCGCGCGGCGCTACGGCGGCGGCGTGGGTGCGGGCGCAGGCCTGACGACCACCCCGTCCTCCTCGACCCGGACCTCGACCGGCACCCCGTCCTGCCGCAGCGAGACGCCGTTCTCGTCGACCTTGAGGCTGGTGCCATCCTGCCCGAGAGGGATCTCGCCCTCGATCACGTCGAGCGGCTGGACCGGGCCCTCGGGATCGGGGGTGTCCTCGGCCTGCGGAGCGGGGGCGGCCTCGATCTTGAGCGCGGAGAGCATGAAGTCGCGCCAGATGCGCGCCGGCAGGCTGCCACCGGTGACGCCGTTGAGGGGCGTGTTGTCGTCCTTGCCGACCCACACGCCGACCACGAGGTCGCCCGCGTACCCTACGAACAGCGCGTCGCGGTAGTCCTGGGTGGTGCCGGTCTTGCCGAAGTTGGGAATCGGGAGCGAGGCCCCCCGCCCCGTCCCGCGGTTGATGGCGGCGCGCAGCATGCCTTCGAGCGCCTCGTGATCGCCCGAGGACAGCGAGCGGGTGCGGGTCGTCATCCACTCCCAGAAGCTGCGGTCGCCGCGCGGGAAGGCGTGGGGCTCGACCGGGTACTCGTTGGCGGCGATCCCGGCATAGGCGGCGGTGAGCTCCATCAGCGTCATCGACGAGGTGCCGAGCGCAAGGCTCGGGTCGCCCTCGGTCATCGGCGAGGTGATGCCGAGGCGGCGCGCATTGGCGATCACCTTGTCGCTGCCCACGGCCTGAAGCAGGCGGACCGCCGCGACATTGCTCGAGGAGGCGAAGGCATCCTCCAGCGTGATCTGCGCAGAGTACTGCTCGCGCGCATTCTTGGGCCGGTAGCTGCCTTGCGTGATCGGCGTGTTGGGGATGGTGTCCTCGGGCTCCCAGCCTGCTTCGAGCGCGGTGAGGTAGACGAAGGTCTTGAAGGTCGAACCCGGCTGGCGGCGGGCCTGGGTGGCGCGGTTGAAGGGCGACTTGGCGTAGTCGCGCCCTCCGACCATCGCCACGACCTCGCCGTTCTTGCGCATCGCCACCAGCGCGACCTGCGCCCCGCCCAGCGGCGCGCGGGCGACGATCCGGCTGGCGAGCGCCTGAAGCCGCGAATCGAGCGTCGTCGTCAGCACCTGCTTGGAATAGCCCGCCTCCATCCCCTCGCGCGCCAACGGCAGGGCCCAGTCGGCGAAGTAGGTGCCGGTCGGCAGGTTGTCGTCGCGGGTGCGCACGTCGATGCGCGGATCGGGCAGCGCCTTGGCTTCGGCCGCGGTGAGGTAGCCCTCGTCCACCATCGACTGGACCACCAGCTCCATGCGCTTCTTCGCCTTGTCGTAATGCTTGGTCGGCGCATAGCGCGAAGGCGCCTGGAGCAGCCCCGCGAGCATCGCCGCCTGCTCGGGCCGCAGCTTCTCGGGCTGGCGGTAGAAGTAGTGGAGCGAAGCGGCGCGCAGCCCGTACTGGTTGTCGCCGAAATAGGCGTTGGAGAGGTAGCGCTCGAGGATCTCGTCCTTGGTCAGCCAGCTCTCCAGCCACAGCGCGATCAGCGCCTCGCGGGCCTTGCGGGTGATCGATTGCTCGGGAGTGAGGAAGGTGAACTTGGCGAGCTGCTGGGTGATGGTCGAGCCCCCGCCGTACCCCGTCCACGCTGCTCGGGCGATGCCGCGCGGGTCGATGCCCCAGTGGCTGTAGAACCGCCGGTCCTCGATCGCGATGAAGGCCTGCACCACGTGGGGCGGCAGGTCCTTGACCTTGACCGGCGCCTCGACGATCGCCCCCTGCCGCGCGATCGGCGTTCCGTCGCTGGCGAGCAGCGTGACCTGCGGCGGGGCGATGGGCTCGAGGCTCTTGGAGAGCGGCGCAGTGACGGTCAGCCAGCCGATCAGCAGGGCGAGGACGGCGAAGGTTGCGAGCAGGCCCCGCCCCGTCCACCACAGCTTGCTCCGCCGATGCCAGTAATCGCGCTGCCACCAGCGCAGGCGCTTCCTCTCGGTCGCGGCGAGCGCCTCGTCGACCAGTCCGAGCTTGGCGTCCCAGTCGTCGAAGGCAGGCGTCCCCGAAACGCGCGGGCGCGGCAGATCGTCGTAGTCGTCATCGTCGTCGACAGGACGCGAGGATTCATAGAGCGGGAAGAACCCGGCAGGCGCGCCCGCACCCTCGTCTGCGCGCGCCCGGGAGCCTTTCCAGAATCGGTCGAAGAACGCCATGGTTAGTGCTGTGTTATCAGGCTAGCACAGTGGCTAGCAAGCGGTCAGAACGAATTGACCAGATTGGCATAGGCCTGTGGCTGGTCGACCTCGTCGAGCATCAGCCGCGCGGGCTTCTTGCGGCAGCGCTTGATGAGCTTCAGCCACATCGCCTCGCGCTGTGCGCGCGCCAGAAGCCGTTCTTCGCGGCTCGGCGTCACCCCTCGACCCATCGCCTCGATCGACGTGAGCGAGGTGTAAGCATTGTGCGGCCAGAACAGCTTGCGCCGTCCGGCATTGGCGGCGGTGAACCAGTCCCATTCGCGCACCAGATCGCCGCAGGTGTAGGTCTCTATCCCACCGCCCGGACTGTCGGCATCGTGGCGGGCATAGCCGGCGCGCACGTCAACGCTGCCCTCGACCTTGTTGCCGTCCTTGTCGGTCGCGGCGAAGTACCGGAGCGTCTCGGCGCGCGCCTTCACTGCGGCGTCGATCGCGGGCGACATGCTGCTTTCCTTGAGCGCAAGCGCGATCAGCTTGCCGTCGGCACCCACGCGCGCGGTGTAGCTGGCGGTGCCATTGTGGCCTTCGTCCTTGGCGGCCTGCGGAATGTCGACCGCTGTGATCCGCTGCGCCGAGGCCGGGCGCGGGTTGCGCTCGGGCGCCACCGGCACCGTGCGCACCGGCGGTGGGGGCACGGCCAGCTGCGCGGCCAGCGGACTTGCTGCAAGGGCCAGCGGAAGCAGTGCCCGCCGCATCGCCTAGCGCTTCTTGCCAGCGCCTTCCGGCAGGTCCTCGCCGAAGACGCGCTGGTAATATTCGGCCACCAAAGTCCGCTCGGCCTCGTCGCACTTGTTGAGGAAGCTGAGGCGGAAGGCAAAGCCGGTCGAGCCGAAGATCGCGGCGTTCTGCGCCCAGGTGATCACGGTGCGAGGGCTCATCACGGTCGAGATGTCGCCGTTCATGAAGCCCTGCCGGGTCAGTTCGGCGACCTTGACCATGTCGGCGATCAGCTTGTCGTCCGCCTGCGGGGTCTTGGACTTGACGATCTGCTGCTCCACATCGGGCTTCAGATAGTTGAGCGCGACGACGATGTTCCAGCGGTCCATCTGCGCCTGGTTGATCGCCTGCGTGCCGTGATAGAGCCCGCTTGTGTCGCCGAGGCCCACGGTGTTGGTGGTCGCAAACAGGCGGAAGAACGGGTTGGGGGTGATGACCCGGTTCTGGTCGAGCAGGGTCAGGCGGCCGTCGAACTCGAGCACGCGCTGGATCACGAACATCACGTCGGGGCGGCCGGCGTCATATTCGTCGAAGGTCAGCGCCACCGGGTGCTGGAGCGCCCAGGGGAGAATGCCTTCCTTGAACTCGGTGACCTGCAGCCCGTCCTTCAGCACGATCGCATCGCGCCCGACAAGGTCGATGCGGCTGATGTGCGCGTCGAGGTTCACGCGGATCGAGGGCCAGTTGAGGCGCGCTGCGACCTGCTCGATGTGGGTCGACTTGCCGGTGCCGTGATAGCCCTGCACCATCACCCGGCGGTTGTGCGCGAAGCCCGCGAGGATCGCCAGCGTGGTGTCGGGATCGAACACATAGGCGCCGTCGGTCTCTGGCACGTGCTCGTCGCGGGTGCTGAAGGCAGGAACCTGCCAGTCGACATCGATGCCGAAGGTCTCGCGCACATCGATGGTGGTATCGGGCTGGGTGGGCATGGCGCTGGCGCCGGAAGGGATCGTGGTCATTGCGGGCGGACGGTTAAACGGCAAGGCGCGAGGCTGCAAGCGGTGGTTTGCCTGTCCTCGCCTCGCAATTTGACGAGCGCGCCTTTCGCCCCCGCGGTTCGCGCCTATATTCCCCACATGCCCGATCCGGTCGAATCGCTGCGCCTGAAGCTGGTCTCGCAGGTGCGCGGGGTGTTTCACGACACCGCGAACGGCCAGCAACCCACCCCGCCCTCTGACGAGGCGCTGTTCGCGCGCGACACCCCGATCCGGCAGGTGCATGCCGACATCGTGGGGATGATGACCGGCGGGGTGCGCGCGCTGCTCTTGCAAATGCTTCACCCGCACGCGCTGCAAGGCGTGCTCGACCATTCCAATTTCCGCGAGGACATGCACGGGCGGCTGCGGCGCACGGCGCGGTTCATCGCGGTGACGACTTTCGGCCACCGCGACGCGGCGATGGCGGCGATCGAGCGGGTGAACCGCATCCATGCCAAGGTCGGCGGCACTCTGCCCGACGGGACGCCCTATCAGGCGACCAATCCGCGCACGCTCGCCTGGGTCCACGTGACCGAGGCGCAGAGCTTCCTTGCGGGCTATATACGCCATGTCCGCCCCGCCATGCCGGTCGCCGAGCAGGACGAATATTACCGCCAGTTCGCCGTCATCGCCCGCGCCTTGGGGGCCGATCCGGTGCCCGAAACCCGCGCCGAGGCCGAGCGCATTTTTCGCGAGCTGCGCCATGATCTTGCCACCTCGAAGGAAGCGCGCGAGGTCGCGCAGCTGGTGCTGAGCCAGCGCCCGCCGGGGACGCCGCTCGCCGTGCAGACGATGATCACCGCCGATGCTGTCGCGATGCTGCCGGGCTGGGCGGCGGCGATGCTGAGCCTCCAGCGCCCGGTGCTCGCCGCGCTTCCGGCACGCGCCGCCACATGGGGCATGGGCCGCACCTTGCGCTGGGCGTTCCGGCAGACTTGAAGAGTTTAAAGGGAGAGGAACCGATGGCCGAATTCACCTTCTACACCGTAGCCATGAGCCGCGGTCAGATCAGCCGCTGGGCGCTGCACGAGGCGGGCGCCGACTACGAGCACGTCGTGTTCGACTGGGCGACGCGACCGGACACGTTCAAGGACATCAACCCGATGAACAAGGTGCCCGCGCTGGTGCATCACCACGGCGGGCACGACCACGTCGTCACCGAATGCGCCGCGATCAACCACTACCTCGCCGAGACCCACCCCGACAAAGGCCTGCTGCCCGACGCGCACGAGAAAGCCGCCTATTTCCGCTGGCTGTTCTTCGCGTCCGGGCCGCTCGAGCAGGCCGTGGTCGCCAATGCGATGGGCTGGCAGGTGCCCGAGGGCAAGAGCGGCATGGCGGGCTTCGGCAGCTTCGAACTGACATTGGACGCGCTCGACCAGTGGCTTTCGGCTAACGATTTTGTGGCGGGCAACCGCTTCACCATGGCCGATACCTATGTCGGCAGCCAGTTCGTCTGGGGCCTGAGGTTCGGCTCGATCCCCGAGCGGGCTTCGTTTCGCGCCTATGTCGATCGCATCACCCAGCGCCCCGCCTACGGGGAGGCCAACGCCATCGACGCGGCGATCATCAATGCGGCGCAGGAGCAGGCGGGATGATCCTCTACGGCCACCCCTTCTCGTCCTACACCTGGAAGGCCGCCATCGCGCTGGACGAGAAGGGGCTGGCTTTCGAATTCCGTCAAGTCGGCCCGAACTATCCCGAGCACGCGTCCGAGCTTGCCGCGCTCTGGCCGCTGGGCAAGTTCCCTGTGCTCGACGATGACGGGACGGCGGTGGCCGAGAGCTCGATCATCATCGAGCACCTCGATCTCCACCATCCCGGCCCCCGCCTGATCCCGGCCGATCCCGTCGCCGCGCTCGCGGTGCGCTTCATGGACAGGATTTTCGACAATCACGTGATGGCGGGCATGCAGGCAATCGTGAGCGAGCACCTTCCTTTCCTCACGCCGACGCCCGATCCGGCGCGGATCGACCGCGCGAAGGCGGCGCTCGGCGCCGCCTATGCATGGCTCGAAGAGAATCTGCCCGAAGCGCAATGGGCGTGCGGCGAGGACTTCACCATGGCCGACTGCGCCGCCGCGCCAGCGCTGTTCTACGCCGATTGGACACATCCCATCGCCGAAACGAGCCCGCGCCTTCGCGCCTACCGCACCCGATTGCTGGCGCGCCCCTCGGTCGCCCGCGCGGTCGACGGGGCGCGGCCCTATCGCCATTTCTGGCCGCTCGGACCGGCGCCCGAGCGCGACTGATCAGGCCAGCGCCGCGCTTTTCTTCAGCACCTGGTAGGCGTCGACCACCGCGGTGAGCTGCGCCTCGTGCGCACGGTCGCCGCCGTTACGGTCGGGGTGGTAGCGGCGGACGAGTTCGGAATAGCGCCTGCGGAGCCGCGTGCGGTCGGTGTCGGAGCCCAGACCCATGACTTCGAGCGCGGCGGCCTCCTCCTTCGAAAAGCGCCCCGACATCGCCGCCTTCGCCTCACGCTCGGCGCGCGACCTGATGCCGCGGGCGCGGGCGGAGATGGCGTCCAGAGGATCGGCATAGTCGGCCCAGCGCGGACCATCGGCGATCCCCGCAGTGGGGCGGAACACCCGGCTCTCGGTCTGCCAGCCCGCGATCGGCGACTGCGCGCGCAGGATTTCCTCGGCGCTCATGCCCTCGAACCAGTCATAGCCCGCGTTGAACTCGCGCACGTGATCGAGGCAGAACCAGCGCCATTCGCCCGGTCCGTCGAACCCGTGCGGCCGGCGCCCGGGCGCGCGGAATTCGCCCGCCTCGCGGCAGCCGGGGGCTTCGCATCGCCGTCCGGGGTTCTCGACGCGGCCGTGGAATCGGGGTAAGGGCATGAAGGCGCAAGGTGGAGAGTGCAGGGCCGAAATCCAAGCGCCAAAATGCGCTGCCGCTTCAGCTCCTATCGCATCCGCGCCGGATCGAGCGTGAAGAACATTACCTGGATCAGCCGACCATCCTGCACCGATTTGCCGAAGCCCGGGCAGGAGGTGTGCCAGAACCATGGGCGCAGCAGCACGAGGCGGTTGAAGCGCATCGGGATATCGAAGGTCTTCTCCCACGCGGCAGGGCGCAGGCTGTCCCGGGCGAGGATGGTGTTGCAGGCATCGGCCACGGTCGCATAGCCCATCGCCTGCGCCTCGGTGTCGTTGATCGGCGCGCGGTCGGTATTGGTCGCCTTGTGCCGGAAGAAGCGCGTTCCCCCGCGGCAGTCCTCGGGGCGCGAGAGATAGAGGATGCCCGACCACTGGGAATCATCGACATGGACCCGCGCATTCTTGGGATCGCTCGCCAGCGTCAACCGGCATTTGCCGTGCGATTGCAGCGGCTCGACCGGCTTCAATGGCTCGCCGGTGACGTGCGAGACATAGTCCGAAAGCCCGGGCAGATCGAGCCGCTGGACCGAATTGCGGCCCGCGTAATTGCCGCTCTGTTCGGGGTAGTCGAGCCCGAGCGCGATATTGCGGATATGCTCCGGCTGTTCGAGGAAATCGTCGATGACGATGAATGACGTGGCCATCGCCGAGCGGATAAACCGCCGCCCGGCGCTTTGCAATCCGCCGCGACCTGCGGCACAGGGGCCTCGTCCAAGGGAGAATGAACGCCATGAGCGGACCGGTTGCCGAAGAAATGCACACGCTCCTGACCGCGGCCTTCGCGCCGACGCGGCTCGCGATCATCAACGATAGCGCCAAGCATTCGGGCCACATGGGCGACGATGGTTCGGGCGAATCGCACTTCACCGTGGAGATCGAGGCGGCGGCCTTCGCGACCATGAACCGCCTCGCCCGCCAGCGCGCGGTGATTGCGGCGCTGGGCGATATCGTTGGGCAGAGGGTGCACGCGGTGGCGATTAAAGCGAGTGTGCCGGAGACCTGAGCCATGCCGTTCTGGAAGAAGTCCCCGCCGCCTGCTCCGCCCACGCCCGAGCGCGACGCGATGGGACGCTACCCGGCATGGTATGATGCCATGGAGGGCCGCACCGAGGCGCTGGCCGCTGCGCTCGCAGCAGGCACCCCGGTCGATCATGCCGACAAGAAGCGCATGACGATGCTCTCGGTCGCGGCACATTATGGTCAAACCGATGCCGTTCGGCTGCTGATCGCGCATGGCGCCGATCCCAATATCATCGATTCCAGCGGCAATGGCGCGCTGTGGCACGCCACCCGCGAAGCCTCGAAGAAGACGCTGGACGGCGACAAGCCCTTCGACAAGCAGGTCGTCGCCCTGCTGCTAGCGGCAGGGGCCGATCCGCGTCATGCCAATCCGGCAGGCACCACCCCGCCCGGTTGGGCGCAGTGGTCGGAAGAGCTTCAGGCCATGTACCGTGCGGCTGGCTACGACGGCGAGTTTGCGCTGTGACCACCCTCAACCCCGCCCTGCGCCTGCGCCGCGCGGCGCGGATCATCGTGCTCGATGCCGAGACCCGCGCGCTGATGTTCCGCTTCGATGTGCCGGGACGCCCGCCGTTCTGGGTGACGTCGGGGGGCGAGGTCGATCCGGGCGAGAGTTTCGAGGAAGCAGCGCGGCGCGAGCTCTTCGAGGAGACCGGCATCACCGCCGACCCCGGCCCCGAGATCGCGCGGATGACGCCCGAATTCGTCACCGTCGAAGGCGAGCCGGTGCAGGCCGACGAACGCTTCTTCCTGGTCCGCGTCGCCGACGCCGCAGTCAGCACCGCGGGCCATACCGCGCTCGAACAGCAGGTGATGACCCAGCACCGCTGGTTCACGCTCGAGGAGCTGGAGAATTGGCAGGAGGCGCTGTTTCCGGTGGAGCTTGCCGCCATGATCCGGTCTGCAATCGCAACCTGATTGCGCCGCGCGGGGCCTGCCGCTACCTCTCGCCAAAAGGGAGAGAGACATGGAATACGCAGGCAAGGTGGCATGGATCACCGGCGCATCCTCGGGCATCGGTGCGGCGCTCGCGCGCGGGCTGGCGGCGCGGGGGGCGCATGTGGTGCTCTCTGGCCGCGATGCGGCGCGGCTGGAGGAGGTCGCGGCGGATTGCGGCGCCAAAGGGACCGAAAGCCTGATCCTCGCTTTCGACGTCCGCGACGAGGCCGCTCTGGCCGACGCGACCGCCAAAGCCATCGCGTGGAAGGGCCATGTCGACCTCGCCATCGCCAATGCCGGCATCTCTCAGCGCAGCCGCGCCTTGAAGACTTCGATGCAGGTCTACCGCGACATCATCGAGGTCGACCTCATCGCCCAGATCGCCTTCACGCAAGGCTTGATCGGCCACATGGCGGAACGCGGATCGGGTGCGCTCGGGTTCATTTCCTCGGTGGCGGGCAAGGTCGGGGTGCCGATGCGGACGGCCTATTCCGCCGCCAAGTTCGGCCTTGCGGGCTATGCCGACGCGCTCAGGGCCGAGCTGTCGATCAACGGCGTCTCGGTCCACACTATCTACCCCGGCTCGGTCGCGACCAATGTGTCGCGCAACGCGCTCAACGCCGATGGCACGGCGCGCGGCCGCTCCGACAAGGCGATCGACGAGGGCATCCCCGCCGACGTCGCCGCGCGCCAGATGCTCGACGCCATTGCGGCAGGCACGCGCGAGATCATCGTTGCCGAGGGTATGGAACTCGCGATGGGCGAGATGCGCCGCACCCCCGAGGCGCTGTTCGATCAGGTCGCCGGCATGGTCGCCAAGGGCTACATGGACAAGCTGGAGCAGCAGTGATGTTTGACCTGAAACGCGTGCATCTGCCCAACGGCATCCATCTCGACATCGTCGACGAAGGCCCGGTCGATGCCCCGGTGCTGATCTTCCTCCACGGCTTTCCCGAAAGTCACCGCACCTGGCGCCACCAGATCCGGCATTTCTCCGACCGCTTCCGCTGCATCACGCCCGACCAGCGCGGCTATCGCGGATCGTCGAAGCCGCAAGCGGTCGAGGCCTATGCCCCGGCCAATCTGATCGGCGACATCTTCCTCCTCGCCGACACGCTGGGGATCGCGCATTTCACCATCGTCGGCCACGATTGGGGCGGCGCGATTGCCTGGGGGGTGGCGCTCGGCGGACAGCACGCGCGGGTGACCAAGGCCATCATCGCCAACGCGCCGCATCCGGTGACCTTCCAGAAGCTGCTTTACACCCACCCCGGCCAGCGCGCGGCAAGCCAATATATCCGCGGTTTTCGCGACCCGGCCAACGACGCGCTGGTGAAAGAGCATGGCCTCACCGGCCTGCTGCTGAAGGAGGTCAAATGGGACCGCCCCAGCGCGATGGAGCCCGAGGAGCGCGACCAGCTGCTGCGCGACTGGCAGAACCGCGACGCGGCCTTCGGGATGCTCAACTACTACCGCGCCAGCCCGATCGACGTGCCGCCGATGGACGCGCCTTACGTGATTCCGGAGGGCTGGACGCCCCCGGCGCTGCCCAAGCTGACCATCCCGACGCTGGTGATCTGGGCCCTGGACGACCTCGCCCTGCCGCCCGAAAACCTCGAGGGGCTGGAGGACATCATCGATCCCCTGACCATCGTGCGCGTCCCCGACTGCGGGCATTTCGTGCCGTGGGAAGCTCCGCAAGCGGTCAACGCGGCGATGGAGGCGTTTCTGGAGGACTAGCCCGCCAGCCACTCCACCCATGCGCCGTGCGGGTGCGCGTGGGACAAGAGGTGTTCCTCGCCCCGGTGGCCAGCGCCGTCCCACAGGCGCACGCGCAATTCGTGGCGGAAGGTGGCAGGGTCGGTCTCGAGCGCGATCCAGCCGAGCGGGGTGTCGGGGGTCGCGACAGTGCCTGCGGCCTCGAAGGCGGCGGTGATGCGGCTTTGCGTGGCGGCGGGCATGTATTGCCACATGATCGAATGGAACATCACCCGCGCGATGTCGGGCTGCGGCGGGCGGGCGAGCATTGCTGTGGCAAAGTCCCCCGCATCGGCGGCGACCAGATCAGGCGGCTGCTGGCCCGCCAGAGCAATCGCGGCGTCGATCCGCGCCATGCGCTCGCCGGCGTCTGGCCAGACATAGGCTTTCAGGCGCAACGCCGCCTCGGGATCGGCGAGGTCGATCGGGGCGATGTCGCAGCCCTTCACTGATGCGATGGCGAAACCGGCAGGCGGCGCGGGCGGCGAGGCTCCCTTCCACTCCGGCACGATCCGCATCGGCGAGGCTTCCGGCCCGACCTCGGTCTCGCCAAGCCGGAAGAAATAGCGCTCGATCATCGTGTTGACCCCCGCGCTCGCGCCAAGCTCGAAGAGGTCGAACCGCGGCGAGGCGACCCGCGCCGCCAGCCATAAGAGCCCCGCCATGATGCTCGCCGCGCGCCCCGCCTCGTTGGTCTGCGGCGGGCCGTCGAGCCAGGGCAGCAGCCGCGCATCGAAGCGGTGCGCGAGGTCGAGCACCAGCGCATCGACCTCGGCCTGATCGGTGACCTCGCCGGAATAGACCGCGCCCAGCCGCGCATCCGCGCCGGTCAGCAGCAGGTGGTGAAAGCCGCCCGCGATCCTCAATGGCATCGCGTCCTTCAGCGTCAGCCCCTGCCAGCCCGCAATCCGCCGCCCGGTGGCGGTATCGCTCGCCCGCACCCAGGCGAGCGCGCGGATCACCCGGGCCGTTGCGGGCGCGCCGTTTTCCTCGGCATGGCGGGCCTGCCAGTCGAGCGCGGCGGTGAAGTCCTCCAGCCCCATGATTCCCGGCTCGCCTGCCGCCATTCCCATTGCCCTTTCCGCCGCTCGCCCTTAAGTGCGCCCCCGATCATGAACACCATTGGCCTTCCCGACAATGCCGGACAGCTGACCTTCGCTGTCCCCAAGGGGCGCATCCTCGACGAGGCGCTGCCGGCGATGGCGCGCGCCGGGGTGGAGCCTGCCGCCGATTTCCACGATCCCAAGAGCCGCGCGCTCGCCTTCGGCACCACCCGCCCCGACATGCGCCTCATCCGCGTGCGCGCCTTCGATGTCGCGACCTTCGTCGCCCACGGTGCGGCGCAGGTGGGGATCGTCGGCTCGGACGTGATCGAGGAATTCGACTACGCCGATCTCTACGCCCCGGTCGATCTCGGCATCGGCCTGTGCCGGCTGTCGGTCGCGCGGATGGCGACGGACACCGACGAGCCAGGCAGCACCAGCCACCTGCGCGTCGCGACCAAATATCCGAGCCTCACCCGTCGCCACTTCGAAGCGGCCGGCGTGCAGGCCGAATGCGTCAAATTGAACGGCGCGATGGAGCTGGCGCCTTCGCTCGGCCTCGCGCGCCAGATCGTCGACCTTGTCTCCACGGGGACCACCCTGCGCGAGAACGGCCTCGTCGAGACCGCGGTGATCCTCGAGATTTCCGCGCGCCTGATCGTCAACCGCACCGCCTTGAAGACCGACCGCCGGGTCGCCGCGCTGGTCGACGCCTTCCGCCGCGAGGCCGAGGACCGCAGCCAGAAAGCCGCCGCCGCATGACCGTGAACCTGCTCTCCACCTTCCAGCCCGACTTCGAGGCGCGGTTCGCGCGGATCGTCGATGCGCGGCGGGAGGCCGACAGCGACGTCGCGGGGCAGGTGTCTTCGATCCTTCAGGCAGTGAAGGGCCGGGGCGATGCGGCCTTGCTGGAATACACCCAGCGCTTCGACGGCTACACGCTGGCAGAGGACAGCGACTGGGTCATTACCCGCGAGCGGTGCGAGCAGGCCTATAACGATCTCGCCCCCGATCTGCGCGACGCGCTCGAACTCGCCGCCGCGCGCATCCGCGCCTATCACGAGGCGCAGCTGCCGGCGAACCGCGACTATGTCGATGCGGCAGGCGTCCGGCTCGGAGCGATCTGGCGGCCGGTGGATGCGGCGGGGCTTTACGTGCCGGGCGGGCGCGCGGCCTATCCCTCCTCGCTGCTGATGAACGCCACTCCGGCGCGGGTCGCGGGCGTGGAGCGGCTGGTGGTCGTCACGCCGACGCCCAAGGGCCAGTCGAACCCGATGGTGCTCGCGGCCGCGCACATCGCGGGGGTGGACGAGATCTGGCGCGTCGGCGGGGCGCAGGCGGTGGGCGCGCTCGCCTATGGCACACAGCGCATCAAGCCGGTCGACGTCATTACCGGCCCCGGCAACGCCTGGGTGGCCGAGGCCAAGCGCCAGCTTTACGGCGTCGTCGGCATCGACATGGTGGCGGGCCCTTCGGAGATTCTGGTGATCGCGGACGGCAAGAACGATCCTGACTGGATCGCCGCCGACCTTCTCTCGCAGGCCGAGCATGACCCGACCTCGCAATCGATCCTCATCACCGACGATGCGGGCTTCGCGCGGCAGGTGGAGGATTGCATCGACCTGCAGATCACCCAGCTCGCCACGGCGAAAACGGCGCGGGCCAGCTGGGACGCGCACGGGGTGATGATCGTGGTCAACGATCTCCTCGCCGAGGCCCCGGCGCTGGCCAACCGCCTCGCCGCCGAGCATGTCGAGATCGCGGTCGACGATCCCGAGCCCTACCTCAAGGCGATCCGCCATGCAGGGAGCATCTTCCTTGGCCGGATGACGCCCGAGGCCGTGGGCGATTATGTCGCCGGACCCAACCACGTGCTGCCGACAGGCCGCCGCGCGCGCTTTTCGAGCGGGCTTTCGGTGCTCGATTTCATGAAGCGCACCAGCTTTCTCGGGCTCGATGCGGCGTCCTTCGCCGCGATCGGCCCGGCCGCCGCAACCCTCGCCCATGCCGAGGGGCTGCCGGCGCACGCCAAATCCGTTGAATTGAGAATCCGATGAATCACCCCGCCCGTTCCAAAGCGCGTTCGGCCGCGCGGCTTGCCGCCGTCCAGGCGCTCTACCAGCAGCACATGGAGGGCACCGCGCTCGCCAGGCTGCTCGATGAATTCCATCAGCACCGGCTGGGCCGCACCATCGACGAGGACGCCTTCGATGCAGCCGAGTACGCCGACGCCGAGGTGCCGTTCTTCGATGACGTGGTGCGCGGGGTCGATGCCCGCCGCGACGAGATCGACGCGCTGGTGGCCAGCAAGCTCGCCAGCGGCTGGAGCCTCGCGCGGCTCGACAAGACGATGCTGCAGATCCTGCGCGCCGGCACCTACGAACTGCTCGCCCGCGCCGATGTGCCAGCCCCTGTGGCGATCAACGAATATGTCGAGGTCGCCAAGGCCTTCTTCGACGACGGTCAGGCCAAGTTCGTCAACGGCATTCTCGATGCGGTGGCGAAAGAGGCGCGTCAGTAGTTCTCTTCCGTTCACCCTGAGCTTGTCGAAGGGTTGCCCTTTTCTTCGGAAGAGAAGTGCGGGGCTTCGACAGGCTCAGCCCGAACGGTTATGGGCCATTGTCCATGAACGAGCCTGACTTCATCGCCGCCCTGCGCGCCCTGCCGCTCCACCCGGGCGCGCGCGGGCTCATGGACGATTGCGCGGTGCTGGAGATCGGCTCCGAAACCCTCGTCATCACCCACGACAAGATGGCCGAGGGCACGCATTTCCGCCCCGATGCCGACATGGCGGACGTGGCGTGGAAGCTGGTCGCGACCAATCTTTCGGACCTTGCAGCGAAGGGCGCGGAGCCGGTGGGCGTGCTGCTCGGGCACATGCTGGGGCGTGATGATGCGCGGTTTCTCGAGGGGCTGCGCGCAGTCCTCGAGGCCTTCGACACCCCCTTGCTGGGCGGCGACACGATTGCTGCCGCAGGCCCGCGCGCCCTCGGCCTGACGGCCATCGGGCGGGCGACGTTCACACCGGTTCCGGCGCGGAGCGGCGCGCAGGCGGGGGACGGGGTCTACATCACCGGGCCCGTGGGCCGCGCGATGCTCGGTTTCGAAGGCGATCCCGCCCACCGCGCCGCCTTCGATCGCCCCGTCCCGCGCCTCGCCGAGGGCCGCGCCCTCGCCCCACTGGTGAGCGCGATGATGGACGTGTCTGACGGGTTGCTGCTCGATGCCTTCCGCATGGCCGAGGCGAGCGGGGTGACCCTCGCGCTCGATCCCGCAGCGATCCCCGCCGCCGACCCCACGCGGTTCGATGCGTGCATTCGCTGGGGCGATGATTACGAGCTGCTGTTCACCGCGCCCTCCGCCGCCCTCCCGCACCCGGCCCACCGGATCGGCACCGTCGCCCCGCGCGGCCCCGAACCTTTGCTCCTTGGTGACAACCCGCTCAGCGATCCCGCCACCCTCGGCTACCGCCACGGCTGAGCGCTCCTACACCCCTGCACCCTCACTAATTTGCGCAAACCGGCGCAAAACCGCCCTTGGCACTCGCGGGCGGACTTGCCAGCCCCTTGCAAGCGCCTATGACTGTGCGCCTCGCGCCCGAGGGATCACGAAAGAGGCGCGTGCGCCCCCGCAAGGGGGAAGCGACATAAGACGAGAGGGGATTGCTCGTGAATCTATTGCTCATTTCGATTGGGCTGGGTGTGCTTGCCATTGTCTATGGCATCGTCACCAGCTCGCAGGTGCTGGGTGCCAGCGCCGGAAACGCGCGGATGCAGGAGATTGCCGCCGCCATTCAGGAAGGCGCGCAGGCCTACCTCAACCGCCAGTATTCGACCATCGCCATCGTCGGCGTCGTCGTCGCGGCGATCGTCGCCTTTGCGCTCGGCACGACCGCGGTGATCGGATTTGTCACCGGCGCGGTGCTTTCGGGCGTCGCGGGCTATATCGGCATGAATATCTCGGTGCGCTCGAACGTGCGCACGGCCGAGGCAGCCTCGACGGGCCTGCAGGCGGGCCTCACCCTCGCCTTCCGCGCGGGCGCGATCACCGGGATGCTGGTGGCCGGCCTCGCGCTGCTTGCCATTGCGGTGTTTTTTGCCGTGATGATCGGGCCGATGGGCCTTTCCCCGTCGAGCCGCATGGTGATCGACGGGCTTGTCGGCCTTGCCTTCGGTGCCTCGCTGATCTCGATCTTCGCGCGTCTGGGCGGCGGGATCTTCACCAAGGCGGCAGACGTCGGCGCGGACCTTGTCGGCAAGGTCGAAGCAGGCATCCCCGAGGATGACCCGCGCAACCCCGCCGTGATCGCGGACAACGTTGGCGACAATGTCGGCGACTGTGCGGGCATGGCCGCGGACCTGTTCGAGACCTATGTCGTCACGGTCGGCGCGACCATGGTGCTGACCGCGCTGCTGCTCACCGACCTCGGCGATCTGCTGCTGCCGATGATGGCGCTGCCGCTGCTGATCGGCGGCGTGTGCATCGTCACCTCGATCTTGGGCACCTATTTCGTGCGCCTCGGCGGGGGGACCAACGTGATGGGGGCCATGTACAAGGGCTTCATCGTCACCGCCGTCACCTCGATTCCGGCGATCTACGGCGTGATGACCTATGTGCTGGGCGACATGCGCCGGGTAATCGCGGGCGGATCGGAAGAGACCACGCAGGTTGTCGACTCAGCCACCGGCGAGAGCATCACGCAGACCACGATCACGCTCGGCTTTTCGGGCATGAGCCTGTTCCTGTGCGCCCTGCTCGGCCTCGTCATCACCGGCCTCATCATCTGGATCACCGAGTATTACACCGGCACCAAGTACCGCCCGGTGCGCTCGATCGCCAAGGCCTCGGAAACCGGCCACGGCACCAACGTGATCCAGGGCCTCGCGATCAGCCTCGAGGCGACCGCGCTGCCGACGCTGGTGATCGTTGCGGGCATCATCATCGCCTATGGCCTCGCTGGCCTCATGGGGATCGCCTATGCGGCGACCGCGATGCTGGCGCTCGCGGGCATGGTCGTGGCGCTCGACGCCTATGGCCCGGTCACCGACAACGCCGGGGGCATTGCGGAAATGTCCGGGTTGGACGATTCCGTGCGCGAAAAAACCGACCTGCTCGATGCGGTGGGCAACACCACCAAGGCCGTGACCAAGGGCTATGCCATCGGCTCTGCGGGCCTCGGCGCGCTGGTGCTGTTCGCGGCCTACACCACCGACCTTCGCACCTTCTTCCCCGATGCGAACGTCGACTTCAGCCTGGAAAACCCCTTCGTGATCGTGGGGCTCCTGCTCGGCGCATTGCTGCCCTACCTGTTCGGAGCGATGGGGATGACCGCGGTCGGCCGCGCGGCGGGCGACGTGGTGATCGACGTGCGTGACCAGTTCCGCGACAATCCGGGGATCATGGCGGGCACCTCCAAGCCCGACTATGCCCGCACTGTCGACCTTGTCACCAAGGCGGCGATCAAGGAGATGATCATCCCCTCGCTGCTGCCCGTTCTGGCGCCGGTGGTGGTGTACTTCGTCATCACCGCGATCGCGGGGCAGGATAACGGCTTCGCGGCGCTGGGCGCGCTGCTGCTCGGCGTGATCGTGGGCGGGCTCTTCGTCGCGCTCTCGATGACCGCGGGCGGCGGGGCGTGGGACAACGCCAAGAAGTATATCGAGGACGGCCATCACGGCGGCAAGGGCTCCGAAGCCCACAAGGCCGCGGTGACGGGCGACACGGTCGGCGATCCCTACAAGGACACGGCGGGCCCGGCGGTCAACCCGATGATCAAGATCACCAACATCGTCGCGCTGCTGCTGCTCGCGGCGCTGGCGCACGCTGCGGCCTGATCCTTCCGGCTCAGGCTGACATCCTTAACCCCGCCGGGCATGGTCCCGGCGGGGTTTATCTTTGCCCGCAGCCCTGTCCCTGCCTCGGACAGCGCCCTCCCGCGCTGAGGCTTTCTTAATCGCCCTGTGCCATCAACCTGTATGAATTCGCAGATTGATGCGGGAAGACGGGGTTAACGGTGATGGACATGGGGTCGGCGAGCAGCTTTCGCACCCGCGCGCGGCAGCCTGCCGCCCGGGCCGAACTGCGCCTGCTGACCCTCGCCGAGCTGGAAGAGCCTGCTGTCCTCGCCGCATGGGAGCGCCTCGTCGCCCGCGCGGCGGAGCCCAATCCCTTCTTCGAGCCCTGGTATCTCATCCCCTCGCTGCGCCAGTGGGGTGAGGGCGTCAGGGTCAAGGCGTGGTTCCATGACGGGCGGCTCGCCGGGCTGATGCCGGTGGCGCGGGCCGCGCGCTATTACGGCCACCTGCTCACCCATGCGAGCGTCTGGCTCCACGCCAATGCCTTTTGCGGGGTGCCGCTGGTGGCCGCGGGGCTGGAGGAGGCCTTTTGGGAAGCCCTCCTCGCGCATTTCGACCACCGTGCAGCCCGTGCGCTGTTCCTGCACCTGCCGCAGATGCCCGCCGAGGGCCCGGTTGTCGCCGCGCTCACCCGCGTCCTCGACCGCTCGGGCCGGATGCACTACGTCGCCGCGCAAGAGGCCCGCGCGATGCTGACCGGCGAGACCTCGGCCGCCGCCTATCTCGAAGCCTCGATGAGCGCCAAGAAGCGCAAGGAACTGCGCCGCCAGCACAACCGCCTCGCCGAGGAAGGCGCGCTCGCCTTCGAGCGGATCGAGGGCGGCGAAGGCATCGCCGAATGGACTGCCGAATTCCTCGCGCTGGAAGCCGCCGGATGGAAGGGCGAGGCAGGCTCCGCCCTCGCCTCGGCCCCCGACACACGCGCGCTTTTCGTGGCCGCGCTGGCAGGGGCGGCGGCGGCGGGGCGGCTCGAGCGGCTTGCGCTGCGGCTCGATGGCCGCGCCATCGCCATGCTCGCCAACTTCATCACCGCGCCCGGCGCCTACAGCTACAAGACCGCCTTCGACGAGGCCTATGCGCGCTTTTCTCCGGGAATGCTGCTGCAACTGGAGAACCTCGCCCTGCTCGAGCGCGAGGGCATCCAGTGGGCCGATAGCTGCGCGGTGGAAGGCCACCCGATGATCGAACGCCTTTGGCGCGATGCGCGCCGCATGGCGAGCTTTAACATCGCCATCGGCGGCCTGCCCCGCCGCACCGCCTTCCGCCTGCTCAAGGCCTACGAGACCCGTCCGAGGAGCTCCACATGAACGCCCCCGCCACCTTCGCCGACGCCCTGCCCCAGACCGTGTTCGACGCCCCCGCGCGTGCGAAATTTGCCCGGCACTATCCCGAGCAGCCGCATATCCTCCGCCACGGGCTCACCAGCCACCCGCTGCTCGAAATCGAGGCGCTTGCGCAGCTGGCCGAGCAGCTCCCGCTCACCAGCGTCGAATACAATCGCGGCGACCTTCCCATCGGGGTCGACGGCAAGCCCGGCTCCAATGGGCTGACCATCGCCGAGACGATCCGCAAGGTCGCTGAGGCCGAAAGCTGGGCGGTGCTCAAGAACATCGAGCAGGTGCCCGCCTACGAGGCGCTGCTGATGGGCCTGCTCGAGGAAATCCGCCCCGAGATCGAGGCCGCCACCGGCGCGATGCTCAACCCGCAAGGGTTCATCTTCATCTCGAGCCCCGGGGCGGTGACGCCCTACCACTTCGATCCCGAGCACAACATCCTGCTCCAGATCCGGGGCAGCAAGGTGATGACCCAGTTCCCGGCCGGCGACACCCGCTTCGTGTCGGACGTGTTCCACGAGACCTATCATTCGGGCGGCCCGCGCGAATTGAAATGGGACGATGCGATGCTCCCCCACGGCACCGAGTTCCCGATCGGCCCCGGCGAGGCGCTGTTCGTGCCCGTCATGGCCCCGCATTTCGTGAAGAACGGCCCCAGCCCTTCCGTCTCGCTGTCGATCACCTGGCGGTCCGAATGGAGCTACCGCGAGAGCGAGGCGCGCACCTTGAACGGCATTCTGCGCGCGCGCGGGTTCACGCCCAAGGCCCCCGGCCGCTTCCCGCACCAGAACTACGCCAAGGCCTATGCCTATCGGATCCTGCGCAGGCTTGGCTTGACGGGTTCGTAAGGGGCAAGCATGGCCGCGTGCCATGAGTGACACGCCCACCAACGAAGAACTGGTCGCCGGCCTCGTCCGGCTGCTGACGGTCGAGAAGCGCGCCGCCGATGTCTATGCCGGCCGCCCGCAGCAGGACGGGATCGGGCGGGTGTTCGGCGGGCAGGTGCTCGCGCAGGCCTTGCAGGCGGCGCAGGCGACCGTCACCGACGGCAAGGCCGCGCATTCGCTTCACGCCTATTTCCTGCGCGGCGGGCGCGAGGGGGCGGGGATCGAATACCGCATCGAGCGCGATTTCGACGGGAGGAGCTTCGCCAACCGCCGCGTCGTCGCCTCGCAGGAGGGCGAGGACGGGATGCCCGTCCCGATCCTCAACCTCACCGCCAGCTTCCAGCTGCCCGAGGAGGGCCTCGAGCATATCGATTCGCCCATGCCCGATGTTGCCCTGCCCGAGACCCTGCGCCCCGACATGGAACTGCGCCGCGAGATCGCCGCGCAGTGGGGCGACAAGCTCTCCGACCTGCAGCGCCGCATGATGCTCCGCCCCCGCCCGATCGAGATGCGCACCATCGACCGTCTGCACTGGATGAGCCGCGAACCGCGCGAGCCCCGCGCGCATACGTGGTTCAAGGTCTGCGCCCCGATCACCGGAGAGGCCGACACGCCCGAACTGCACCGCGCGATCATCACCTATGCCAGCGACTACACCCTGCTCGGCACCAGCGCGCTGCCGCACGGCCTCAGCTGGATGCGCGGCGAGCTGGTCGGCGCGAGCCTCGACCATGCCCTGTGGTTCCACCGGGAAGCGCGCGCGGACGAATGGCTGCTCTACGCCACCGACGCGCCGTGGAGCGGCGGCGGGCGCGGGTTCAACCGCGGGCGCATCTTCAACCTCGCAGGCGAACTCGTGGCGAGCGTCGCGCAGGAGGGGATGATGCGAAGGAGGGTCAAGGGCTAAGCCCCGCTTGCGGCGAAGCGATCCGGCCGCGCCTTGCCCCGTTGCAGGCACTGACCGATAAGCGCGCGATGCTCCGGATCGACCCGTTCCACGCGATTCTCGCCAACAACCTGTTGCAGAACGTGGTCAATTTCACGGTCTGGTTTGCGCTCGTCTTCTGGGCCTATCTCGAAACGCAGTCGGTGTTCGTCACCGGGATGATCGGCGGCATCCATCTGCTGTTCACCGGCGGCTTTGCGATCTGGTTTGGGTCTCTGGTCGATCATCACCGTAAGAAGCCGATCATGCTCGGATCGAGCGCGGCCTCGCTGGCGCTCTATGCGTTAGCGCTCGGGGTCTACCTCGTCACGCCCGAGGAGGCGCTGAAGCAGACCGGTAGCTGGCCGCTGTGGGGCTTCATCGTGCTGGTCATGCTCGCGGTGATCGCGGGCAATATCCGCATGATTGCGCTCGCCACGCTGGTCACCCTGCTGATCCCGCCCGAGCGGCGCGACAAGGCCAATGGGCTGGTGGGGATGGTCGGCGGCCTCGGTTTCCTCGTCACCTCGGCGATCAGCGGCTTTCTGGTCGCGTGGGACGGCATTCGCGGCCCGCTGGTGCTGGCGATCGGCTTCAGCGCGCTCCCCATCGTGCATCTGCCGCTGGTGCGGTTCGAGGATCCCGTGCCCGAGGCGACCTCGCAGGACGGGCGCCGCGACATCGACCTGAGGGGCACAATCCGCGTCGTGGCGGCGGTGCCGGGGCTGTTCGCGCTGATCCTGTTCGCGACCTTCAACAACCTTTTGGGCGGCGTGTTCATGGCGTTGATGGACGGCTATGGCCTGTCGCTGATGAGCGTCGAGGCATGGGGCATGCTGTGGGCGATCACGTCCTGCGCCTTCATCGCCAGCGGCATCGTGATCGCGCGCGTCGGCCTCGGCAGGAAGCCGCTGCGCACGCTGCTGCTCGTCAACCTCGTCACCTGGACCGCGGCGAGCCTGTTCACCGTCCAAGCCTCGATCGTCCTGCTGGCGGTGGGCTGCGCGGTGTGGATGTTCTTCGGCCCCTTCGCCGAGGCCGCCGAGCAGACGACGCTGCAACGGGTCGTCCCCTTCGAGCGGCAGGGGCGCGTGTTCGGCTTTGCCCAGTCGGTCGAGCAGGCTGCCTCGCCGTTAACCGCCTTCCTGATCGGGCCGCTGACGCAGTTCGTCGCGATCCCCTACATGACCGACGGCGCGGGCGCGGCGCTGATCGGCGGGTGGTTCGGCACCGGCCCGGCGCGCGGAATGGCACTGGTGTTCTGCATCACCGGCCTGTTGGGGGTGGTGCTGACGCTTTTCGCCTTCGCCTCGCGCTCCTACCGGCTGCTGTCCGAGGCCTACGAGACTGCGCCCGGGGAAGCCCCGCGCGCCTAGTGCGCCAACAATACAGGCATCGCGGGCTCGCTCAGCATGTGGCGCGTGACGCCGCCCAGCACCAGTTCGGCGAGGCGCGAATGGCCATAGGCGCCCATCACCAGCAGCGCGCATTCGCGCATCTGGGCCGCCGAGAACAGTGTATCGGCAATCCGCGCCTCCCCGCGCGGGATCTCGACGATCTCGCAGGGGATGCCGTGGCGGGCGAGATATTTTGCGCCCTCGGTGCTGGGCAGGTCGAAGCGTTTTCCCTCCCCCGCCTCCTCGACCACGCAGGCGAGCGTCACCTTCACCGAGCACGCCAGCAACGGCACCGCCGCGCGCAGGGCGTGGGCGCTCTCGGCCGAGCCGTTCCACGCGACCAGCATCGGCGCGCCGACATCGAAGCTATTCATGCCCTCGGGCACCACCAGCACCGGCACGGGCGCGCGCGTCACCACATCGCCGACCAGCGCGGACGGGCCATTGCCGTCCATCCCCGGCTCGCACGGGCCCATGATGACGATATCGGCGAGCGGCGAGGCCTCGATCAGGCGCTGGCTGGCGACGCCATATTCGAAGCGCCAGTCGAAGGGCACGCCCTCGTGCTCAAGCTCGGCCTCGATCTTCGCCCGCAGCTTGTCGGCATTCTCGCGGATCACCGGCAGCGCAGCCGCCACGGCCGAGCCATAGAAGTCGCCCGGCATGAACACGTCGTAGCTCACCGCCTGGAGGCAGGTGATGTGGCCGTTGGTGCTGCGGGCCATATCGAGCGCGACTTGCAGGCGGGCCTGCATGGCCTTGTCGTGGTCGATGTGCAGCAGGATCGATTTCATCGCGGGTCTCCCATTGGTGATGAGGATGATCGCCCCGGACGTCGTGTCTGGCTTTGACCCGGATCAATTTTCGTATCGGGTCCACGTGCGCGCGCCATAGCACCTTGCCAGAGATAAAGCGCGGCCTCATTCTGCATGGCGAGGGAGAGACCAATGCAGATCATGCGCCACCCGCCGGTGAAGACCAGCCTCGAGCCGTCGAACCACCCCTATCTGACCGGCCCGTGGACGCCGCTCCACGAAGAGGTGGACGTCGCCGAACTGCGGGTGATCGCAGGCGAAATCCCGGCGGATATCGACGGCATCTACCTGCGCAACACCGAGAACCAGGTGCACCAGCCGCTCGGCCGCCATCATCCCTTCGATGGCGATGCGATGATCCATCAGGTCAACATCTCCGGCGGCAAGGCGAGCTACCGCAACCGTTTCGTGAGGACGCATTGCTTCGAGGCCGAGCAGATCGCGGGCCGCTCGCTGTGGGGCGGGCTGATGGACCCGTGGGGCACATCGGTGCGCCCCGGCTTCGGCGCGCACGGTGGCCTCAAGGATACGGGCTCGACCGACATCATCGTCCACGCCGGCACGGCCTACGCGACGCTCTACCAGTGCGGCGAGGCGTGGATGCTCGACCCCGTCACGCTGGGGAGCCGCGGCAAGGCGCCGTGGGTGCCGCTCGACGGCATTTCGGCCCACCCCAAGGTGGACGAGGGGACGGGCGAGATGATGTTCTTCAACTATTCGAAGCACGCGCCTTTCATGCATTACGGGGTGGTCGATCGCACCGGCGCGCTGGTGCATTACGTCCCCATTCCCCTGCCCGGCCCGCGCCTGCCGCACGACATGGCGATCACCAAGAACTGGTCGATCCTCAACGACATGCCGCTGTTCTGGGACGAGGAGCTGCTCACCCGCAACATCCACGCCGCGCGGCTGCACGAGGGGGTGCCGACCCGCTTTGCCCTGATCCCGCGTCATGGCCAGCCGGAGGATATCCGCTGGTTCGAGGCCGCACCGACCTACGTGCTCCACTGGACCAATGCGTGGGAAGAGGGCGACGAGGTGGTGCTCGAAGGCTACCATCAGGCCAAGCCCATGCCCGATCCGCTCGAGGAAATGGGCCGCTACAGCCACATGATGGCCTATGTCGACGAGCACTCCTTCCAGAGCCGCCTCCACCGCTGGCGCTTCAACCTCAAGACCGGCGAGACCCGCGAGGAGCGCCTCAGCGACAAGATCGTCGAATTCGGGATGATCAACCCGGCCTACGCGATGCACAAGAGTCGCTATGTGTGGTCGACCACCACGCGACCCGGCTGGTTCCTGTTCAACGGCTATGTCCGCCACGACACCGCAACCGGCGAGGAACAGGTCTACCGCCTGTCCGAGGGGGTCTATGCAAGCGAGAGCCCGATGATTCCGCGCAAAGGTGCAACGGCTGAGGACGATGGCTACCTCGTCACCTTCCTGATCGACGAGAACACCGGCACCTCGCAATGCGCGATCCTCGATGCTTCGGACATCGCCAAGGGCCCGGTCTGCCGCCTCGCGCTGCCGCACAAGATCTGTTCGGGGACACATTCGGTGTGGGTCGAGCACGACCAGCTGCGCAAGGATGCCGCCTTCCACCGCGAGCGGCTCGTTTCCGCCTGACGTCACGGCGTCACGCCGCCGGTCGATGGGCCTCGCGCGCTCGTCGCCCGCGTCCTTGCGCCGGAAGGCGTCGGGGCCTAGCGCCCCGCGATTGCACATTGCCCCGGGGACTGCCGAATATGACCTTGCGCCTTGCCCTTGCTCTCTCGAGCGCCGCCTCGAGCGTGCTGCTGCTCTCGCTTGCCGCGCCTGCCCTTGCTGAAACGCCAAGCAATTCCGGGACCGCGCCCGAGACCGCCGCCACGCAGGCCCCCCAGTCCGAACACGACAAGCTCTTCGCCCTGTTCGAGGATGCCGACGCGCGCGAACTGGCTCTCAATCCCCTGAGCCGGCTGTTCCGCGGCGATGACGAGAACGCGGGCCGGCTCGGCGATCTGCTGACGGACTCGGGCTTCCTCGCCGCGCGCACCGACATCAAGCTGAACCTCGCCCTGCTCGCGCAGATCGACCGCAGCAAGCTGGGCGAGACCGACCAGCTCGCCTACGACGTGTTCCACTACACTCAGAGCCGCGCGCTGGCGGGGGCCACCGACGAGATGCGCGCGCTTACCGAAGTGCGGCCGCTCAATCACTTCTTCGGGTTCCACACCTTCTACCCGACCTTCGCCAACGGCACCGGCGTGGCGCCGTTCAAGACGCTCGCCAATTACGAGGACAACCTCAGCCGCCACGATGACTACATCGCCTTCATCGACCGCGCGATCGCCAAGTTCCGCGAAGGGATGAAGAGCGGCGTGCTCGAAACTAAGCTGACGGTCGGGATCATGGTCACCCAACTCGATACGCAGCTGGCGACGCCCATTGCGGATTCGCCCTACATGGCGCCCACCAAGGCCTTCCCCGAGGGCATTTCCGATGCCGACAAGTCGCGCCTGACCAAGGCCTACGCCGCCAAGACCGCCGAGATCTACGCCGCCAACACGCGGCTTCGCGATTTCCTGAAGGGTGAATACCTCCCCGCCGCGCGCGAGAGCATCGGCCTTTCCCAGATGAAGGGCGGCGACAAGCTCTATGCCCGCCTCGTCGAAGACTCGACCACCCTCCCGCTCACGCCCGAGACCATCCACCAGCTCGGCCTGTCGGAGGTCGCGCGGATCAAGAGCGAGCTCGAACGGCTTCAGCGCGAGGTGAAGTTCAAGGGCACGCTCACCCAGTTCTTCGACTATGTCCGCACCGATCCCAAGTTCCAGCCCAAGACCCGCGAGGGGCTGACCCAGAGCTATTACGACATCGGCAAGGCGGTCGATGCGAAGATCGGCGCGCTGTTCTCCAAGCTGCCCAAGTCGAAGCTGGAAATCCGCCCCTATGATCCCGCGACCGAGCAGTTCGAGGCCGGCGGCTCCTACCAGTCGGGCTCGGCCGATGGCGAGCGTCCGGGCATCTTCTACTTCAACGCCTATGACCTGCCGAGCCGCCTGACGCCGGGCAATGTCACGCTTTACCTCCACGAAGGCGCGCCCGGGCACCACTTCCAGATCAGCCTTGCGCAGGAGAACGAGGCGCTGCCCGCCTTCATGCGCTATGGCGGGACAACCGCCTATGTCGAAGGCTGGGCGCTCTATGCCGAGACGCTGGGCCACGAGATGGGCTTCTACAAGGACCCGTGGAACCGCTACGGCACCCTGCAGGACGAGATGCTGCGCGCGATGCGGCTGGTGGTCGATACCGGCATCCACGCCAAGGGCTGGAGCCGCGACCAGGCGATCGACTACATGCTCGCCAATTCGGGCATGACCCGCACCGAAGTGGTGGCCGAGGTCGATCGCTACATCGCCATTCCGGGCCAGGCGCTCGCCTACAAGATCGGCGCGCTCAAGATCCAGGAGCTGCGCAGGCGCGCGGCCGACAGGCTGGGTGCGAAGTTCGACATCAAGGCATTCCACGAGGAAGTGCTGAACACCGGCGGGCTGCCGTTGGCGGTTCTGGAAGCCAAGATCGACCGCTGGATCGCGGCGCAGGCGGCGAAGTAGGTCGGCCGGCAGGGCGCGTAAATTAGCCCCGGTCCGCGCCGATGCCGAAGGCGGCGCCAATGTCGCGACCCCATCGCGGCAGGTCGAGGTTGTACACCAGTCCGACATGATTGCGCTGCGGGCCATAGAGTCCGCCTTCGAAGGTGCCGATGACGACACCCCCCTGCCGGTCGCGGAACCTGCCCGACAAACGGTTGGTGGCGATGTCGTGCTCGCCTTCGATGAACAGGTCCGCCTCGAACGTCCGCTGTCCGTCCGAGCCGAAGGCCGCAACGCTGAGCACGCCGAAGAACACCCCGTTGGGGCTCGCATAGTCGGCGCTCTGGATGAAGAAGCCCCCGAAACTGAGCCCGCGTGCGCTTGCCCCGCCGACGTCGAATTCCTTCGAACGGGCAAGGCGCCCGAACTCGTTCGCCGGGTTGCCGAAGATCGAATAGACGATGCGCTGCCCGGTGCCGACACGCGTGTCGATGGTGCGCGCGACAGGGGACGCACGATAGATGGCCATCGACACATGGGTCGGCCCGCCGCTTCGCCCTCGCAGGAACCCGGGACTAAGCGGGCCGATCACCAGCCGCTCCTGCGCACCGCCCGGATCGACCACGCGAAACTCGGGGCTCGATTCGGCCGGACGGGTGGCGCTTATGGTAATATCGTCGTAGCGGAAGGCAATCGTCTCGTCGTTGCCTTGGCGATCAAGGGATATCCGCGCTGTGCTATTGGCGGGGAAAGGGCGCGGCTCGACTAGCTCGGTGCGCTGCACGTTCAGGAAGCTTTCCTGATAGTTGAACAACGTGCCTTCAATCCCCAGCGAGCTTTCGAACGCGAACGGCGCGGCATAGCTGAAAGGGGTGAGCGCGACCGGCGTGGGAGTCGGGGTCGGCGACGGCGATGACGATGGCGGCGGGGTGGTGCCGGTTGACCCGCCGCTCGATCCGCCCCCTCCGCACGACGCGAGCCCAAGCGCGAGCACCGCTGCGAGGCAGCGCAAGTATCCGAAAATCCGCATGAATCGACCCTTTTCAAGCTGTCGAGGGACTTAAACCAAACGCTATGCGGATCAAGCGCAAGATTTTCTGCCGCAGGGCCGTAATCCCCGGAAGTGTTGGCCCGCTGTGTCATCCTTCGTGGTGCTGTTGCATTCGGCAAGCGGCTCAATTCGTCGCATCCGCTGCCCCGATTGCCCGCTCCTGCGGCACGCGGGGCAATCGCGTTCACCTGCGAGCAAGGTGTTGCGCAACACCCCGCCCATCGCGCACAACATCCACAAAGGGCCCACACGGGATCGCAGGGCCCGAACCGCAGGAGCATGACCACTGTGACGACCACCTTCCAACGCCCCCGCAGCCTTGCGCTGCTTGCCCTTCTGGGCGCCGCGAGCGCCTCGGGCCTTGCCGCCCAGACCCAGCCGCAGATCCAGCCGCGTCCCCTGCCCTCGCCGACGATCAGCGAGCAGGACGGGGTGAGCACCACCACCGTCTACGGCGCTCTGCCCCCGCTCGCCGAGCTGGAGGAAGGTCCGCGCGTTTCGGGCATCATCTCCGCGCGAAAGGGCTCGCGCCTCCAGATCACCGCCGATGACGGCTCGGTGCAGCTGGTGACGCTCCACCCCGACACCGAGATCCGCACCCGCGGCGGGTTCCTCGGCATCGGCAACAAGACCCTGGACCAGAATGCGCTGATCAACGGCCTCACGGTGATCGCGAAGACCGTGCGCTATGGCGAGGGGCTGGTGGCGAGCGAAGTGCGCTTCACTGCCGACGATCGCCAGATCGCAGCAATGATCCGCGCCGGCACGCAGCAACAGTTCGGCGAGCAGGGCGCGGCCATCCAGGCCAACGCCGCCGCCACGGAAGCGCTGCGCGGCCGGCTCGGCGATATCGACAAGTACAACTTGAAGAGCACCACCAACGTCTATTTCGACACCGGCAAGTGGGTGATCAGCCCGGCCGCCAAGGCCGAGCTGTGCGCCGCCGCGCAGGCTGCCAATGCCAACGAGAATTCGCTGATGCTGGTGCTGGGCTACACCGATTCGACCGGCTCGCAGGACGTGAACCAGGCCCTCTCGGAAAAGCGCGCCGCGGCGGTGGTCAACCATTTGCAGCAGGTGTGCAAGTGGAAGCCCTACCGCATGCTGACCCCGACCGGCATGGCGACCGCCGATCCGGCCGCCGACAACACCACCGCCGCAGGTCGCGCGCAGAACCGCCGCGTCTCGGTCAACGTGCTGGTGAGCAAGGCGCTCGACGGGCAGTAAGCCTATCCGAAGGCAGGGGCCGGTGCAGCGCCGGGCGCCGCACTGGCCCTTGCTTCACAATCCCGAAAATTGCGTTGGCTTGCCCGGCGGGTGCGGCAGGCCCAGCACCGCATTGACCGACCGGCGCAGCGGATTGGTGCAATAGGACGGCCCGCCGAGATAGTTGACCGAACCCGCCAGCGTCCCCGGCACCCCGCCGCGCCGCAGCAGGACCGAGCCCTTGCTCCCGTCATCGTCCGAGAGGGCCGCGGGATCGCAGGGCCGCAGGTCGAGGCCCCCTGTCCCTCCCCGCTCGTAAATCGCAGCGCACACCAATCGTTCGCCATGAACCTCTTTGCTCCACGCGCCGCCGGGGCGCGACGGCGGGACATTCTCCGACAGCACATGGTTCTTCACCCGCTGGTCGAGCGCGCCCGGGGCGACCGACACCTTCTCCACCGGCGTGTCGTAATAGCGCGCGATCTGCGCCACCAGCGGCCCGCGCCATGGCGCGCGGTCGAACCACTTGTCGAGCCGCTCGGGCGATCCGAAATCGAGATCGAGCGACCAGCGCACCTGGTTCGACCAGCAATCGCCCAGCCGGTCGCCCTTCTGGCCGCGGATCGCGATGTCGTCGGGCACCCCCAGCCCCTCGCCGACCAGCGCGCGGCCATCGTCAAAGAACGCGCCCTGCGAATCGATCATCATCGTCGCCACCGGCACGCCGATCGCGCCGAGCACCAGCGCAGTCCCGGTGATCCGCATCGGGCCGCGGCGCAGCTCCTGCGGGGTCAGGCCCTTGGCAAGCAGCACCGCGATCGCGACCAGCACCATGGGCACGATCATCATGGTAAGGATGACGAACTGGTTGACGTCCATCCCGCCGCCATAGCGCGGCAGGCGTTAATGCGGGGTTGGGGCGCCCCTATCCGCCCGCGTGGTAGAAATCATAGACCTTGCGCGCGACCGTGGCGCTTACCCCGGGCGCGCGTTGCAGATCCTCGAGCGCCGCCGCGCGCACCTTGCTCGCGGTGCCGAAATGGAGGAGCAGCGCGCGCTTTCGCGCCGGGCCGATGCCGGGGATCTCGTCGAGCGGCGAGGCGGTGATCGCCTTCGAACGCTTGGCCCGGTGCGCGCCGATGACATAGCGGTGCACCTCGTCGCGCAGGTTCTGCAGGTGGAACAGCAGCGGCGAATTGACCGGCAGCAGCTTCTCGCGCCCGTCGGGGAAGTGGAACACCTCGCGCCCCTCGCGCCCGTGGTGCGGGCCCTTGGCGATGCCGATCACCGCGATGTCGTCGGCGATACCGACCTCCTCGAGCACCCGCATGACGCTGGAGAGCTGCCCCTTGCCGCCATCGATCAGTATGAGGTCGGGGAGCGTCGTCTCGTGCCCGCCCGCCTTCACCTCGGGGTTCTCCTCGCCTTCGGCAAAATTACGGAACCGCCGCGTCATCACCTCGCGCATCATCGCGAAGTCGTCGTTGGTCTGCGCCTCGCGGATGTTGAACTTGCGGTACTGGCCCTTCTCGAAGCCCTCCGGCCCCGCCACCACCATCGCGCCCACCGCCTTGGTGCCCTGGATATGGCTGTTGTCATAGACCTCGATCCGCTGCGGGGGCGTGTCCAATTCCAGAAACTCGGCGAGCTCCCGGTTGAGGCGCGCCTTGGTGCCGGTCTCGGCCAGCCGCCGTTCGAGCGCTTCGACCGCGTTCCGCTGCGCCTGCTCCATCAGCTTGCGCCGGTCGCCGCGCTCGGGGATCGAAAGCCGCACCTTGCGCCCCGCAACTTCGGAGAGCGCGGCCTCGATCAGCTCGGCCTCAGGCAGTTCGCGGTCGACCAGAATGGTCGGCGGCGGGGGCACTTCCTCGTAGAATTGCAGCATCACATCGGCGAGCACCTGCGCCTCGTCCACATCCGCCGTGTGGCGCGGGAAGAGCGCGCGGTGGCCCCAGTTCTGCCCGCCGCGGATGAAAAAGGACTGGACGCTCATCTGCCCGTTCTTGGCGGCGAGCGCGAACACGTCTGCATCGCCCAGACCTTGCGCATTGATCGCCTGGCTTCCCTGAATGAAGGTCGCCGCCCTGAGGCGGTCGCGCAGCATCGCCGCAGTCTCGAAATCGAGGTTCGCCGCCGCCTCGGCCATCTGCCGTTCCAGATCGGCCTGCACCGCGCCCGACTTGCCCGAGAGGAAATCCTTCGCCTGCCGCACCAGCGCGTCATAGCCCGGCTCGTCGATCCGGCCGACGCAGGGCGCCGAGCAGCGCTTGATCTGGTAGAGCAGGCACGGCCGGTCGCGGTTGTTGAAGAAGCTGTCGGTGCAGCTCCGCAGCAGGAACAGTTTTTGCAATGCATTCAGCGTCGTGTTGACGCTCCCGGCGCTGGCGAAGGGCCCGTAGTAATTGCCCTTGGCCCGCCGCGCGCCGCGGTGCTTCTGGATGCGCGGGTAGGCGTGGTCGGCGCGCAGCAGGATGAAGGGGAAGCTCTTGTCGTCCCTCAGCAGCACGTTGAAGGGCGGGCGGAAGCGCTTGATCAGCTGCGCTTCCAAGAGCAGCGCCTCGGCCTCGGAATTGGTGATTACGATTTCCATCGAGCGCGTCTGGCTGACCATGCGCTGCAAGCGACCCGAAAGCTGCGCGATCTGCGTGTAATTCGCCACCCGCGCCTTCAGCGAGCGCGCCTTGCCCACATAGAGCACCTCGCCCCGCGCATCGAGCATCCGGTAGACCCCGGGGACGGGCTTCAGCACCTTCACCGTCTCGCGGATCGCGCGCACCCCGCCTTCGAGATCGGGCTGGGCGCTGGCGACGGTCTGCGCGGCGCGCGCCTCGTTGAAGCGTTCGGCGCCACGGGGGTCGTGGGGAGTGCCGGCAGGGGTTAGGGACATGGGGGTGAGATAGGGAC
>NZ_LSKQ01000101.1 GCF_001557115.1 Erythrobacter sp. CCH5-A1
ACAAGCACGATGATACCTTCAGCTACGGCTCCGGGTTCGGGAAGAGGTCGTTCACGCATTCTGATGGCGGGATCGAGACCGGCTTTGCCAATGGCGCCAATGCGTTCGACACCCGTCAGGCTATTTCCTCTTTGGCCTACAAGCCGGTGCGCTCCGATGGGTTCGCATCGGACTTCAGGGAGGCTCTTTCACAAGGGTTCAACAGGGCAGAGGGGCTTCGGCAAGCGGCATCCGAGTCTCGTAGCGCCACTGTCTCCACCGGCACCGAGCTTCTCGAAAGCGCAAGCCGAAGCGCGTCGTCCTCGAACGAGAATGGATCGGCGTTCAATTCGAGCGTGTCGAAGTTTAACGACCAGGTTCGTTCGCTATCAAATACTCTTCAAGAGAGGTTTGGCCTCAGCGAAAGCGACTCGCAGAGCATCTCTAGATCTTTCCTTTTGTCTGGCGAAGCCGGCGCCTCAGGAGGCGTAAATGGCAAACTTGGTGTTGGAAGTTCGGATGGCATTGTTGCTGCGATCGGTGCTGATGCTGCTGCAAAGCTTTCTACGAGCATAATCGCACAACACAGACATGCTACCGGGGAGACGC
>NZ_LSKQ01000102.1 GCF_001557115.1 Erythrobacter sp. CCH5-A1
CGGAGATGTGTATAAGAGACAGGGCGGTTCCGGCCTATCCTTGCAACCGAGGAGAGACTCCATGCAACTCCGCCTGCTGCCGCTTGCTGCCCTTGCTCTTGCAGCCGCCTGCACCCCCGCCAAGACCGACGGGATCGACCCGCAAGGCAAGCCCTTCGATGCGGTCGCCCCGCAGGAAGCGGTGACCATGCTCGGCACCGAGCCCTTCTGGAACCTTGCGGTGAAGGGCGAACAGGGCGCGTGGACCACCCCCGACATGCCGGACGGCACGCGGTTTGCCGTGAAGCGCTTTGCCGGAAACGGCGGGCTCGGCTTCTCCGGCACGTTGGGCGGCAAGCCCTTCACCGCCACGCTCACGCCGGGCCAATGCAGCGACGGGATGAGCGACCGCAGCTTCCCCTTCGTCGCCACCATCGCTTTGGGCGGGGAGACTCTCAACGGCTGCGGCTATACGGATAGCCAGCCATACACCGGCCCCGAAGCGCCCTAGGACGCACGGGCCAAAAGGGGGAGACCAAGGCCATGACCATCACCGGAGGCTGCCTGTGCGGCAGCGTGCGCTACTCCTGCGAGAGCGACCCGCTGCTGTGCGTCACCTGCCATTGCAAGAACTGCCAGAAACAGGCCGGCAGCGCGCTTTCGGTCATCATCGGCGTGCCCGAGGACGCCGTAGCGTTCGAGGGCACGCTCAAGACCTACAACGACACCGGCGACAGCGGCGCGACCGTGCGGCGGCAGTTCTGCCCCGAATGCGGCTCGCCCGTCTTCACCCGGGTCGACAGCCCGCCGGGGATGATGTTCATCAAGGCCGGGACGCTGGACGACACCAGCATCCTGAAGCCCGCCTTCCACTGCTACGCCAAGAGCAAGCAGGACTGGGTCGACCTCGGCGACACACCCGCCTTCGCGACCGTGCCCGAGGGGCTGTAATCCTCTAGAACAGCCCCGGCAGCTCGCGCTGGACCGGCAGCGGCTTGGCCGGCTGGAGCGGCTCGCGCTCGGGCGGGGCGAATTCGACACTCACGCTCTGCGGGCCATTCGCGCCCGGGGCGTCCGCAACGCTGACCCGCGCTCCCGCGATCGGCGTGCAGGCGCGGCCGGCGAGGAAATCGAGCGCCGCCGCGATCGAGGCCTCGCGCGGATCGCCGAACGGGCGGGTGATGTCGTCAGCGGCGCGGCAGGTGTTGGGCACGACACTGGCAAGGCCGGTGTAGTATTCGCCCTGATTGTTCGCGTTGACCGTCTGGAAGGCGACCGCGCGGATACGCAGGTCGCAAGCCGCAAGGTCGAACCCGAACTGGCCGACCGGCTTGCCGAAGGAATTGGACCCGACCAGCGCGATGTTGTTGCCGAGATAGGGCAGCATCGAGTTGATCACCAGCTCGCTGGCCGAGGCGCTGGAGCCGGTCGTGATGAAGGCGACCTTGGTGGGGGCGATGGCATTGGCTTCGTTGCGGAACAGCTGGGTCGAGTTCTCCGCCGACTTGGATTCGCGCAGCACCTCGCGGCTCCACACCTGGCCGACGCGGCCCCTGCCCATCAGGTCGCCGAATGTGTCGCCGACGCTCACCAGCCCGCCGCCGTTGTAGCGCAGGTCGATGATCAGCTCGGTCACGCCCTGCGCCGAAAGCTGGCCGAAGGCGGTACGCAGCTGGGTGGCCGCGTCGGCGATGATGAAGGTGCGCAGGTTGATATAGCCGATCTTGCGCGCGCCTTCGGTGAGGATGACGAGGCCGTAGCGGTCCGAGACCGGATCGAGCGCGAAGTCGCTCTTGGTGACCGTGCGCTCCAGCGTCGCTCCGCCCGGCTGGACGAAGCGCAGCACGCGCGAGAGGCCCGCGGTCGAGGCGCCCAGCGCATCGGCCACGGCCTGCGCGCCGCCGCTGGCGAACAGGCCCGAAACGCTCTGGAGGTTGGCGCTGGTGGTGCCGATGGCGATGATCTCGCTCCCGCGGTCGAGCCCGGCGGCAAGCCCGGGGGCGCCCTCGTAGGCCTCGACCACGAACAGCCGGCGGTTGGTGGTGTCATAGGACAGGCGGATGCCGAAGCCCGCCGAGGAGCCCGAGTTGATCAGCGCGTTCTCTTCCGCGATCGAGGTCGCGTAGGTGAAGAAGCGGTCCCGGTTCTGCGCGCGCGCGGGGGCGACGCGGGCATCGAGATAGTCGTCGAGATTGCTGACGGTGCTGCGGTTCACCGTCGCCAGCAGATTGGGGAACAGGTACCATTCGTTGAGCACCTGGTCGGCAAAGTCCTGCCGCGCGCTGAGCGAGCAGGCGCTCGAGGTCGGGGTCGGGGTCGGGGTGCCGCCGCCGCCGCCCGTGGGCGGGGCCGAGGACGACGTCCCGCCGCCTCCGCATGCGGCCAGCTGGAAGGCCAGAACGAGGCTGAGGGCGGTGCGACCGACATGCATGAAAGGGGGCTCTCCGGGCTTTGTGACGCAGGGGCAACGCCCGGGCGCAAGTGCACAATTGCCCCGCTGCGGCGGCAAGAGCAAGCGCGTGCAATACCCTTCGCCCCGTAATGGCGCAAAAAAGCGTGACTATTTTACCTGCATTTGCAGGGTTTTCCGCAGAATCCGCCGAAAATGCCCTTGTCCCATCTCGCAAGGCGCATCCGAAGGGACTAGCACGAGGGCAGTGAAAAGACAGAATCATGACTGATTTCCCCGCCTGGCTTGCACCCCACGTGCCCGCGCCCGCGCGTCATCCCGGTCTCGCGATCGCGCAGATCGGCGCCGCGCAGACCCTCGCGCGTGGCGGCTTTGCGCTGACCAGCCCGGCCTTCGGCAACGGGGACGAGCTCGATCCGAGCTTCACCGCGGCCGAAGAAGACGCGGTTGCCCCCCCGCTCGAATGGAGCGCGCCGCCGCCGGGCTCGGCCGAACTGGTGCTGGTGGTCGAGGAGGTCGCGGGCTCGGGCAAGGATCCCGCCTGCCACTGGCTGGTCTGGGGTCTCGCCGGCCAGCGCGGCAAGCTGCTCGAAGGCGAGGTGCCGCCGCGCACCGGCAAGAACGCGCTCGGCAATTCCGAATGGCTGCTGCCGTCCCCGCCCGAGGGCGAGACGCGCCACTACCTGTTTCAACTTTTCGCGACCGAACTGCCGCTGGTGCTGATGCCCGGGGCCGGACGGGCGGAACTGCTCGCATCGCTGCAAGGGTCGATAACGGCCTGTGCGGTGCTCCATGCCACCTTCACTGGTGGCGGAGACGAGGATGCGGACTGGGAAGACGATGATTTGTGATCAACCTGCCACTTACATAAGGGAGTAGATGATGGCTGGAACGACCAACGCACTGCAGAAGCCCGTGACGCTTTCGGGCGATCTGGAAGCAGTGATCGGCAAGGGCCCGATGACCCGCGCCGAAGTGACTTCGAAGGTGTGGGAATACATCAAGGCCAACGGCCTGCAGGACACCAAGGACAAGCGTCAGATCAATCCCGACGCCAAGCTCGGCGCGGTGATCGGCAAGGACCAGATCTCGATGTTCAAGATGACCGCTGCGGTCAGCAAGCACCTGAGCTGAGCCTTGCGGGCATAGGGGCCTCGGCCCCGCATCAGCGGCGCGCGATCCGGTAGGGTCCGCGCCGTTTTTGTTTGGGCTCGCCTTTCCACGAGAGGGCGATGGTGCCTTCCTCCAGCAGAAGGTCGGTCGCAGCGTGGACCGCCGCCATCTCCTGCCGCCAGTCGCCCTGCGGCCCGGCCAGCAGGCGCGCGGCTTCGCTCGGGCAAATGGTCGCGCCCTCGGCCCTTTCGCCGAGCAGCGCGAGGATCGCCTCCGCCGCGGTCACTGTGCCTTGCGGCGCAAGGGCAGGCACTCGCCCACCCATAGCGCGAGCCAGATGATGACGGGCTGCGCGAACATGCGCGGCACGTGATAGGCAAGGCCGAGGCCGCCATCGGGCTTGGCCATGTCGAGCGCGAAGTGGTTGGCGTTGGCGGGCCACACACACAGCGCATAGGCCGCCAGCCCCCACCCC
>NZ_LSKQ01000103.1 GCF_001557115.1 Erythrobacter sp. CCH5-A1
ACCCACGCCCCCCCCGCCGAAGAAGGAGTGATCGCTGAAGGATGAAAGTTTCGATCCTTGAGGGCCAACACCTCGCCGTGGAAAAGCCTCCGAATCGGATCGCACTCCTCGCACAGACGTTGCACACTGCGGCAGCGGAACATATGGTGTCCGTGTTCCGCAAAGCGAGGTTAGCCATGCAACTCAAAGACGCTCTCGCGATCGAAAGACCGCAACCGGCCAGCCCGCCAGCATTCCGTTTTATCGATCTGTTTGCAGGGATCGGCGGCATGAGAATCCCGTTTGACGAGCTGGGAGGGAAATGCGTCTTCTCCTCCGAATGGGATGAATTCGCCAAGAAGACCTACGCCCTTAACTTCGGGCACGAGCCGAAGGGGGACATCACGACGATTGCAGCGAAGGACATCGGAGAGCATGATCTTCTGCTTGGCGGCTTCCCTTGCCAGGCATTCTCGAACGCCGGCCTTAAGCGCGGCTTCTTCGATACGCGCGGGACAATGTTCTTCGAGATCCAGCGTATACTTGCGGAATGGCGCCCGAAGATGTTCCTGCTGGAAAACGTCAAGCAGCTCCGCGGGCACGATAAAGGCAGGACATTGCAGACGATTCTTTCAATCCTCGACGGGGACTGTCCGCCCTTGCCAGATGACGTGCCGATGTCGCTCGAAGCAAGGAAGTCTCTCTCGAGAAAGCTGAACTATGCTGTTGACTGGCGGGTTCTTTCCGCGACCAGCTTTGGCGTGCCTCAGCGGCGCGAACGGGTTTACATCGTCGGATTTGACCGAGACTACTATGGCGACGCCGACCCGAGGGAAGTCTTCAAGAATCTGGAGGGAATCGAGCAGGCAACGCAGTTGGGTGACGCGCTGGAACCTGAAGGCTCGAACGATCTTGCGCGCTATACAATCTCCGACCGGCTCTGGGAGGGCCTGATCCGGCGGATGGCGAGGCATGAAGCCAAGGGAAACGGTTTCGGCCACAAGGTTTTCGGAAGCGAGGATGCGTATTGTAACACCATCACGTCGCGGTACTATAAAGACGGGCGCGAAATCCTGATCGACCAGTCACACCTCGGACTTAACCCCCGTCGCCTGACGCCACGCGAGTGCGCTCGGATTCAGGGCTTTCCTGACTGGTTTGATCTCGGTGCCTGCTCTGACACGCAGCTCTACAGGCAGTTCGGCAACTCTGTTTCGGTTCCGGTCATCCGCTCAATAGCGAAGTCGATGATCGCGTACTCGGCGGAATTGGAAGCCACTATCAAGAGGGCAGCTGTTGGCTGATATTGTCGATCCGCGCAGACGCTCGGAGATGATGGCGGGCATTCGCGGCAAAGATACCAAGCCGGAGCTAGTTGTCAGACGGCTATTGCATAGCCGTGGATACCGCTTCCGCCTTCACCGTAAAGACCTTCCGGGAAAACCGGATATCGTTTTGGCGAAATGGAACACCGTGATATTTGTTCACGGGTGTTTCTGGCATGGTCATACAAACTGCTCACTATTTCGGTTGCCCAAAAGCCGTACCGAATTCTGGGAAGCGAAGATTGCAACAAACCAAGCGCGCGACAAGGAAGTTAAGGGCAAGTTAAGTGATCTTGGTTGGAAGACCATTGAGATTTGGGAGTGCTCTTCAAAGGGAAAGGGCGCCTTGCCCGCAGAACAAATGTGCCGCGAGATAGATCATGCCATCAGGCAAGCGGACCTGATGAATTACGAGGTCCGAGGATTTCAGATTGCATAAAGAGCTAATACGTCGTCCTCAATCCACCCGACAGATTTGATGAAATCTGAACGCAGACGAACAATGCGCGCAAGTTGCTCTTCAAAAACATCAAACTTTCCGGAGTGCACCAAGCGATGGGACCACGGATTGAAGCAGCAAATATTCTCGACAACGTCGAGAGAGTGGGAAAAGTTATCCTGCAATTTCATAGGGATAAGGTGGTGCGCTTCCATGAAAGCCAAGCCCGACGAGCGAGAAATGAATGTCGGAAAATCAGGAAAGAGCTCGCAAACAAACCCAGCCCTGTTCAACGCATCAAGAGCCACCCTCCGGTCACGTCCGTATTGATATGTAACGTTCGCCTTCTTCTCCGGAGCCTCGGGATCGTTGAGGTCCAGCTGAAAGTTATCAACTTCCGATTCAAGGTTTTCATTTCTATCCTCAGGATCAAGAATACCTGAGTTGATTTTTTCAAGCATATCTGGGCTCATTTCACAGAGCCATAGCTCATTCCCTCTCTCGAAAACTCCCCAGAACCACCCAGGTAGGGGCTTAAATTGATCAACACGCAAATATAGCCGCAGTTCTCGAGGCTTGTTCGTCTTGTAAGACGTCGTCAATTTGATTCTGCGACCTGAAGGATAGAGACGATAGGGTAGTTCGGGATCTACGCCTTTCGCCTTGATCGCATCTATGCTTCCATGCCTTAGCTCGAGAGTGTCGCCGAAAAACTCCTCGGCGAGTTCCTGCTCTGGACCAACAAAGGTAATCTGGGATTTGCTGAACTCATCCTGCGTCACCGGGGAAAAACCCCCACGACGTGCCCCAAAAAACCGATTCATCCTCGCTGTGAATTGTTCGCTCAACTACTCCTCCCCCATTCTCAACGCGGCAATGAAAGCTTCCTGAGGAATACTGACGTTGCCGTATTCTCTCATTCTGGCCTTCCCCTTCTTCTGCTTCTCCAGCAGCTTCTTCTTCCGGGTGATGTCGCCGCCATAGCACTTCGCCGTCACGTCCTTGCGCAGCGCCGCGATGGTCTCGCGCGCAATCACCTTGCCGCCGATTGCGGCCTGGATCGGGATCTTGAAGAGGTGGCGGGGGATGAGGTCCTTGAGGCGCTCGCACATGCCGCGTCCCCGCTCTTCGGCGTTGGCGCGGTGGACGATCAGGGACAGGGCGTCGACCGGCTCGTTGTTCACGAGGATATTCATCTTGACGAGGTCGCCCTCGCGGGTGCCGATCTGTTCGTAGTCGAAGGAGGCATAGCCTCGCGAAATCGACTTCAACCTATCGTAAAAGTCGAAGACGACTTCGTTCAATGGCAGCTCGTAGCTCACCTGCGCGCGGCCGCCGACGTAGGTGAGTTCGGTCTGGATGCCGCGGCGGTCCTGGCACAGCTTGAGGATCGCGCCGAGGTACTCGTCGGGGGTGTAGATCACCGCCTTGATCCACGGCTCCTCGATGGACTCGATCCGGTTGGTGTCGGGCCAGTCGGCGGGGTTGTGGATGTCGATGGTCTTGGCGTCCTCGGTCTTCGAATGGCCGAGGTGGATGCGGTAGACCACGCTGGGCGCGGTGGTGATGAGGTCGAGGTCGTATTCGCGGCTGAGGCGTTCCTGGATGATTTCCAGGTGCAAGAGGCCGAGGAAGCCGCAGCGGAAGCCGAAGCCCAGCGCAGCGGAGGACTCCATCTCGAAGGAGAAGCTCGCGTCGTTGAGGCGCAGCTTGGCGATGGACTCGCGCAGTTTTTCGAAGTCGGCGGCGTCGACCGGGAAGAGGCCGCAGAAGACGACCGGCTGGACTTCCTTGTAGCCCGGCAGTGCCTCGGTGGCGCCGCCCTTCACGGAGGTGATGGTGTCGCCGACGCGGGCCTGTTCGACTTCCTTGATCTGCGCGGTGATGAAGCCGATCTCGCCCGGGCCGAGTTCGGCAAGGTCGGTGCGCTTGGGGGTGAAGCAGCCGACGCGGTCGACGAGGTGTTGCGTTCCGCCCTGCATGAAGCGGATGTTGAGCCCCTTGGTGAGCTTGCCGTCGATCACGCGCACGAGGATGACGACGCCGAGATAGGGGTCGTACCACGAGTCCACGAGGCTGGCCTTGAGCGGCGCCTCGGTGGTGCCCTTGGGGGCCGGGATCTTGGCGACGACGGCTTCGAGCACGTCCTCGATGCCGATGCCCGATTTGGCGGAGGCGAGGACGGCCTCGGAGGCGTCGAGCCCGATGATGTCCTCGATCTCGGCGCGGACCTTGTCGGGCTCGGCGGCGGGGAGGTCGATCTTGTTGATGACGGGGACGATCTCGTGATCGTGCTCGATCGACTGGTAGACGTTGGCGAGGGTCTGGGCCTCGACGCCCTGGGCCGCGTCGACGACGAGCAGCGCGCCCTCGCAAGCGGCGAGGCTGCGGGAGACCTCGTAGGCGAAGTCGACGTGGCCGGGGGTGTCCATCAGGTTGAGCTGATAGGTCTCGCCGTTCTTCGCGGTGTAGGTGAGGCGCACGGTCTGCGCCTTGATGGTGATGCCGCGCTCCTTCTCGATGTCCATGTTATCAAGGACTTGCTCGGACATCTCGCGCGCGGTCAGGCCACCGGTGAACTGGATCAGCCGGTCGGCAAGGGTCGACTTGCCGTGGTCGATATGGGCAATGATGGAGAAGTTGCGGATATGGGAGAGGTCAGTCATCGCCGCGCGATGTAGCGCCCGGTCACGCCAATGTCATTCGCCAAAAACGCAACTGCCTGAAGGGGTCAGACCGGCTCGCCACGCAGACCGCGCGAACAGCCGAACTTGGGCACTGCGCCCGCGCGGCCGAGATCCTGCGCGAGGCCCATGAACTTGCCCGGGGCCAGCGGCGCAAGCGGCGCGCCGGCTGCGGCGAGTGCGTAGGGCGAGACGCGGTTGCGGGTGCACAGGCCGCCCGATCCGTCCTCGATCAGCGACTGCTCGAACTCCAGCCCCTGCACATCACCGCTGGAGCGCGTCACCGTCGCCACCGCGAGCTGGCCGCCGCCGAGGTCGACCACGAACTGCGTTCCCTTGGGCACATTGGCCAGCCCCTCGATAAGCGCGCCCGACTTGGAGAGGTTGCGCAGCGTCACCTCGTAGGCGTAATCGTCGTGGATCACCTGGATCTTGCGGAACACCGTGCGCCGCCGGGCCCGGCGGGTGCGTTCGGCGCCCGGTTCGATCTGCCACGTGCCGCCGGACATCTCCGCGGCGACGGTCTCGGCCTCGGCCGGTTCGCTGAAGATCGGACCCTGTAGATAGCGCACGCCGCCGCCGGTGAGCGCCGCAAGGAGCCCTGCGCTCTCGACCCCGCCGGCCATGGTGTCCATTTGCAGGGCCCCCGCAAGCGCGACGATCGCGCGCACCAGCCCCATCTCGCGGGCATCGTGGCGCTCGGCCTCGGCGACCAGCTTCTGGTCGATCTTGATCGCATCGAAGGGCGCGCGGCGCAGGTAGGCGAGCGATGAAAAGCCGCTGCCGAATTCGTCCAGCGTCAGCCGCACCCCGAGCTTGAACAGCGCAGCGAGCGTGCGGTCGACCACGTTCGCATCGCCGAAGAACACCGCTTCGCTGATCTCCAGCTCGAGCCGCCCCGGCGCAAGGCTGGCCGCTTCGAGCGCCTCGCCCACCAGCGCCACGAAATCGTCGGCCAGAAACAGTGATACCGGGACATTGACCGCAAGCCGCACGCTTTCGGGCCACGCGGCAGCCCCGGCGCAGGCCGCGCCGATCGCCCAGCGACCGACGTCGGCAATCAGCGCCGAGCCTTCGATGATCTGCGCGAACTCCTCCTCGTCGATCACGCCGCGCTCGGCATGGTTCCAGCACACATGGGCTTCGAGCGAGGCAACCGTGCCCGCCGCAGCCTCGACGATCGGCTCGAAGCGCAAGAACAGCTGCTTCTCGCGCAGCGCGGTGCCGAGGTCCTGTTCGAGCCGGCGGCGAAAGATCGTCTCGTTCTCGAGGTCGCCCGAGAAGAATCGGTACTGCGCCCGCCCGCCGTTCTTGGCGGCATAGAGCGCAAGGTCGGCGGCGCGCACGATGTCCTCGCGGGTCATGCCGTCATGCGGGGCGATGGCGATCCCGACCGAGGCGCCGATCACGCAGCGGCCCTCGTCGAGGCTGTAGGGCTGGCGCAGCATGGCGATGATCTTGGCGGCGATCTCGCCCAGCACCCCGCGGTCGTCGATATCGGGGAGCAGCACCTGGAATTCATCACCCCCGAGCCGCCCGATCTCGCATTCGCGATCGATGGCGCGCGCGAGGCGCGATGCGACCTGCTTCAACAGCTCGTCACCGGCGGCATGGCCGAGCGTGTCGTTGACATGCTTGAAGCGGTCGAGATCGATCATCAGGACCGCGCAGTTGCGGCGCGCCGTCTTGAAAGCGGTGAGCGTTGCCTCGATGTGGCTCGCCATGCGGTGGCGGTTGCTGAGGCCGGTGAGCGAATCGAAACGCGCGAGGCGGGCGGTTTCCTCCTCGCGGGCATATTCCTCGGTGATGTCGGTCCCGGTGCCGCGGAAGCCCAGGAACTTGCCACTGGCGCTCATGATCGGCTGGCCGGACAGGCGCAGCACCATGGCTTGCGGACGGCGCGCGGCGCGCACCGCCATGCCGACGAAGGACTTGTGCGCCCCCAGCATCAGCGACAGCGACTTGCCGCGCCCGTCGCTCTCGGCCGCTGTAAAGATCGCGGTGAGCGGCTGACCGATCAGCGCATCGAGCGGCAGATCGAGCCGCGCGGCAATGGCGGCAGACAGATAGGTGAGGTTACCCATCGCATCGCTCGCCCAGAACCAGCCGAGGCCCGACTGCTCGAGATCGTCGAGCATCGCGAGCCGCTCGCCATCGGTCAGCGCCGATGCCGGGCCGTGCGGTCCATGGCGACCGCTGCGGGATGACAGGAGACCCTTCAGGGACATCTCGCGGGCAAACCTCCAGAGCCCGGGCGCAGGGGCAAAGCCTGCCGCCGGAGCATGTTCGCCAAGATTAAAGCGCGATGGTTACTTTTGGCCTAACGCGGCTGCCTAAGCGGTTTGCCAAAGGCACTGTTTACCCATCGTGCGCCTACCAACCCGCAGCCTGGCCCGGCTGGGTCTTGAGCACCGAGAAGGTGCCATCGGCACGGCGGCGCAGGGGCTGGTGGAACTCGACCCCGACGCGGTTCTCGCGCGACCAGCGCACCTGTGCGGTGACCGTCTTGTCGGCCGAGAATTCGACCCGCACCGCGCTGCCGGCGGGCATGTTCCACAGCCCTTCGATCATCGCCCCGCTTTCCGAGATGTTGCGCAGCGTGGCATTGAGGCGGTTGCCGTTGTGGACCACCACCACGCGGCGCAGCAGGTTCTGGCGCGGCGCGCGGGCGGATTGCGGCCCGTCGGCCTGCGCGACCAGATCGCCCGAAACCAGCGCGGTCGCATCGGAGGCATTCATCGGCTTGTAGTAGATGTAGCCCTGGACGTGGGAGCAGCCGAGCAGGCGGACCAGTTCGAGCTCGTCCAATGTCTCCACGCCCTCTGCCGTGGTGTCCATGTGCAGCGCTTCGGCGAGGCTGGTGATCGAGGCAATAATCGCGCCGTTGCGGCTGCCCTCTTCGGTGGCGCCCTGCACGAAACTGCGGTCGATCTTGATCTTGTCGAACGGCGCCTTCTTCAGATAGCCGAGCGACGAATAGCCCGTGCCGAAATCGTCGAGCGCAAGCCGCACGCCGACGCGCTTCAGGGCCTTGAACATCGCGTCCGTGCCCGAGCTGTCGTTGAGGAACACGCTCTCGGTGATTTCCAGCTCGAGCCGCGAGGGCGCGACACCGCTATGGGCGAGCGCGTTGGCGACGATGGTCGGCAGGTCGGGATTGGCGAATTGCAGCGCCGAGACGTTGACCGCGCAGCGGATCGAGCGCGGCCACCGGGCAAGGTCCGCGCAGGCGCGGCGCAGCGCCCATTGGCCGATGCGGTCGATGAGGCCCGCATCCTCGGCGATGGGCACGAACTTGGCCGGGCTGATCCAGCCACGCTTGGGGTGCTGCCAGCGCATCAGCGCCTCGAAGCCGACGATCTTCTCGTTCGCAGCATAGACGACCGGCTGGTAGTAGAGCTCAAGCTCGCCCTTGGCGATCGCCTCGCGCAGGTCCTGTTCGAGCTCGGCGCGCTCTTCGGCCGCGGCGTGCAGGTCTTCGGCGTAGAAGCGGTAGACCCCGCGGCCCGCATCCTTGGCGGCATAGAGCGCAAGGTCGACATTGCGGATGATCTCGTCGCTCGTGGAACCGTGTTCGGGCGCCAGCGCGATCCCGACCGAGGCGCCGATCACCACGCTCTGGCCCTGGATCGAATAGGGCTGCGAGAGCGAGGCGATAATTGTCTGCGCCATGTGGCCGAGCGTATGGCGATCCTGGTGGCCGGGGACGATCACCTGGAACTCGTCGCCGCCCAGACGCCCGCAGCGCCCGTTGCCGTCGATCGCGCGCTCGAGCCGCTGGGCGACCTGCTTCAGGAGCGCATCGCCCGCCGGGTGGCCAAGCGTATCGTTGACGTGCTTGAAACGGTCGAGATCGAGCATCAGCACCGCGCAGGCACGCTCGCGGCCGCTCGGGGCGGCGAGGATCTGCTCCAATGCCTGGCTCATCTGCACACGGTTGGCGAGCCCGGTGAGCGAATCGTAATGCGCGAGGCGCGAGACCTGCTGCTCGGAGCGACGCTTCTCGGTCAGGTCGGTGCCGTGCCCGCGGAAGCCGCAGAAGTTCTTGTAGCTGTCGTACACCGGGCGACCCGCGAGCGCCCACCAGCGTTCATCGCCGGTGGTGGCGGCGCGGACCTCGACATCGTGGAAGGCCGAGCGCGCGGACAGGTGGAAAGCGAGCGTGCGTTCCGCATCGGCCGCGCCTTGCGAGGCATCGACAATCTCGGACAGCGGCAGGCCGACCACTTCATCGGTGGTCTTGCCGAGCACGGTTGCGGCCTTGGGGGAGATGTAGGTGATGAGCCCGCGGCGGTCGGTTTCCCAGAACCAGCCCTGCCCGGTCTCCTCGAAGCTGCGCAGGATATCCTCGGCGCGCGCCGCAACCCGTTCACGCGCCTCGCGCGCGAGCCTGCGCTTCTTGGCGGCCTTCCATTCGAGCCGCGCGATCAGCGACAAGGTCAGCGCGGCCGCGAACACAGCCGCATAGGTGACGTTCTCGGGCACCAGCACGGCAAAGCCCGTCCAGCTCGCGATCTTGGCGCAGAACAGCGAGATGATCCGCATGTCGAACAGCGCAGCGGCCGCCGCGTTGATGCACACCAGCGTCGCGATAGCCCATTGCCACGGCAGGCCTTCGCCGACCCACAGGGCAAGCGCGAGACCCGAACAGGCCATCGGCAGCACGATCGCGACGAGCACGATCCCGAACCGCACCGCGGCCGCCTTCTCGGCCCGGCGCTCGATCGCGGCGAACAGCGATCCGCAGGCGAACAGCGTCGCCGAGGCGAGCGCGAAAGCCAGGGTGGTGGTGGACGGGAGACCCTGAAAAACCAATGCGGCCATCGCGTAGGCCGCCACAAGGAACAGCGTCATGCCCCCGGCCTGGCGCGGCAGGAAGAAGCTCTGTTCGCTGGCGGGCTCGTCGATCGCCTGCTGCAATCCGCCGGGATTTTCCGCGCGCAGCCTCTCGGTCCCACGCCGCTCGCCCCGCGCGCGCCCCTCGCCCACTGCAGCCTCGCCGGTAGCGGCCCGCGCATTGGCGACCGCGCGCAGATCGCGGCCTGCGCCAAGCGGGCGCGGATCGGTGGTAGCGAATTTGCGAATAGGTTCCCCAGCCATTGGTCCGCATTGCCTCAGGATGGCCTAGAAAAGCGTTAATCGGGATACTTAATTCTTGAACCAAACCGGCGCTGCGCGGCCATCCGGCGCTCTTGCTGATGCTTGCAACTTGGCTTGGGAGGCTGCATTCTCGCAGCAGCGACCGCGTTAACCCGAAGCCGCCGGAAAAGCGGCACGCGCAAGGTCGAGCAAGAGGGGATTTCATGGCACGCAGCGAAGTGAAGCTCGAGAACGAAGCAGCCCAGTCCACCAATGCCCTTGGGCCGCTGATCGGGGTGGCGCGAGAGGACTTCGTCAGCGCGGTCGCGCTGCTGCTGCGCGAGACCGCCTCGGACCCTTCGCGCTTCATCCGGCACTCCACCGCGATGGCGCAGGACATGGTGAAGATCATGACCGGCAAGAGTGAACTCGCGCCCGATCCCAAGGACAAGCGGTTCATGGATCCGGCCTGGCAGTACAACCCCTTCTTCCGCGCCGGCGCGCAATACTACCTCGCCGTGCAGAAGGGGATGAAGAACTGGCTCGAGGAGCTTGAACTCGACGAGCTGGAGAGGAACCGCGCGAACTTCATCGCCAACATCATCCTCGATGGCCTCGCGCCGACGAACACGCTGGTCGGCAATCCGACCGCGCAAAAGCAGATCATCAATTCGGGCGGACTAAGCCTCATCAAGGGGCTCCAGAACGCCTATAACGACATCGTCCACAACAAGGGGATGGTCAGCCAGGTCGACAAGCGCCCCTTCAAGCTGGGCAAGAACATCGCCACCTCCAAGGGCAACGTCGTCTACCGCGACGAGATAATGGAACTGCTGCAATATGCGCCGACCACCGCGGAAGTCTATGAAATCCCTCAGCTGACGGTCCCGCCGCAGATCAACAAGATGTACATCAACGACCTCTCACCCGATAAGTCGGTGATCAAGTGGCAGGTCGACAACGGCATCCAGACCTTCGTCATCTCGTGGCGCAATCCGACCAAGGAACAGGGCCGCTGGGGCATGGCTGATTACATCGCGGCCTGCGAGAAGGCGCTCGAGGTGGTCTCGGCGATCACCGGATCGAAGAAGGTGAATGTCTCGGCCGGGTGCTCGGGCGGGCAGACCGCATCGGTGCTTGCCTCCAAACTGGCCGCGACGAACAACCCGATCCTCGGCACGCTGACGCTGATGGTCTGCGTGCTGCACCCCAAGCCGACCGATATCGAGGCCGGATCGCTGGTGAGCGAGAACGGAATGCAGCTCGCCCGGCAGCGGGCGATGAAGCAGGGCGTGATCAAGGCCGACGACCTCGCGCGCGGCTTTGCCTGGCTGCGGCCCAACGATCTCATCTGGAACTACGTCATCAACAATTACCTCTTGGGTCAGGACCCGCCGGCCTTCGACGTATTGTTCTGGAACGCGGACGCGACCAACCTGTCTTCCAGCCTGATGGGCGATTTCCTGACGCTGTTCGAAACGCTCGCCTTCACCAAGCAGGGCGAAGTCGAGATGGCCGGGCACAAGATCGACCTCAGCAAGGTGACCGCCGACCTGTTCATCCTCGGCGGGGTGACCGATCATATCACCCCGTGGAAGGCAACCTACCGTTCGACCCAGCTGTTCGGATCGAAGGACGTGACCTACGTGCTCTCGCAGTCGGGCCACATGCAGGCGATCCTCAACCCCCCGGGCAACCCGAAGGCGAAGTACTTCGTCCAGAAGAAGCCGGGCAAGCTCCCGGCGACCGCCGACGAGTGGCTGCAGGGGACCGAGGAGGTCGCGGGCAGCTGGTGGCCGCTGTGGATGGAGTGGGTGCAGAAGCGCTCGGGCAAGAAGAAAGCGGCCCCGGCGGCGCTGGGCAACGACACCTATGCGCCGATGGAAGCTGCGCCGGGACTCTACGTCGTCGAGGAAGTCTGATACAGGGGCCCTCGCGTCAGGGGCGTTCCGGCAGCGGAACGACGGCGCACAAGCTTGTGGGCGCGCGCGCTAAGGGATCGGCGTGCGCGCCCAACCCGCCCCCCTGTCGGGGGGCTGAAAGGACGTGACTCAGTGACCAATCCCATGGACGACGCGGTCGTCTCGATGGAGCAAGTCGGCGGCCGGACGCTACGGACTGCGGCCTGGCGGCTCGATATGCCTTCCGACCATCTGCCGATCCTGTTCTTCAACGGCATCGGTGCGAACATCGAGGCGGTGGCCCCGTTGGCGGCCGCCCTGCCCGAGCGCGGCTTCATCATGTTCGACATGCCGGGCGTGGGCGAATCGCCCGATCCGCTGGTCCCCTACAACCCCTTCACCATGAGCTGGACGGCCGCGCAGCTGCTCGACAAGTTCGGGCTTGATGAAGTGGACGTGATGGGCGTCTCGTGGGGCGGCGCGATGGCGCAGCACTTCGCGCTCCAGCATCCGGGGCGCACCCGGCGGCTGACCCTGATCGCGACCACGCCGGGGATGCTGATGGTGCCGGGCAACCCGGCCGCCTTTACCAAGATGGCCGACCCGCGCCGCTACGTGGACCCCGAGTTCATGGCGAAGCACTTCAAGACGCTTTACGGCGGCATGGTCGAGAGCGCGGGCCAGGATCACAAGCAGAGCCACATCAGCCGGTTGAAGCCCCCTAGCCCACGCGGCTACGTCTACCAGCTGATGTGCATGCTGGGCTGGACGAGCCTTCCCGCCCTGCCCTTCATGAGCAAGGAAACGCTGATCATGATGGGTGACGAGGACCAGATCGTGCCCCTGATCAACGGCAAGATCCTCGCCGCCATGATCCCCAATTCGCGGCTGCTGACCTTCGCGGGCGGCGGGCACCTGTTCCTGCTGACCCATGCCGACGAAAGCGTCGCGGCGATCCGGGAGTTTCTGGACGCGCCGGAGACCGGGAAGGAAGCCGGGCGCACGGCGGCTGCATAGAGCTGACGCCGCGCCATGACCCCCGAAGCGCTGGCCGACTACCTGATGGGTGATCCGGTGCCCTTCGATCCGGCAGCCCTCGCGCGCCTTGAAGCGCGCGCCGGGGCGGCGCTTCCAGCGGACTATTGCGATTTCCTGGAGCGGAACCGCAATGGAGGGATGACCTCGCCCAGCGCCATCGAGCAGCCGGGGCTGGTCACCAGCAGCGGTCATGAGATCGAGCAGTTCTATGCCGTCACCGGGCTCGCAGCGGACTGGGATCGACCGGGACTCCACAATTACCCCGTCACCACCCTGCGTGACTGGCTCGCTGAAGGCGGGCATCACGATGACCGGGTGCCGCTGCACTGGATCGTAATCGGCGGCAATTGGAGCGGCGATCAATTCGTGCTCGATCTGTCCGTGCCAGGCGGAGAGGTGGTGTGGTTCGATCATGAACTGCTTTTCGCGGAAGAGGATGATCCCTTCCCCCACGAAGACGGGATGGCCCGGCTTGGGCAGAGCTTTACTGCCTTCGTCGAAGGTCTGACGGCTTCGCCTTCGGGTGCAGCGCCGCCCCCGCCCTGCTGCTTGCCGCCCTGTCGGCCTGCGCGGTGATCCCTGATGCCCCCAGCCCCGAAAGCGTCGCCTCGCCGCAAGGCACCCCCGTCGCGCTCGGACAGGCGGTGCAGGTCGGCCCGGTGGTCGCCACGCCGATGGAGGTGGTCGAGGACAGCCGCTGCCCGATCAACGCGCGCTGCGTGTGGGCCGGGCGGCTGGTGGTGAAGACCCGCATCGACGGGGCTGGCTGGCGTGACACCGCCGACCTCACTCTGGGCGAGCCGTGGAGCACCCACAACGTCGTCCTCGCGCTCACCTCGGGCGAACCGGGCAAGATGGCGGGCGAAGGACAGGAGACGCCGCCCGGCGCCTACCGCTTCACCTATGAGGCGCGGTGAGGGTTAGCCCGAGCAGCTCGCGCTGGCGATCTGGTCGATCGCCTTGCCGAGCACCGTGTTGAATTCCTCGTCCGTCTGGTCCTTGCGCAGGTCCTGCAAGAGCCCGCGGCTGAAGCTCGCGATCATGCCGGGGTTGTGGGAGAGGCGCGAGCAGGCCTCGTCGGTCGAGAAGCCGCCCGAGAGCGCGACCACGCGCAGCACCTTGGGGTGCGCGATGAGCGGATCGTAGAGACCCGGGGTCGCGGGAATCGAGAGCTTGAGCATCACCTGCTGGCCATCGGGCAGCGCGTCGAGGTGCTTGAGGATCTCGGCCAGCAGGATCGCCTCACCCGCGTCGCGATCTTCGGCGGTGATGTCGTATTCGGGCTCGATGATCGGCATCAGCCCGGCGGCGATGATCTTCGCGCCCATCTCGAACTGCTGGGTGACCACGGCGGCGATTCCCGCCGGGTTCGCGGATTTGATGACCGAGCGCATCTTGGTGCCGAACATGCCCTGCGCCACCGACTTCGCGAGCAGCGCGTCGAGCTTGCCCATAGGCTTCATCAGCTGCACCCCGTCAGTCTCGTCCGCGAGGCCCTCATCGACCTTGATGAAGGGGACGATCCCGCGTGCCTTGAGCGCCTCGGCGGTGGGCTTGCCGTCCACCTCGCCGTCCATGGTCTTCTCGAACAGGATCGCGCCGATCACCTTGCCGCTGCTGAAGCAGGGCGAGGTGATGACGCGGGCGCGCATCGCGTGGATCTGGGCGAACATTTCCTCGTCGCCCGACCATTCGCTGTCATCCACCCCGTAGCCGCGCAGCGCCTTGGGGGTCGATCCGCCCGACTGGTCGAGCGCGGCGATGAACCCCTGTCCGGTGGCGATACGGGTCGTCATTTCCTGGGTGTTCATGGCAAGCTGTCTCCAAGTCGCGAGAGGTGGTTCCGTGCGGCCCATCGGGGTTTGTGCATAGGTATGCAAAGCCCCTTCGGAGCGCCCTTAGCGAGCGCTTCTAGATGCTGCAACCGCGAAGAACTAGCGCTTCGACAGACGGCGGATGATGCCGGTGAAGCTGAGGGCCGGCTTGCCGTCGCCCGTCACCAGCCCGCGCACGAAGATCGTCTTGCCGCCGCCGCGGGTGACTTCCCCGCGCGCCTCCACCAGCGCGCCCGGCTCGACCGATCCGAGGAAATCCCCGGACAGATTGAGCGTCACGGCATGATCGCCCTTGAGCGCGTCGGTAGCGATCGCGAAGAGCGCGAAGTCGGCGAAAGTCAGCAGGCAGCCGCCATGCATGAAGCCGCCGCCGTTCATGTGGCGGGGCTCGGCGCGGAAGGCGCTGGTGTAGCTGCCGTCATCCTCGCGGCGATAGTAGAACGGGCCCGAGCGGGTCTCGAAGGGATCGCCCTCCCAGAACCGCCATCCGGCGAATTCGCCGCTGTCCATTACCTTGAGGGCGCCGTAACTCGTCTCGACCATCTCGCTCATCGGCGCTTGCCTCCCTTGTTCCACAATTGCAGCCGCTGGATGGCGCGGGCGCGGCTCTCGTCGGGATCGAGCACCGCGATGCTGCGCTCGGCGAGCTTGTGCCTGCCGCCCCAGCTCCCCTGCTTCCACAGATCGCTGACGAGGAACTGCCCCGCCCATTCCTCGCGGCCGAGCCCCAGCTTCAATTCCGCCGCAGCCACGAACCATGCTGAATTGCCGTGGGTGCGCACCAGCACCTCGCGGAAGGTGAACGACCGGCAGGCGAAGCCTTCGGTCATCGCCGCAAGGAAGCTCGGACGGTCGAGCAGTTGCGGCGGGCGCGTGCCCACCATGCACATGAAGTCGCGCTTGGTGAGCTTCTTCATCGCCTTTTCATCGCCCGCCACCCAGGCGCGCATCGCGCTGAGCGCGAGCGCCTCGATCTCGGCTTCGCTGGCCGCCACGGATCAGCCCTCGAGCGCGGCGACACCGGGCAGGACGCGGCCTTCCATCCATTCGAGGAATGCACCGCCTGCGGTTGAAATATAGGTGAAATCCTGGCTAGCTCCGGCGTGTGCGAGCGCCGCGACGGTGTCCCCGCCCCCGGCGACGCTGGTGAGCGAGCCTTCCAGCGTCAGCGCGGCCGCGGTACGTGCCAGCGCGACGGTGGCCGCGTCAAACGGCTCGGTCTCGAAGGCGCCCATCGGCCCGTTCCACACCAGCGTGCGGCAGGTCTTGAGCACGTCGCCCAAGGCTTCGACTGCCGTCGGGCCCACGTCGAGGATCATCTCGTCCTCGGCGACCTCGTGGACGTTGCAGACCCGCAAGCTCGCCGGGTTGGCAGCGAATTCCTTCGCGACGACAACGTCATAGGGCAGGTGGACGGTGCAGCCCCGCGCGTCCGCCTCGTCCATGATCCTGGCGACCGTGGGGGCGAGGTCATGCTCGCACAGGCTCTTGCCCACGTTCACCCCGCGCGCGGCGAGGAAGGTGTTGGCCATGCCCCCGCCGATGATGAGGTGCTGGACCTTGCCCACGAGGTTCTCGAGCACCGCCAGCTTGGTCGAGACCTTGGCCCCGCCGACCACGGCGGCGACCGGCTGCTCGGGGGTGCCAAGAGCGGCGTCCAAGGCCTTCAGTTCGGCCTCCATCGAGCGGCCCGCATAGGCGGGAAGCAGGTGCGCCAGCCCCTCGGTGGTCGCGTGGGCGCGGTGCGCGGCGCTGAAGGCGTCGTTGACGTAGAGCGTCCCGTGCGCGGCAATCGCTTTCGCCAGTTCGGGGTCGTTCTTCTCCTCGCCCGGCCAGAAGCGGGTGTTGTCGAGGAGGCCGATGTCGCCGGCGCGCAGGATGCCGATCGATTGTTCGACCACCGGCCCGGCGATCTCGGGGATGAACATGATCTCCTCACCGATCACCTTCTCGACATCGCCGATCACCATGCTGGTCGAGAGCGTCGAGGAGCGCTGCCCGCCCGGACGGCCGAAATGCGCCAGCAGCAGCACCTTGGCCCCGCGCCCGGCGAGTTCGAGGATGGTCGGCTTGACCGCCTCGACCCGCGTGACATCGGTCGCCGAGCCGTCCTTCATGGGGAGGTTGAGGTCGACGCGCACCAGCGCGACTTCGCCGGTGAGGTCGGCGGGGAGGTCATTGAGGGTCTTGAACTTGGGCATTGCTCACTCCGTTCCTCCCCCGTGGGGGAGGGGGACCGCGCGCGGAACGCGCGGGGTGGAGGGGCACCCTCGAATGATCCGAACAGTGGCGGGTGCCCCTCCAC
>NZ_LSKQ01000104.1 GCF_001557115.1 Erythrobacter sp. CCH5-A1
GGGTCTCCTCTGAAAGCAGTTACCACGGCCGAGCACAAAATTTTAAACAGTCTCTTTGGCAAAGCCGGTTGGCTAGGTTCACGGCGTCAACACACAGTGCAATGTGCCCTGATTGGGACGCACAGCAATGTTTTCGAGCCCAGCGATGCACCATTCGGGGTCATAACGCGCCTCCGTCCCGTCTGAGCGCCATATCCAATGATCCCCATTTATGTCCTAGTTCGATCCGTCTTTCCGGCATGCGGTCCTATCAGCGATACTGATCGGCCAAGGCGGAAGGTGCTCGCTCAATCGAACGCGCGCGCAATGCTGGTGTTGGGTACCGCAGCTTGCATCCTAGCCCAGCATTCAGCCATGCCGCCGCGCGATCCATGTCCAGGCGGTCACGCGTTCACTGCCGCATCCATGTCTACCAACTGATCATGTTACCTTAATCTCTGCTTCACTTGGCGCGGTGCTTCGCCCGTGACGCGAGCGAACACCCGTGAGAAGGCTGCGGCACTATCATATCCGACGCTGTCGGCCACGGTCTTGACCGGCTTGCCTGCGGCAAGAAGGTCACGCGCAATCGTCATTCGCCACCGGGTCAGATAGTCGATCGGCGTCCGCCCAACGCAGGCGCGAAAATGCGTGGCAAAACGGGTGCGCGACATGCCGGCCACCTCTGCCAGATCATCAAGAGTCCACGAATGCCTTGGCTGTTCGTGCATCGCCGTCAGCGCCTTGGCCAATCGCGGATCGGCAAGGCCGCCCAGCACACCATCATTCACCAGGCCACTGGCGACAACATGACGCACTACCAGGATCAAGAGATAGTCGAACAAATGGTCGATGGCGGCCTGACGCCCATTATTGTCGCCAAATCCTTCGACAAGCAGAAGATCGCAGGCGGGCCCCAGCGTCGGGTTCTCGGCCAGCGGCAGGATGACAAGGTCGGGCAGTCCTTCGCCAATCGGGTTGCCATTATCGCCGCCCAGATCGACCTTCGCGCAGACCAGATCAGCCCCGCCTTCCGCAGCGCCAGTGAACCGATGCGCCTGTCCGCGCGGGAAGAAGAGCAGCGTTGGTTCGTTCAGAATGAGATCGGCCTCGCCAGATCGGCTCAGCGTCAACGCGCCGCTCTTGAGAAGGTGGAGGTAGCCGCAATCGGCAAATTGCGCGGTCGTACACAAGTTGCCGGTAAAGAATGTCCGGGCGCTCGGGGCAGTGTGGGCAAAGAGAGCGGCAAAGATGTCCATGTGAACGATCTGCAATGAAGTTGGCACCAATCTGCACCGATAACAGCCGATAGAGGCGTTGTGCAAGCCCGCACTGACCAACAGAGGAAACGCAAATGCCCCGCATCAACCCCGTAGAACTCGCCACTGCCGACACCGGCGTCCAGGCCACCCTCGGCGCTGTTAAGGCGAAGATTGGCATGGTCCCGAACCTTTTTGCGACCTTCGCTCATGCTCCTGCCGTGTTGAATGGCAACCTCGCCTTCGCAGATGCACTGGGAAGTGGTGTGCTGACCGCTGCACAGCGCGAAATCGTTGCGCTTGCCGTCGCCCAGTACAACAGCTGCCACTATTGTCTGTCGGCGCACACGCTGCTCGGGAAAGGTGCCGGCCTTTCGCCAGAGGCTATCCGCGCCGCCCGTCTGGGCAAGGGCCAAGATCCCCTCGACGATGCGATCGCGACGCTTGCCTTGCGCATCGTTGAAACACGCGGTCAGGTGAGCGACAGCGATCTGTCAGCAGCCCGCCTTGCCGGCCTCGACGACGCCCGCATCGTCGAAATCGTCGGTAACGTCGCGCACAATGTTCTGACCAACTTCATGAACAACGTCGCCCAGACCAAGATCGATTTCCCGGTCGTCGATGTGGCGGTTGCGGCCTGATCATAATGCGTGCGGGCCGGTGCAGGACATCGGCCCGCTCCTCAATCACTTCCATAGGGAACCCTTGCCATGAAACTGCAATTCCTTACCCCTGCGCTGCATGGCGTGCTTGACTATGTCGCCGCTGCCGCCCTTATTGCGCTGCCATTCCTGCTCGGCTTTCAGGGTATTGAGCTTTGGCTCTCTGTTGCCGGTGGGGCGGGCTTGATTGCCTACAGCCTGCTCACTGACTATGCATTCGGTGCGGTCAAGCTGGTGTCGTTCGATGCACACTTGTTGCTCGATCTTGCCGCAGGAGTAGCCTTCATTGCCGCGCCATTCTTGCTTGGCTTCACCGCTCTGGCTTCGATCTACTACCCGGTTATGGCAGCTGGCGTGATCGCGGTGGTTACCCGTACCTCGCGAGCCAACCAATCAGGCCGACAGAACGCCGCTGCCTGAGCACGTCTATCAAGGACACAAGAGTTGTTATCAACAATGCCACCCTGCATGCCCCGATCACGGCATGCAGGGTTTGCCACGTCTGGAGTTTGGCGCTCCACGACCTGAGCCATAGCCCAACGCCCTCAGCGCCATGATCCAGTCGACAGAAAAATTACGCGTACGGAACTCAATTCCTCACTATTCTGACCTTTGCAGAATCAGCCAACAGCGTTGAGCCCGTGAAAGCGGGCCCGCTTGTCGCAAGGCGAGGCGGTGTGCGGATCCCAACAGAGGCACCGCTCCGCTTATTTCTTGAGCACCGGATAGCCATCGACATAAATCGAGTCAGTCGCATTGGCTGGCAAGTGGCAAGTCAGACAATCGGTCTTGTAATCGGTCGATTTCGTCTTGGTCGGGGCGCCCTGATCAAACCATGCCCAGCCCCAGCCGTCGCCCCACAACTTGTTGTCGGGATGGCTGTTCTTGCTGTCCTTCACCATAACGAACCAGCCTTTCAAGGCTTTCGTATGGCTGACAGTGCCCGTTGTCATTGGTCCCGTCGTCGCCTCGAACACCTCTTTTACTAGCGTCGTGCCGTCCGCGAACGTGCCGGTAGCGCGATGCCCGGCTGCAGCACCGGGCGAGGCATAGACGATATGCATCTCCTTTGATCCGGGTGTGCCATCGGCCGCCACAGCCCAAGTGCCGAGATATTGATAGGTATCACGATAATCGGCAGGTACGCGCAAGGTGCCTGCGGCGTCAGCGCCGCTATTTTCCGCTCTCGTTTCGGTCGCCTCGCTACACCCGGCCAACAAAAGCGCCGAGGCTGCAAACAGCAGCGAACCCTTCGGAATGTGCATGAGATATCTCCCTGTTGACGTAGGCATTCGCTAACGCAATGCTTGTCTCTTCATGATGAAAGCCATGTAGATCAAATATTTGTGCAGAAGGGCTCTTTCTCTTGTCCAAACGTCTCTTGTCGCGAATCGACCTTGATGCGCTGTTCGATCAACTGCGTGTCGAGCCGATCGCTTTTTCCGAATGCTTCATTGCCCCCGCTTGGGCGTTGGCCTTTTCAGCCACCCCGGCATCAGGTCTTCACTATGTGTTGCATGGCGAAGGTGAACTGGTGTTAGGGTCGGGCGCGCCTGTTCCCTTCGGCCCGGAAACGCTGCTTGTTACCCCGCGGGACACCCCTTACCGCATCCAGGCGCGGTCTACTCCAGAGGCACGGACAGGTTGTGGAGGTGTGGTCGCGGTAACCATCGACCTTGGACAACCCACACTGAAGCGCTGGCAGGCAGGAAGTGACGAGCCAGCGCTGAAGATCGTCTGCGGCCATTTCCGTGCAATACAGGCTGGCGATCGCGACTTATTCGGTGCGCTTGATGCACCGGTGGTGGAGCATTCCGGCAAAGATAGTGTCGGCAGTCTGATGCCATTGATCCGCACCGAACTCAGTGGGAACAACACGGGCGGCCGGACTATGGCCGCAGCGATGCTGCGCCAGGTTTTGGTGATACTGTTGCGCCGCGGGCTCGCCGAACAGCAGAGTTGGCTTGGTGCGCTTGATCTGGTTAGCGATGAGCAGGTGATGCGTGCCTTCAGCGCCATGGTGCATGAGCCCGGTGCGGCACACAGTGTGATGTCCCTGGCGCAGCTGGCATGCTTAAGTCGGTCGGCCTTCATTAAGCGGTTCCAGGCGTCGTTCGGACACCCTCCCGCCACAGTGCTGCGCGAACTGCGCTTGCTCGCTGCGGCAGACCGGTTGCTGCGTAGCCGCGCATCCGTCGAGCAAGTCGCGCGCGGCGTGGGCTATGCGAGCCCAAGCAGTTTTTCGCGTGCCTTTACCACGCGTTTCGGCGTTAACCCGGCGGCATATCAGGCGAGCGCCGAAGAATGAGGCGCTTGATCTCCGCACAGATAAATCTCTTGCGGCTAACGTGTTGTTTTATTCATTTTGGCGGAGGCATATAATGTAAATGTTGAAAAAAAATTGTGGCGAAACGCGAACATAGGTGTTCGCCTAGTCGCTCGTCTCAACAAATGAAGATCCGTATGAAATTGTGAAGTAATGGCCTGATGTAACATAAGCGGTTGCGTTGTGCTCCCATAATTCAATCGGGCCGCGCCATAGCATCGCGCAGCGGTTGTTCGTCGCTCGATGTAGCTTGGATAAAGGAACCTAGGGGCTTCGGGCTTTTGGTGATAGCGCGAAGCACGGGGATAAAGATAAGGGTCGCAAAGCCTTATGATCGAAGTGCGTCAGCTCAGATTTGCGGTAGCCACCGCCGATGCCCAGAATTTCTCACGCGCCGCCGAAGCAATGCGCATCAAGCAATCGACCTTGAGCAGACGAATAGCCGCCCTGGAAGCGCGCCTCGGGATCAAGCTCTTCGAACGCAGCACGCGCGGCGCAATACCGACCGAACAAGGCAAGGCGTTCCTCAGTGTTGCCCGGCGCATTCTCACCGATATCGACAATCTTCAGACGACAGCCCGCGCGGTCAGCTATGGCGAGGAAGGCAGGATCGCGGTCGGCTTTTCTGCGTCCCTGATGGCCGGCAATATGCGCGCGACCATTGGCGAATATATGCGGCGTCACCCCGATATTCAGTTTGACGGGATCGAAGCCGATCCCGAGCGGATGCTCAGCGATCTGAAGGCCCGGATCATCGACGTCGCGCTGATGCCATCGGACGCGCACGACGCCGGCATCTCGCGGCGCTCGGCATGGTCGGAGCGATTGCTTGTTGCGTTGCCGAAAGACCATCAATTGGCCACATCAGACCGGATTCACTGGAGTGATTTGCGCCGACAGGTTCTCGTGCTGCCCAGCCAAGGCGTGGGGCCCGCCATGGCCCGCAATCTGAAGCGTCGATTGTCAGATCAGGGCTATCGTGCCCACCTGATCGTGCAAGACACAAGCCTCGAAAGTGTTCTGAGCACGGTCCCGTTCGGGCGGTACGTCACGCTTGCCACCGAAGCCTCGATCGGGGTGCAATGGCCGGAACTGACGTTCCTCGAGATCATGGATCAGGGCGGCCCTGCGCGGCTCGACTATGCGTTCTACTGGCGCGAGGATAACGACAACCCAGCGCTGAAGCGGTTCTTTGAACTGCTCAGCGAACGCTACCCGGCCTGACCCGAGCGCCGCAATCTGGCGAAGGACCGGTCGGTCGCGATGAAGCGCTCGATCATCGGCGGGATCAGCCGCTCGGGTGTGGGAGCATCTTTGGTATCGCCGCCGTTGATCGCCAAGCCATAGGAGAGCAGTTCGCGGTGAAGTCGGGACGAGAGCTCGATGGTTACCTTGACCGGCTTTTCGTCGGCCAGGTCGGCCAATTTCAATCGGGTCATGACTCGTCTCCCAATATCAGATCACGGGTCACGAGTACGCGCACGGGAAAACCCGGACGGATCGTCAATGTTGGCCGCACATCGAGCTCGCGGCTGACGACCTGTTCGCCCGCGCGGCCGATGCTGTCCTGCGAGCCTCGGCGCAGCGCGCGGGTGAGATTGTCGTCATTGCCCGCGCCAAGCTCGCCGCCAACACCCAGCAGGGTCGAGACCAGCGCGGCCCGCAGAACGCCGCCCCAATGAAAGTCCACGCCGTCCTGCAGCCCGGCAAAGCCGGATGGGTCGCCGCCGGGTTGGCGTTCGAGCACGATCGACCGGCCATCGGGCAGGATCAGCCGGTTCCATGCGAGCTGCACCCGGCGCTGTCCGAAGGACACGTCGGCATTATAGTCGCCGATCAGCCGAGACCCTTGGGGGATGAGCAGGATGCGGCCGGTGACGCTGTCATGGACAGGTTCGGTCACCTGCGCGGTGACCTGACCTGGAAGATCAGAGCGGATCCCGGTGATGAGTGCTGCAGGAATGATGCTGCCCGCCTGCAAGACATGGGTGCCCGCTGGCGGCTCGATCCGACTGGCTGATACCGTCCGGCGCTCGGCGGGGCGGTCGGCAAAAGCAGGGCGCGGCGCCTCGGCAGCGAGCTGGGGCACCGGCGGCCCACCGCCGGCATCGGCAACTTCCGATCCGTCACCGACAGCAGCTGCTCCCGCACCGCCACCAAAGAACAGGCGGCTTTCGCGAGCGGCGCTGCGTTCCTGCAGCAGCCGCTGGCGTTCCGTCTCGGCTGCCGTTTGCGCAGGCGTTGGCGCAGGGCCAGTGGGCGGCGCAGCGCCGATCGGCGGAAGCTCGGCGACATCCCCGCGCTGTTGTGCCGCCAGGATCGGCGCGCCGAGATCGCCGGGCAGGGGCGGGCCCAGCTTGGGGACATCACCATAGTCGCGAGGGGCATCGGCCAATGCGTCGGGCTGCGCCGCGCCTTCGGTGTTGAGCAGCTCCTCGCGCTCGGCCTGGCTCGCGGGCTGCAGGGCATAGATCAGCGCACCGCCGACAAGGGCAAAGCCGCAAGCCGACGCGATGCCGATGGCCTTGCGCGACAGCCGCATGACGCGCGGCGGATCGCCGCGCAGCTTGACCGCCTCTTCTGGCGTTGGAGCAGCTTCGTCGCTCATGACGGCGACCTCCGGCGTTCCTTGCGGATCTCGACGCGCTGCTGCGAACGGCGGTCGCCAAGGCGCAGTTCGGCGCGCTCGAGCAGCCGGTCGACGATCATAAAGCGGCCGGACACGCGGTAGTTGAGGAGCTCGGCCTGATTGCCCTCGCCAAGCCCGAACAGCGGCGGCATCTGACCTTGCTCCACGCTTTCGGGAAACTCGATAAAGGTCTGCCGCCCGTCATCGAACACGCGCACCGGTCGCCAGGAGGGCCGATCGCCCAACAGGCGATAGCCAAAATTGAGCGCCTCGACCGGAATACTGGCAGCAATTGGTGCCGCGCGCGCCTCGGCTTCCTGCGCCTGTTGCAAGGCGATCAACTCGTCCTGCGGATAGGTCCAGGAGACCGACGCCATGTAGACCGACGGATTGGCACGCAGCTCGATGTGATAGGTGCGGCGGTCGGTGTTGATGACAAGGTTGGTGGTGATGTCGGAGCGGACCGGCTTGACCAGAATGTGGACCCGCGCATTGGCCCCGCGCCCGCTTACGGTGTCGCCGATCAGCCAGCGCACGGTATCGCCCGCAGCGACAGGTCCGGCGCCAACCAGCTGCTCGCCTTCCTGCAGCGCAATGTCGGTCACCTGTCCCGGCGCGGCATAGACCTGATAGAGCGCGCCGGGAGCCCAGGCATAGTTCTGGATCGCGTTGATGAACTGCTCGCCCTCGGGCTGCACGCGCGCGGCGGCGTTTGCCGCTCCCACCCGGTCCCTGGGGGCAGATGGCTGGGAGCGGCGCGCGGCGCGGGAGGGGACTCGCCGCGGTTCGGATTGCGTCTGCATTGTTGCGGTGGTCGCCGCCTCGACGACCACTGGCGCCAACTCTGCTGACACCATCTGTGCTGAAGCCGGACAGGCAGTTGTTCCAAGCAGGACGGAAAAGAGGGTCACTGCAAGGCGACCGGGAATGGGCGAGATCATGAGCCAAGTTCCTTTGACCAGTTGATGGCATTGACGAAGATGCCGAGCGGATTCTTGCGCAGGGCATCGGGGGTGCGCGGGGTCTGAACGGTGATCGTCAGGATCGCGGTCCAGCGACTGGTCTCGGCGAGGCTGCCATCGCGGTAGCGGCGTTCGACCCAGGCAACGCGGAAGCTGATCGGCGAGGCGCGGATGACGCTGGTGACATCTATCCCGACCTGTTCGCGGCCTACAGCCGCGAAGGGATCGTTGGTCCGGGCATAATCGTTGAGCACCAATGCGCCGCGATCGGTGACAAAGTCATAGGCGCGCAGCCAGTTCTGGCGGACAATGATCGGATCGTCGGGAATGCTGCGCACCTGCTCGATGAAGCGTGCCAGGTGGAATGCGATCTGCGGGTCGCTTGGGTCAAAGTCGCTGACCGCAGGGGCGACAGCCTGTGCTTCGCCAAGCTTGTCGACCTGCACCACCCAGGGAATGATCGAACCCTGAGAGCCTTGCCAGACGATCCCCGCAGTGAGACAAGCGGACAGGCCGAGCGCGCCGAAAAAGGCATAGCGCCAGCTTCGCGCCTGCACCCGCGCCGAGCCGATGCGCTCGTCCCATACCTGCGCTGCGCGGTGGTAGGGCGTTTCTGGTTCGGGGGTCTTGCCATAGCGGATCGAGGGTCGTCGGAACATGTGTGTCAGTCCTTTTCTGAGGTGTCGACCGAGGCGCCGCCGCCGTGGCTGTCGCCCGATTTGAGCGTGTGCGCGGCGATGCTCGCGCCATGGGAGATCGTCTGCCGGTCCTTCATCGCCTTGGCCCAGGCAGGCTGGCCCTGATCGGCAGCTGCGGGCGACGGGGGCGGCGGCGTGTTAGGTCCGGGTGTGATGCTGCCGCCGGTCTTGGTGATGGCGTCGCGGCTGCCTTCGCGGAAGGATTGCTTCACGCCGTCACCGGCCTTGCGCAGCGGCGATGTTGCAGCGCTGGCAGCATATTCGCCGACGGCACGCGCGCCGCCTGCGACCGCTGCGCCGCCCGACTTGCCTGCAGAGCCGAGAGCGTAGGCCATGGTCGCGCCGCCTGCAGCGCGCGACGTGCCTTGCGCGACATTGGAGGCAGCACTGGCCACCGCGCCGCCCGCCAGTTTTGCTCCGGCAACGGCACCGGCGGCAGCGCCGCCCGCGAGCAGCGCGGTGCCGGCTGCGGCGCCTGCGCCAAGCTGCGGCCCGCCCGAGACGATGCCATTAGCGATCCCGGGGCCAAAAATGCCGAGGCCGAGCAGCGCCAAGCTTGCCAGCACGATCGACAGCGCGTCTTCAATCGTGGGTTCGCCCGCGATAGCGGTAGTGAACTCGGAAAAGATGGTCGAGCCGATGCCAACGATCACCGCAAGCACCAGCACCTTGATGCCCGACGAGACGACATGGCCAAGCACGCGCTCGGCCATGAAGGCGGTCTTGCCGAACAGCCCGAACGGGATCAGCACGAAGCCGCAGAGCGTTGCCAGCTTGAACTCGATGAGGGTGATGAACAGCTGGATCGACAGGATGAAGAAGGCGATGATGACGATCGCCCAAGCGACCAGCAGGATCACGATCTGCAGGAAATTCTCGAAGAAGCTGACAAAGCCGAGCAGTTCGGAGATCGACTCCAGCAAAGGATAGGCGGCATCGAGCCCCACTTGCGCGACCCGGCCCGGCTGCAGCAGTTCGGCCGCTGTAAACCCGGTGCCACTGGCCTTGAGGCCAAGCCCGGCGAAACTTTCGAACACGATGCGCGCGAGGCTGTTCCAGTTGCCGATGATGTAGGCAAAGATGCCGACAAAGAGCGTCTTCTTGACCAGGCGGGCAAGAATGTCGCCCTGCTCGCCCCATGACCAGAACAGCGCTGCCAGTGTGACATCAATGACGATGAGCGTGGTTGCGATGAAGGCGACCTCGCCGCCCAAAAGGCCGAACCCGCTGTCGATGTAGCGCGAGAAGATGTCGAGGAAGCGGTCGACGACGGCGGTGCCACCCATGTTAGCGATCCCCCGTCATATCGAGGGCGGCATCCCCGCTGTTGTCAGTCACAGGGGGCACGACCGCCGCATCACGCTCGGCCTGCCCCAGGAACCGGCGGCGTTCGGCTGCCCAGGCTGCGGTGCAGATATCGACCGATGCCGCCTCAAGGCCGAGCGCTGCGCAATAGGCGAGGGTGGCCTTTGCATCGTCTCCGGCTTCATGTGCCGCAGCGATGACATCGCGTGGCGGCGGCGCAGGCTCTTCGCGCAGTTCGAGCACGGCCATGGTGATGGCAATGGCGACGAAGGCGCCGGCCCCAATCCGCGCAAAGAGCTTGCTGTCCATCGCCTCAGTTCCCGAACAGCCGGGCATTGCCCGGGACATAGGGCCGGCGATCGCCGAGGAAGCGGCGAAGCTGTTCGCGGGCCTGCGCCTTGGCGGCCGCTTGTGCAGCGGCGTCGAGCGATTGTGCCCGCGCGAGCGAGGCGACCGTAGCGGTCAGGTCCGCGAGCTGCTGCGCCTGCACCGCCAGCAGCTGATTGCCAGCCTGCGCGGCCTGAAGCGCGCCGGTTGCCGACTGGCTTGAGCCAACGAGGCTGTCGATGGCGCCGCGCGTGCCGTCGATATTGCCGACCACGCCGGCCTGAACCCGTAGGGCATCCTCGAAGGCGCCGAGGCTGTTCTGCCACCGGGCTTCGGCGCCCTGGACCAGCATGCGCTGCGGCCCCGTCATCGCGCCCGCGCGATAGTTGTTCTGGAACTCGCGTTCGATCTGACGAACATCATAAGCCACGCGCTGCGCCTGTCCGAGCAAGGCCTGGGTCTGCCGGATCTGCGCTTGCAGCGGTTCGAGCACGGTCAGTGGCAGCGATTGCAGGTTGCGCGCTTCGTTGACGAGCGAGGTCGCCTGGTTCTGGAGCTGCCGGATCTGGTTGTTGATCTGCTCGAGCGTGCGCGCGGCGGTCAGGATGTTCTGGGCATAGTTGCGCGGGTCGAACACCACGCCGCCAATCTGTGCCCTGGCAGCGGTCGGCAGCATGGCGCCGACGCTGACCGAGAGAACCGCGGCACTGGCAGCAAGCATCGAGACGAATTTACGGGCTTTCATGGGCACTACTCCTGGGATTGGTCCGACCGCGGACCGGGCTTGAGAAGGGGCGAGGGGGCGGGCAGCAGCTCGGCTGCCCAGGCGAGGCCGCGATGGCGCAGCCAGCGCGCAGCAAAGTCAGCGCAGCCGTGCACGCCCGTGATCGCATCGATCGCGAGCTGGTCGGCCTTTGATGAGGTGGCGGTGAAGGCGAGCGCGACCTCGCCAAGGCCAAGTTCGAACAATCGGTTGCCGCGCGCCGACTGGCAGTAATAATCGCGCTTGGGCGCCGCCCGCGCGATGATCTCAATCTGCCGGTCGTTGAGGCCAAAGCGGCGATAGATTGCCAATATCTGCGGCTCAATCGCGCGTTCGTTGGGGAGGAAGATGCGGGTAGGGCAGCTCTCGATGATGGCAGGAGCGATCGCCGAGCTTTCGATGTCGGCGAGGCTCTGGGTTGCAAACACCACGCTCGCATTCTTCTTGCGCAGCGTTTTGAGCCATTCGCGCAGTTGTGCGGCAAAGGCGGGGCTGTCGAGGACAAGCCAGCCCTCGTCGATGATGATCATTGTCGGCGAGCCGTCGAGCCGGCCTTCGATGCGGTGGAACAGGTAGGAGAGCACGGCAGGGGCTGCGGCCGAGCCGGTCAGCCCTTCGGTCTCGAAGGCCTGAAAGCTGGCTTCCCCCAGATGTTCGCTCTCGGCATCAAGCAGCCGTCCGAACGGCCCGCCAATGCAATAGGGTGTCAGGGCCTGTTTCAATGCTTGTGACTGCAGGAGCACAGCGAGCCCGGTAAGCGTGCGCTCGGCAATCGGAGCGGTGGCGAGGGAAGTCAGCGCCGACCAGAGATGCTCCTTGGTCGCGGGATCGATAGTCACGCCTTCGGCAGTGAGGATCGCCTGAAGCCATTCGGCCGCCCAGTTGCGCTCTGCCGGTTCGTCGATCCGCGCCAGCGGTTGCAAGAGCACCGTGCCATTGCTGTCCTCAGCCAGGCCGGAACCCGTCAACGAGTTGCCGAGGTCCTGCCAGTCCCCACCGCAGGCCAGCGCCGCTGCACGGATCGATCCGCCGAAGTCGAAGGCAAAGACCTGGGCGCGATCATAACGCTGAAGCTGCAGCGCCATCAGCGCGAGTAGCACCGACTTGCCTGCCCCGGTCGGCCCGACGATCAGCGTATGCCCGACATCGCCGACATGAAGCGAAAACCGGAACGGGGTCGAGCCTTCGGTCCGCGCATAGAATAATGGGGCGGCGTTGAAGTGTTCGTCCCGTTCCGGCCCGGCCCACACAGCCGACAGGGGGATCATGTGGGCGAGGTTGAGCGTGGAGATCGGCGGTGTCCGGACATTGGCGTAGACATGGCCGGGAAGCGATCCGAGCCAGGCCTCTACCGCGTTCATGCCTTCGACGATCACGGTGAAGTCGCGGCCCTGGATGACCTTCTCGACCAGACGCAGCTTCTCCGCTGCCAGCGCCGGATCCTCGTCCCAGACGGTGACGGTGGCGGTGACATAGGCTTGGCCGACAAAATCCGATCCGAGCTCCTGCAGCGCAGCATCGGCATCGGCGGCCTTGTTCGAGGCATCGCTGTCGAGCAGCGTCGAAGCCTCGTTGGTCATCACCTCCTTGAGGATGCTTGCGACCGACTTGCGCTTGGCGAACCATTGCCGCCGGATCTTGGCGGTCAGTTTGGTGGCATCGGTCTTGTCGAGCATCACTGCGCGGGTCGACCAGCGATAGGCGAAGGCGAGCCGGTTGAGCTCGTCGAGCAGACCCGGGAAGGTGCTGCTGGGAAAGCCGACCACGGTCAGCGTGCGCAGATGCGCGCGACCGAGGCGCGGCTCGAGCCCGCCGGTCAGCGGCTCATCGGCCAGCAGCGCGTCCAGATGCATCGGGATCTCGGGAACGCGGACGCGGTGACTGCGGGTGGAGACGCAGCTGTGCAGGTAGGTCAGCGTCTCACCGTCGTCGAGCCATGCCACCTCGGGCACAAAGCCATCGATCAGACGCAGCAGGCGCTCGGTGCGGTCGACGAAGAGGTCGAGCAGTTCTTTGGGATTGATGCCCTTTTCGGCCTTGCCCTCGTAGAGCCAGCTTTCGGTGCGGGCCGCATCTTCGGCGGGCGGCATCCACAACAGGGTCAGGAAATAGCGGCTCTCGAAATGGGCGCCTTCCTCGGCAAATTGCGCTGCGCGCTCGCGCTCGACCAGCGCCGAGGCCGGATCGGGAAAGTCGCTATCGGGGTAATCCAGCGCCGGGCGGCGCACCGCCTCAACGAAAATGGCCCAGCCTGAACCCAGTCGCCGCAGCGCGCTGTTCAGGCGCGCGGTCGTAGCGATCAGCTCTGCGGGCGTCGCGCTGTCGAGATCGGGACCGCGAAAGCGGGCCGAGCGCTGGAAGCTGCCGTCCTTGTTGAGCACCACGCCGGGTGCGACCAGCGCGGCCCAGGGCAGGAAGTCGGCAAGCCGGTCGGCCTTGTTCCGGTATTCGCGAAGCGAGAGCATGGGCTCAGACCCTCAGGAAAGTGGGAAAGCGCAGATGCCGCCGCGCGACATCGACGAATTGCGGATCGCGCCGCGCCGCCCAGACCGAGACCATGTGCCCGAGCGCAAAGATCACCACGCCGGCGATCCACAGGCGCAGGCCCAGCCCAATCGCAGCGGCCAGCGTCGCATTGGCGATCGCCAGCCCGCGCGGTGCGCCGCCGAGCAGGATATGCTCGGTCAGCGCGCGGTGAACCGGTACGACAAAGCCCGGCACGGCTTCCGGCGGCATGGTCTCCATCAGACGAGAGCCCCGCCGCCGAACGAGAAGAACGACAGGAAGAAGGAGGAGGCGGCAAAGGCGATCGACAGGCCGAACACAATCTGGATCATCCGTCGCGCCCCGCCCGAGGTGTCGCCGAAAGCGAGTGCCAGGCCAGTCGCAATGATGATCATGACCGCAACGATCTTGGCGACAGGCCCCTGGATGGATTCAAGGATCGACTGGAGCGGCGCTTCCCACGGCATCGACGAACCCGCCGCGTGAGCAGGGCCCGCGATGGAAAGAGCAACAAAGCTGCCGAGCATGGCAGCGGAGAGGCGGGCACGGGCGCGCGATAGGGTCTGGATCACGATGAAACTCCTGTGGCTGGGGGTGTGATGGGGCGGATGGTGTAGTCGCTGTGGGCATCGAGGCCGGTGACCTCGGCGAGTTCGGCAAGGCGCCGTCCGGTCCCGTCGCGGACAAGGACAGCGATGACGTCGATGGTCTCGGCGATCAGGGCGCGCGGCACAGTGACGACGCTTTCCTGGATCAGCTGCTCCATGCGCCGCAGGACCCCAAGCGCGGATCCTGCGTGGATCGTGCCGACGCCGCCGGGATGGCCGGTGCCCCAGGCCTTGAGCAGGTCGAGCGCTTCGGCACCGCGCACCTCGCCGATCGGGATTCGGTCGGGCCGCAGCCGCAGGGCCGAGCGGACCAGGTCGGAGAGCGTGACCACGCCGTCTTTGGTGCGCAGCGAGACGAGATTGGGCGCGGCGCATTGCAGCTCGCGGGTGTCTTCGATCAGGACCACGCGGTCGTCGGTCTTGGCAACTTCGGCCAAGAGCGCGTTGGTGAGGGTGGTCTTGCCGGTCGACGTGCCGCCAGCGACCAGAATGTTCTTTCGGGCCGCAACGGCGCGAACCAGCGCGTCGGCCTGCCATGGAGAAATGATCTTCGCTGCGACATAATCAGCGAGCGTGAATACCGCGACAGCGGGCTTGCGGATCGCGAAGCTCGGCGCAGCCACCACCGGCGGCAGCAGACCTTCGAAGCGCTCGCCCGTATCGGGAAGCTCGGCCGAAACGCGCGGTGCCTTGGCATGAACCTCGGCTCCGACATGATGCGCCACCAAGCGGATGATCCGTTCGCCATCGGCAGCGCACATCGCGCTTCCCGTATCGGCGATCCCGGCTCCGAGCCGGTCGATCCAGAGCCGCCCGTCGGGATTGAGCATGACCTCGATGACCGAGGCATCTTCAAGCCAGACGGCGATCTCCGGCCCGAGCGCAGTGCGCAGCATACGCGCTCCGCGCGACGATGCTTGCGACGGGATGGGGATCACGCTCATAAATTGCCTCGTGTCGGCGAGGCAACCGATCATCGGCTGCGCTCGTGAGACGGATCAAAGAGACATCAAAGCGGGTGAATGCAACAGCGAGTTGCGGGCGGCGTATCGTAGCGGAAAGGCAGAAAGGCTAGCGTAGTTAGAGCCTCAAATGACCGCTAGGTTGGACTGTGCTGACTGTCCGGTTTTAGGAGCGCAAACGCGGTAACTCGCCATTCGTTCAGAGTGGCGAACCGGGTAGACACTCATCTTTTTATGTGCCATTCTCATAAAAACATGAGGATTGCCAAGTTCGAAATGTCGTATGACGATTTCATATCAGAGTTGGGAAAGGCGGGTCTGAGCGTCCGGGACTTCGCCGCACTGTTGGGCATGAGGGCAAATTCCGTTTCAAATTTGAGAACACCGGGAATAAAAGGGGCCACGGATCGGCCGGTAGCACCGGATTAAAA
>NZ_LSKQ01000105.1 GCF_001557115.1 Erythrobacter sp. CCH5-A1
CGCCCGCCTCGATCTCGGCGGCCAGCGCGGCGGGCTTGGCTGCGATGACAGCGTGTTCCTCGGCGATTTCGGTGAGGCGGCGGCTGGTTTCGGCCATGCGCCGCTCGGCATCCGAGGCGCGCGCCTGCCAGCCGGCGTGATCGGCCTGCTGCCCGGCGAGCCGCTCGCGCGCGACGGCGAGGGCCTGATCCTGCGCGGCGAGATCGGCCATCGCGGCCTGCACCGCAGCGCGGGCGGCGGCGTTCTTCGCCTGCGCGGCCTCGAGCGCGGCGCGCCCGGCATCGCGGGCGGGGAGCTTTTCGCGGGCAGCCTCGGCGGTCGTGACGTCCTCGTGCGCGGCGGCGATCTGGGCCTCGATGTCCGAGGCGCTGGCGGCCAGTTCGGCGAGGCGCGCGGCGAGGCGTTCCTTCGCGGCTTCGGCCTGGTCGAGGCGGCGCAATGCCTGCCGCTCGGCCTCGATGGCCCCGGCGATGGCGCGCTCCTGCGCGACGAGCCCGGTCTGAAGCTGGCTGAGTTCCTCGCGGACCGCCTTGTCCTCGGCCTCGGCGCGGGCGGCGGCTTCGCGCAAGGGGGGCAGGGCGGCGTCCAGTTCGGCAAAGCGGTTGGCGGCTTCGAGCTGCGCGGCCTCGGCAGCGCCTTCGCCGCGCGCGACGAAGCCGTCCCAGCGCCTGAGGTGGCCGGCGCGGGTGACCAGCCATTCGCCGGGGGCGAGCGCGCGGCCATCGTCCGCATCGACACAATGCACCAGCGCCAGACGCGCGGTGAGTTCCTCGGGGCATTGCGAGAGGCGCTTTGCCAGGCTGTCGGCGACCGGTTGCGGAGCGGCGGCGCCTGTCCAGAATCGCCCGTCCGGCGTCCCCCCAGGCGCGCCCAGCGGCGACTTGCCGTCGCGTCCCAGCACCGCGGCGAGGGCGCGTTCGTAGCCGGGGGTGACGGTGACGCGGTCGAGCGGGGTCGCCATGCCCTGCCGCCCGGCCTCGCGCTTTGCGCGCGCTTCGCGGTCGCGGGCGAGGGCACTGTGCTCGCGTTCGACCCCTGCGAGTTCGGCGCGCGCGGCGGCCAGCTGGCTTGCGACCTCGTCGCGTCGCGCTTGGAGTTCGGCCTTGCGTGCCTGATCTTCGGCGAGCTTGGCGCGCAAGGTAGCGAGATCGTCGGCGGCTTCGTCGGCGGCCTCGCGCGCGGCGATGACATCGGCCTCCAGATCGCCGCTCGCCGCCAGCTCTGCGCGGGTGCGCTCGAGGCGGGCGGCCTCGGCCTCGATCCGTGCGAGGCGCGCTTGCGCCTGCTCGACCGCCGCCTCGGCGACGCGCCATTCGGCCTCGACCCCGGCCTGATCGGCGGTGGCCTTGGCGAGTGCGAGTTCGGCGGCGCGGCTGGCGCGTTCCTTGTCTTCGGCCTTCTCGGCAAGCAGCGGGCGCGCGGCTTCGGCGGCGGCCGCCGCAGCGCGGCTGACTTCGAGTTCCGTGGTGAGCCGCGCCAGTGCCTCGACCGCCGCGCTGGTCAGCCGGTCGGCATCCGAGCGGTCTTCCTCGAGCCGCACGCGCTGACGTTCGAGATCGCGCAGCCGGGTTTCGGCCGCATCGAGCTTCTCCGCCAGCGCCGCCATGCGGTGGCCGTGGGCGGAGGCATCGTCGCGCCGGTCGGCGAGTTCGTCGCGCGCTTCGGCGAGGGCCTGCGCGGCCTCGGCCTGCTCCTTCTGCACCACCTCGACCGCCTTCTGCGCCTCGGCTACCCGCGCCTCGGCACCCTCGGCGGCGGCCCGCGCGGCCTTGGCGGCGGCGGCGGCTTCGCGCCAGCGGGCGAACAGGAGGCGGGCTTCGGCGGCCTGTATCTGCTTGGAGAGTTCGGTATAGCGCTCGGCCTGCCGCGCCTGCCGCCGGAGCGAGGCGATCTGCGCGTCGAGCCCTGCCATGAGGTCTTCCAGACGCGCAAGGTTGGTCTCGGCCGCGCGCAGCTTGCTTTCGGCATCCTTGCGGCGGACGTGGAGCCCCGCGATCCCCGCCGCCTCTTCCAGCATCGCGCGGCGCTCGGCGGGCTTGGCGGCGATCACCTGTGCGATCTTGCCCTGGCTGACGAGCGCGGGGGAGTGCGCGCCGGTTGCCGCATCGGCGAAGGTCAGGGCGACGTCCTTGGCGCGCACGTCCCGCCCGTTGACGCGGTAGGCCGAGCCCGCGCCGCGTTCGATCCGGCGGGTGACGACCAGTTCCTCGCCGCCGTCATCCGAGGCGTGGAGCACCACTTCGGCAAAATCGCGCGGCGGGCGGGTGGAGGTGCCCGCAAAGATCACGTCCTCCATGCCCCCCGACCGCATCGACTTGGCCGAGGTTTCCCCCATCACCCAGCGGATCGCCTCGAGGAGGTTGGATTTGCCGCAGCCGTTGGGGCCGACGACGCCGGTCAGCCCGGGCTCGATGCGCAGTTCCGCCGGCTCGACGAAGCTCTTGAACCCGCTGAGCTTGAGCCGGTGGATCTGCATCTATGCTGCCGCGCCCCCCGCGAACCTGCCTCAGCGCGCGCCGGCGCGCTGGAGCTTGGGTTCCAGGTCCGCCCAGGTGCCGGCGTCAAGCTTGGTGCCGTTGAGCAGGAAGGTCGGGGTCTGGTTGATCTTGTCGTCGTTGGCGTAGCTTTCCGAGATCTTGGAGAGCTTCTCGAGGCTCGCGAAATCGGCCATGCAGGTGCGCGCCTGGTCTTCGCTGATGCCGCGCGCGGCGAAGAATTCGTAGAGCCCGGTCAGCTCGCCGAAGCGCACGAAGCGTTCGTTCTCGGGGAACTTGGCGAGATCGTTCAATGCGGATTCGTTGGCATAGGCGCGCTGCTGGATCGGGCCGAGGTTGGCCCAGATCTGGTCCGCGAGCGGCAAGGCGGCCTCGGGCGCGGAGCAGCCGATCAGGCGGGTGAGCGCAAGATCGAGCGGGCCGTGGATCAGGAAGCTTCGGAATTCGAAGCTGACCCGGCCCGAATTGACGTATTTCTCCATCAGCGGCTTCATGCCCTCTTCGGCGAAGCGCGCGCAGGCCGGGCAGGTGAGCGAGCCGTATTCGACCAGCTTGAGCGGGGCATCGGGATTGCCGACGAGATAGCCGCCGCGTTCGGTGGTGGCGACCTTCTGCGACCAGGTCGTGCCCGCCGGCGGCGCGACGACCGGCAGCGGCTCGCTGCTGGCACCGTCGGTGGCGGCATCCCCGCCGCAGGCAGCCAGCAGCAGCGGCGCGAGTGCGGCAAGGCACAGGGAGAACAGGCGGGTCAAGGTCATCGGATTATCCTCGGGCGGTCGTCAGGGGGAGAGGGATAGCCCCGCACGCGCCATGCCAGCAAGCACCGACGTGCAGGGGATGTGGAACAATCTGTGGGCGCGTCAGTCGGCCTTGGCGGTGAACCGCGTACGCAGCAGGGGGTAGAGCTCCTCCCAGCTGTGGACCTCGGGGAGCAGCTTGCCGTCCATCGCGAAGCTGGGCGTGCCGTTGACGCCGAACTCCTTGGCATCGGCCTCGCCGTTTGCGACCAGCTTCTGCGCGGCCGCATCATTGGCCACGCAGGCGTCAAGCTCGGCCTTGGACTGGCCCTTGGCGGCGAGCATCGCCGTCAGCCCGAGCGCGTTTGCCGCATTCGCGCGCCCCGCCTTGTCGCCGCGCTGCCAGATTTCCTGCTGGCTCTGCGGCGCGTTGCGCGCCTTGCCGAGCCAGTCGGCCTGGGCAAGGATCAGCGCGCGGTGGCGTACCTTGAACTGCGCCGGATCGCCGCAATTGGCGAGCAGCGTGACCACAAGGTCGAGCCCGTTGCGGATCACCGGGCGCACCTCGACATTGAGCTTGCCCGGACCGAGCAGCACGACATCGAGCGCCGGTTCGCCGCGCGCGGCAAAATCGGCGCAGTGCGGGCAGGTGTAGCTGATGAACTCGACCAGCGTGGTCTTGGCCTGCGGGTCGCCCACCAGATGGCCGCGATCGGTGCGGGTGACCGTATTCTGCCAGTTGGACGCCTTCGCCTTGGGCCCGAGGGAACTGTCGGGGCGTGAGAGGTCCTGGGCGGCGGCAACGCCGGCGACAAGCGCCAAGGCGGCGGCGGCGGCGGAAAGAAGGGGCTTGAGCATGGGGGCTATTCTTCCGGTGGGGTCTTGGCTTCGCTGTTCGAGAGGCTGCGGGCGAGCGATTCGAGCACGGTGCGCAGTTCGGGGTCGCCGATATCGCGCAAGCTGTCGCCCAATTCCAGCGGGATCGGTTTCAGCGAGGGCGGGGGCTTGGCGGGGCGGCCATCCGCAGGCGGCGTGACTGCGCCGTGGCGCAGCTTGACCCGCGCGACGGCGCGGTAGCCGAAAAAGCGGTTCACCCGCTCGATGATCTCGGGGATCACCTGCGTGATGAGCGGCGCGTGGGCGGGGATCACCACCAGCTGGAGGATCCCTTCCGCCTTCTCGCCCGGAGGAAAGCGGATCGCCTCGGGGCTGCAAACGCGGGCGTGTTTCGGGCCGACGATCTCGGGCCAGCGGGTGACGACCGAGGATTGCACGAAGCCGAAGCGGCGAAAGGCGGTGCGGCCAATCTCGGGCATCAGATCGCCGATCGCCTTCGCGCCCTGACCGCGGGGTCGGGTATATTGTTTCGGAGTTTTCTTGTCGCTTCCCATGGGTCCGTCCGCCATGCCATAGGCCGCGCGTGACTGCCAGCATCTCCGAAAATCTGCTCGGCTGGTATGGCCGCCACGCGCGCCATCTGCCGTGGCGCAATCCGCCGGGCGCGCCGCTGCCGGATGACCCGGCGTGGCCCTACCGGGTGTGGCTGTCGGAAGTGATGCTCCAGCAGACCACCGTGGCGGCGGTGAAGCCCTATTTCGCCAAGTTCCTTGCGATCTGGCCGACGGTCGAGGCGCTCGCGGCCGCCAGCGATGATGACGTCATGGCGGCATGGGCGGGGCTCGGCTACTACTCCCGCGCCCGGAATCTTTTGAAGTGCGCGCGGGCGGTGGCGGAGCGGGGCGGCTTTCCTTCGACCGAGGCCGAATTGCGCGCGCTCCCCGGGCTCGGCGACTACACCGCCGCCGCGATCGCCGCGATCGCCTTCGGGCAGCGCGCGGTGGTGGTCGATGCCAATGTCGAGCGGGTGGTCGCGCGGCTATTCGCTATAACCGAACCGTTGCCAGGGGCGAGGAAGGCGATCCGCGCGGCGGCAGCGACGATCACGCCCGAACATCGGGCGGGCGACTTTGCGCAGGCGATGATGGATCTCGGCAGTCATGTCTGCACCAGCAAGATGCCGCGCTGCCTCCTGTGCCCGCTCGCCGAAAGCTGCGAAGGCCGCAAGCAGGGCGAGCCCGAGCGCCTGCCGGTGAAGCCGCCAAAGAAGCAGGTCCCCGAGCGGCGCGGCACCGCCTTCTGGATCACCCGCGCGAAGGGCACGCAGGTCTGGCTCGTCACCCGCCCGCCCGAGGGGATGCTGGGAGGGATGCGCGCGCTGCCCGATGACGGCTGGAGCGCGCGCGAGGACGGAGCGGGCAAGGTGCCGCTCGCGGGCGATTGGCGGCGGCTCGGCGCGGTGCGGCACGGGTTCACCCATGCGCACCTGACGCTCGAGGTGCGCGCGCTCGAAACGCTCTCGCGGCCGCGGGGGGAAGGGCAGTGGTGGCCGGTCGACAAGATCGGCGAGGCGGGGCTCGCGACCCTGTTCGCCAAGGCCGCGCGGCTGGCGCTCGCGGCGGACTAAGCATCGCGCGAAAAAGTGGGAACCGGTCTTCCGCCCCGGCGATGCGACAACAAAAACTAGAGGATGCCGCCGCCCAGAGTCAGCCGAACGCCCGCGATCAGCAGCACCACCAAGCAGAAATTGCGTCCCCCGTCCTTCGACGACAGCGCCCCGATGATCACGCCGATCACGATCAGCGGCAGCGCAAGCCAGTTGGCCCAGCCGAGCAGCGGGATCTGCGCGGGGATGACGATGACAAGGCTGACAAGGCCGACGAGATAGGCGAGCAGGTTGAGCATGTGTCTTATATAGATAAGACACCGATCGCTTGCAAGACCAAGCGCGGATTGACGGGGCCCGCGCCCTGCCGCAGACAGGCGCGCAAAATCCTTTGGGAGATTCTGTGCAATGCCCCTCGACACTCTGGCCGACCCCCGTTTCTCCCGGCGTTCGCTGTTGCGAACGGGCGCGCTGTTCGCAGGCGGCGCGGCGCTTTCGGGCCTGCCCTTCGGCCGCGCGGCCTTCGCCCATGATGTCTCGGAAAACTGGGTCAATGTCGCCGCGCTTGCCGACAAGTACGTGGGTGGGCGCAAGGTCGCCAACCTGTTCCTGACCTTCGGCTGGGGGCAGGAGGATCACCCGCACACGGTGGGCGGCGGCACGCTGGCGCTCGGCAAGCCGGCGCAGGTGGACGAGAATTCGCTCTACCGCATCTATTCGATGTCCAAGCCCATCACCGGCATGGCGACGATGATCCTGATCGACGAGAACAAGCTCGGCCTCGACCAGCCGGTCCACGAGATCCTTCCCGCCTTCCGCAACATGCGCGTGCTGGTCGATCCCGAGGGCCCGCTCGACGAGACCGTGCCCGCCAACCAGCCGATCACCATCCGCATGCTGCTGACCCACACCGCCGGGCTCGGCTACCAGATCATCAGCAAGGGGCCGCTGCAGAAGGCCTTCAACGAGCAGGGTCTGATCGGCGGGCGGGTGAGCCGCTTGCCGATCCCGGGTGTCGAGCCCGTCACGCCCGCGCCGGGCCTCGCGGTCTGGGCCGACCGCCTGGCGGAACTGCCGCTGATGTATCAGCCCGCCACCAAGTGGAGCTATTCGGCGTCGATCGACCTCCTCGGACGGGTGATCGAAGTGGTGAGCGGCATGCCCTTCGAAGCCTTCCTCAAGAAGCGCATCTTCGACCCCTGCGGCATGACCAGCACCTTCATGCAGGTGCCCGCGAGCGAGGCGCATCGCCTGACCGACAATTACGGCGTCATCGGCGGCGTGCCCTTCCCGATCGATCCGGGCGCGAGCTCGATCTATCTCGATCCGCCCGAAGTGCCGGCGGGCGGCGGGGGCCTCGTCTCGAGCCCGAGGGATTACGACCGCTTCCTCAGGATGCTGCTCGGCTACGGCACGCTCGACGGCAAGTTCGTGATGAGCGAGAACGCGGTGCGTGTCGGAACCTCGAACCTGATCCCGGCGAGCGTCGATCTCAAGGGCAGCTGGCTCGAGGGCGAGGGGCACGGCGCGGGCGGGCGGTCCAAGGGTTCCAGCTTCGGCTGGGGCGGGGCGGCGGGCACGCTCGGCGCGGTCGATTTCGGCATGAAGCTGCGTTCGTGCCTGTGGACCCAGTACATGCCGTCCGAGGCCTATCCGATCCGCGACGAATTCCTCGCCGCATTGGAGAAGGACCTCGCGGCGATGCGCGCGCACAAGAAAGCCGCCTGATGCACGCACCTGCCGCAGCCCCGGGAATGGCCTTCGCCGGATCGCCGCTTGACCGTGCGGATCATATCCGCACCGATCCCGAGGCGCTGGCGGGACTGATGAACTGGCGCGCCAAGGTGCTGCTGCTCGATGGCTTGCTGCCGGGGGTGGATGATCAGCGCGGCCTCGTCTGGGGCTCGCTGGCCGACGTGGCCGAGGATGCCGAACTGGTGTTCCTCGGGATGCTCGACGGCAAGGCCCACTTCGTCCCCGTACCGGGCGTCGGCGCGGATGGCCCGGCCTATGCCATGCCGCGGGCATGGCAGCTGATGATGCAGCTCTCGCCCCCCGATCTGGCGATCTACGGCGGAGCGAGGAGCCTCGCCGATTGGCACGCCCGCCACCGCTTCTGCGCGCGTTGCGGCGCGGCGACCAAGCTCGTCAAGGGCGGCTGGCAGCGGCACTGCGACAATTGCGGCGCGGACCACTTCCCGCGCACCGACCCGGTGACGATCATGCTGGTCGAGCATGAGGACAAGCTCCTCCTCGGCCGCCAGCCGCGCTTTCCGCCGAAGATGTATTCCGCGCTCGCGGGCTTCGTCGAACCGGGCGAGACCATCGAGGAAGCGGTCGCGCGCGAGATCCACGAGGAGGCGGGGGTGCGGGTGCGCGATGTGCGCTACATCGCCAGCCAGCCCTGGCCTTTCCCGAGCCAGCTGATGATCGGCTGCACCTCGGTCGCCGACGACCCCGAACTCACCATCGACACAACCGAGCTCGAAGACGCGCGCTGGTTCACGCGCGCGGAATTGGAAGCCGCGCGGGCGGCGGGGGAGTCGGGGACCGACCTGCTCTATTTCCCGCGTCCCTTCGCTATCGCCCATCACCTCGTGTGCTGGTGGCTCGACCGATGAGCGCTCCGCAGAGCCTCACCATCGACATCTATTCCGATGTCATGTGCCCGTGGTGCCTGATCGGCTACGGCCAGCTGACCAAAGCCCTCAAGGAACTCGAGGGCGAGATCGCGGCGGAAATCCGCTGGCGGCCGTTCGAACTCAACCCGCAAATGCCGCCGGAGGGCGAGGAGCAGGAAGCGCACCTGCGCCGCAAATATGGCCGCCCCGCCGAGGAGGGCGCGCGCATCCGCGGGCAGATGAAGGCGATTGCGGAAGGGGCGGGCGTCTCGCTCTCTTATGAAGGCGAGGACGAAGCGCCCCCTGCGATGATGTGGAACACCCGCGATTGCCACAAGCTCCTCGCCTTCGCGCTCGAGCAGGCCGGGCCCGGGGTGCAGACCGCGCTGAAACTCGCGCTGTTCCGTGCCCATTTCAACGAGCGCCGCAACCTCGGTGACCGGATGGTGCTGCTCGACATCGCGGCGAGCACCGGCCTGCACCGCGAGGCCGCCAAGGCCGCGCTCGACGACCCTGACCTCGAAGCCCGCGTGCTCGCCGAAGAAGCCCAGGCGTGGGACATGAACATCTCGGGCGTCCCGGCGATGATCGTCGAAAACAAGTTCCTGATTCCCGGTGCGCAAGGACCCGAGGTCTATGTCAATGCGCTGCGCCGGGTCGCGGAAAAAAGTCGGGCGGCGGCGGGCTGAGGCGACGGCAACTAAGCCCATGCAGTCGTTCCGGGACCTCGCCGCGCTGTTCCGCCAGCTGGGTGCCTTGTGGTTCACGCTGGTTGTCGGCGGCCTTTGTGCAATCATCGTCGGTTATGGCTATCTCTATGCACGGCTTGGCAAGACCATCGGCTGGCGCGAGGATTACGGCTTCACCTGCCGCCGCAAGTGCATGATCGAGGACATGTGGCACAGCTGGAAGCTGCTCGAAGGCGGAACCGGGGCCGAGCTCACGCTGTTCGCCATGATCTGGTTCATTCCGGCAGTGGGTGCTGCGATCGGGTTGTATGCGGCGGGCAAGCGCGCGGTCGCGCGGAATCGCAACCGCATCCGGCCAATGGAACGCGAATGAGCGCCGTCGGCGGCGCGACCACCTGACCCGGAATTCGGCTGAGCGCCGCCCCATCACCCACCCATGACAGCGCCTCCGCGCGTCCACTCCTGCAAGTCGTTGCCACGCGCCCTCGCGATCCCCGTGCGGGCGCTTGCACCTTGCAGGAGAACAGCAATGTCCAAGGTATCCGCGATTTTCGACAGCCACGCCGAAGCCGAGCGCGCGGTCAATGACCTGCGCTCGCTCGGGATCGGCGACAACGACATGTCGGTGATCGCCCATCACAAGGGCACCACCACCGCCTCGACAGGCGCGGGCGAGGTGACCGACGAGGACCACCGCAACGTGCTGCGCGGCGTGCTCGGCGGGGGCGCGCTGGGCGCGGGCCTCGGGGTGGCCGCGCTGGCGATCCCGGGCGTCGGTCCGCTTGCGGCAGCGGGTGCCATCGCGGCGGCCGCAGTGCCCGAGGCGGTCGGCATCGGCGCCGTGCTCGGCGCGATCGGCGGGACGCTCAACGAAACCCTCACCAAGCACGGCGTCAGCGAGGAGGACGCGACCTATTACAACGACCGCATCAAGAATGGCGGCGTGGTGGTGACGGTCGAGGATATCGGCGTCGACGAGGCCAAGCTGCGCGAGGTGCTGATGCGCAACGGCGGGCACAACGCGGGCAATGCGCGCGCGGTCGGCTTCTGATCGCATGACCCGGCGCGGGCGGCGGGCGGGGGCGCAGCTCGCCGCCCCGCCGCCCGCTGTCCCGATCTCCAAGGAGGCAAGAGCCGATGGCCGCCTATCCCAAGGCGCAATACAAGAGCACCGGCGCGCGTCCCTCGGTGCGGCGCGGCGGCTTCGTCGTGCTGGGTGCGGTGCTGGTGGTGGTCGGCGTGCTGTCGCTCGCCTTCCCGCTGCTGGCGGCGCTGTCGTTCAATCTCGTGGTCGGACTCACGCTGCTCGCGGGCGGGATCGCGGCGCTGGTCCACGCGTTCCGCGTGCACGGCTGGCAGGGGCGGGCGGTGCAGATCATGCTCGGGGTGCTTTACCTGCTCGGCGGGCTGGTGTTTCTTGCCAATCCCTTCGCCGGGTTGCTCGCGCTGACGCTGGCGCTGGGCGCCTTCTTCGCGGCCGACGGGATCGCGCGGATGCTGATGGCGGCGCAGATCCGACCGCAGCGCGGATGGGGGCTGTTCCTTGTCTCGGGCCTGCTGTCGCTGCTGCTGGGAGCGCTGGTGCTGCTCGGTCTGCCGGGCGGCTGGTCGCTGGCGGTGCTGGGGCTGGTGGTGGGGCTCAACATGATCCTCACCGGCGCGGCGTTCCTGTGCTGCACCGGCACCGCGCCGCCGCGCGTGCAGGGTTAGACCAGCCCGAGGCGCTCGAGCTTCATCGCCAGCTTGCCGGGGAGGGCATCGCCGATATCCTCGCCCGCGGCCACGTCCCGGGGGGCCTTGTCCTCGGTGAGATAGCGCCAGCCCTGATGCGCGCGCTTGGGGCTCGTGTGGACGCGGATCAGGCGCGGTTCGAGCACGATGTCCCACCGCCCGTCCTGCGTCTTCTCGAAGCCGAGGATCGGCGAGCGTGCGACGATCGCGTGGTTGATGATCCAGTAGAGCGACCCGCCCACGCATTCCGCGTGCCGCGTCGGCCGGTTGCGGGTGGTCAGCGCAATCGCCTCGCGGTTCTCGTACCAGCTTTCGAGATGCGCGTAGCTCTTCGCCCCGAAGGCGATCTTGGTCAGGTGAAGCGGCATGGGGACCTTGTTCGGCACCCGGCGGCGGGAGTCAACGGCTGAGGTATTCGTCGAGCGTCAGATGCAGTCGCCGGATGCGCGCTTCCTGATAGTTCCCGAGCGTCTGGGCACCCTTGCGCGAAGCCTTGGCCCCGTCGCGCTGGAGCTTGAGGTTCTCGGTATCCTGATCGAGGATTTCGGCCAGCGCAAAGCCGGGGACGGTGGTGTAGCTGTCCTCCACGCCGAGCCGGATCGGGGTCGCGGGGGCAGGCCGTTCGCCAGTTGCGGGCAAGGGTTGCAGCACGAGGATCTCGTGCAGGCACTCGTCCGGCCCGAGCGGGCGGAAGCGATAGCACAGGCGGATGCCGATGCCGGGGAAGAAGAAGGCGTTGGGGAAGAGGAAATACTCGATCGAATCCATCATCTCGGTGGTGGAAACGTTCGACAGGTCGGTGCCAAAGGCGGCTCCCAGTTCCTCGCGCAGCAGCCGCGCATGTTCGGCGCGGGCCTTGGCGCCCGGCGGGAGCGTGGCGGGATCGCGGCCGAGCTTGCCGAACAGCGTCGCCTCGCTGACCTCCTGCCTGAGGTGGGGCGAGGGCACGCCCACCGCATGGATGAAGCGCGACACGTGCCTGCCGAAAATGTCGTATTGCGCATTGGCGTCAGCCGCGGTGTGGACCGCTTGCGCGTGGGTCTCGAGGACGTGGAAGGCCTCGAGAAACGCCTCCATCGCCATCTTCCAGTTGGCGGGCAGCACCTTCTCGGTGTGGAGCGCCACGTAGCGGTCGTGCATCGGCCAGAGTTCGAAATGCTCCGGCATGACTTCCAGCTGTTCGGCGAGCGGGGGCGGGTTCTCGCCCATATGGATGAAAACGAACCCGCCCCAGGTGCCGCACGCCACTTCGTCGAGGCCGAAGTTCTCGTCGGTGACGTGCGGGAAGTCCCAGCGGCAGGGGACTTCGCGCAAGGTGCCGTCGAGGTTCCAGCTCATCCCGTGGAAGGGACAGCGGATGTTCGCGCGCCGCACCCCGCGCGAGCCTTCGGCGGCGAACTTCATCCCTCGGTGCGGGCAGGAATTGACGAAGGCGCGGATCGCCATGTCGACACCCCGCACCACCAGCACCGAATGGTGGCCGACGTCGTAGACATAGCGGTCACCGGGATCGGGGATGTGTTCTTCGCGGCAGGCCCATTGCCAGACATTCGGCCACAGGCGCTCCATTTCGAGGTCGTGGAAGGCCGGATCGGTGTAGCGCGCAAAAGGCAGGTCGGCATCGCCGAGGAAGGTGTAGGCCTGCTCGCGCATCGCGGCGGGGGGACTGTCCCCGTCGGCATCGAGGATGTCCTGCATCGAAGGCCCCGGACAGCGCGCCTCGCCGGGGGCGAGCGACGGGTCGGCGGGGGCGGTGAGGTCGGGACGGCTCACCGCATCGCCTCGCGATTGTAGAGCGGGTCGGCGGGCTTGCGCTCGCCCATGATGAAGGGGGTGACGCCGACTATCGCGTCGCTGGCCGGATCATCGCGCACCCAGTCGACCAGCTCGGAGCGGTAGGCGATCTTCCAGGCGCCCGCACGGCGCTCGTAGCGGTCGACATAGCGGCCCGCGATGAACAGGTCGCGCGGCGCGCCGCTGTGGTCGAAGACGCGGTGGTAGGCCTGGTAGTAGACTTCGCCGAAGGCCTCGTCCTCCGAGACGAAATCAATCAGGTGCTGGCCGAGCATGTGGTGGTTGCGCCGGTGCTCTTTCAGCATCTCCATGCAGAACGCCGCGAAGTCGGCAGGCCCGCCCGAAAACACCCCGTATTCACACCTCGCATCGGGCCAGAACTGAGCCTCGAGCAGCGCCCCGTCCAGCCGGTCGAGCCCGCGCATGTAGAGCGCGGCGAGGTCGATGATGGCGAAGCGGTCGGCGCTCATGCGATACTCAGCCCGCCGTCGACGATGAAGGGCGCGCCGGTGGCGAACCTGCTCTCGTCGCTGGCGAGATAGACCACGAGATGCGCGATATCCTCGACCTCGCCCATCCGGCCTATGGGTTGCGCGACCGAGAAGGCCGCGCGGGTCGCCTCGGGATCGGGGGTGCCGGCGATGACGCTCTCGACATTGGGGGTGAGGATCGTGCCGGGCTGGACCGAGTTAACCCGCACCCCGTTCTGCTCGCGCGCGCAGTAGAGCGCGATGCTCTTCGTCAGCGTCACCACCGCCGCCTTGGCGGAGTTGTAGGCGGCCAGATCGGGCGACACCTTGTTGCCCGCGGCGCTCGAGAAGTTGACGATGGAACCCCCGCCACCCCGCGCCATCAAGGGGATCGCCGCCTTGCAGCCCATGAAAATTGAATCGACATCGACCGTGTAGCAGCGCCGGAAATCCTCCGGCGAAATGTCGGCGATGCTCCCGAAGACGGTGATCGCGGCGTTGTTGACCAGCACGTCCAGCCGTCCGTGGGTGGCTTCGACCTCGGCGATTACCTCTTGCCAGCGGGCCCAGTCGGTGACGTCCTGCCGGATGTAGCCGCAGCCCAGCTCCACCGCCGTGGCGCGGCCTGCGGCCTCGTCGATGTCGGTAATCGTGACTGCCGCGCCCTCGGCAATCAGCGCTTTCGCCGCCGCCTTGCCGAGACCCATCGCGCCGCCCGTCAGCAGCACCACCTTGCCGCCCACCCGTCCTGCCATCACTCTCTCCGTTGTCTTGTCGGGAGCGAGGCTATCAGCGGGCGAGACCGCTCACCACTGCCAAACCTAGGAAGACCAGGAAGCCCATCGAATCGGTGGTCATGGTGACGAAGATCGAGGAGGAGATCGCGGGGTCCGCCTTGAAGCGCTGGAGCGTCAGCGGCACCAGCACGCCGGCAAAGCCCGCGATCACGATGTTGCACAGCATCGCCGCGCCGATCACCAGCCCCAGCAAGGGGTTCTGGAACAGCACCGCCACGATCCCGCCGATCACCAGCGCGACCGTCCCGCCGTTCAGCGCCGCAATCGACATCTCGCGGCGGATCGCGCGCCAGGTGTTGGCATCGGTCAGCTGGTTGGTGGCGATCGCGCGCACCGTCACCGCGAGCGTTTGCGTCCCCGCATTGCCGCCGATCCCGGCGACAATCGGCATCAGCACCGCGAGTGCCACCATAGTCGCGATCACATCCTCGAACTGCGCGATCACGGTCGAGGCAACCGAGGCGGTGAGGAGGTTCGCCAAAAGCCAGCGCACGCGCGCCCTGTAGCTGTCGACGATGGGCTCGTTGATGTCGCCATCGCCCGCACCGCTCAGGAGCAGCGCGTCCTCGCCCGCTTCCTCGGAGATGATGTGGACGATATCGTCGACCGTCATCTGCCCGACCAGACGCCCGCTCTCGTCCACCACCGCGGCCGAGATCAGCGCGTATTTCTGGAACATCAGCGCGACCTCTTCCTGGTCCATCGTCACCGGGATCAGGGTCTGGTCGCGCTTCATCACATCGGTGAGCTTCACGCCGCGCGGCGTGGTCAGGATCCACGAGAGCGCGCAGGTTCCGACCGGGTGGTGGCGCTCGTCGATCACGAAGACCTCGAAGAAATCGTGTTCGAGATCGCCCTCGTCGCGCAGGAAATCGATGAGGTTGCCGACCGTCATCGCCTCGGGCACGGCGACGAAGTGCCGGCTCATCAGGCGCCCGGCGGTCTCCTCCGGGTAGGCGAGCGCGCTCGCCACGGCTTCGCGGGTTTCCGGCTCGAGCTCGGCGATGACCGCGGCCTGGTCTTCGGCATCGAGGTCCTCGATCAGCTGCACCGCATCGTCGGTGTCGAGCTGTTCGGCAATGGTGGCGACCGCCTGCGCGGGTAGGGCCTCCATCAGGTCCTCGCGCACGTAATCGTTGAGCTCGGCGATCACGTCGCTGGTCATCAGATCGGTGATCGCGCTCGCCAGCTGCGCGCGTTCGGACCTGTCGAGCAGCTCGATCAGGTCGGCGATGTCGGCGGCGTGGAGCGGCTCGACGAGGTCATAGACCGCGCCCTTGTCGCCATCATCGAGTGCGTCGCGCACCGCGCCGACATAATCGGCCTTGAGGCGGTTCTCCTCGTCGTGGCGTTCGTCGTCGACGCGGTCGTCGGGACGCACTTCGGCCTCGCCGGTGTCGGCGATCAGCAGATCGTCGTCGGAGAGGAGATCGTCGGCCATGGGGGCGGTTTAGGCGGGGAGGGCGCAAAAGCAAGGGTTGAGGGTGACAGGGACGAGATGGCTGCTAAAAGCGCGGGCAAATTGACGCAGGAGATACCCCAAATGGCCGAGACCCTCACCTTCACCCTCGACAACGGCACTGGCGAGACCGGCGACGTCGTCATCAAGCTGCGCCCTGACCTTGCCCCCGGCCACGTCGCGCGCATCACCGAACTGGCACAGGAAGGCTTCTACGACGGGGTGATCTTCCACCGCGTGATCGCCGGCTTTATGGCGCAGGGCGGCGACCCAACCGGCACCGGCATGGGCGGCAGCGACAAGCCCGACCTTGCGGCCGAATTCAACGCCGAGCCCCACGTCGAAGGCGTGTGCTCGATGGCCCGCGCGCAGAACCCCAACAGCGCCAACTCGCAGTTCTTCATCTGCCTCGACGACGCGCGCTTCCTCGACAAGCAATACACCGTGTGGGGCCAGGTGGTGAGCGGCATGGAACACGTCCACGCCATCCCCAAGGGCGAACCGCCGCGTGCGCCGGGGAAGATCGTCAAGGCGACGGTTGCGTAAGCCTCGGCATCATTGGAAAGCGGCAGTCGGCGCCAGTTTCCTGGCGCTGACTGCCTGCGATGGTGCGGTCGCGCGGGTCCCGCCCATCGGGGCCGATCTGCCGCAAAAGGTGGATCAGGCCCAACCCGCTTTCGACCAGCGGGTAAAGCAGCGTTTCCCTGCAGGTTCCGAAGCCGCCGCGATGGTTTCGGTTCTGAAGCAGCAAGGCTTCGAGGGACCGGAAAACTGGGAGCCGGATTTCGAGCAGCCCTCCTTCGAAGAGCACATTCGCAGCATGGATTTCCGTTCGGGATCGATGTTCAGCACCCTGTGGTCGGTGCGGTGGCGGGAAAAGGGCGGCAAGATCACCGAAATATGGGGGGTCTACGGGATCATCGCTCCGTGAGGCGGGCCGTTGAACCGCAGCCCCATCGGCGCTAAAGGCGCACCCCTCATGAAACCCTCCGCGCCCCCCCAGACCTACCGGGTCAAGAGCTTCGGCTGCCAGATGAACGTCTATGACGGCGAGCGCATGGGCGAGCTGCTCGCCGAGCGCGGCATCACGCCTGCGCCCGAGGGGGAGGAGGCCGATCTCGTCATCCTCAACACCTGCCACATCCGCGAGAAGGCCGCCGAGAAGGTCTATTCGGACATCGGCCGCCTCGTGAAGGCGGGCGAGGAGGCGGGGAAGAAGCCGCTCATCGCGGTCGCCGGCTGCGTCGCGCAGGCCGAGGGCGAGGAGATCATGGCGCGCGCCCCGGCGGTGAGCATCGTGGTCGGCCCGCAGGCCTATCACCGCCTGCCCGAGATGCTCGACCGCGCCGCGAACGGCGAGCGCGCGACCGATACCGACATGCCCGCCATCGCCAAGTTCGACGCGCTCCCGGCGCGGCGCAAGCGGGGGCCGAGCGCCTTCCTCACGGTGCAGGAAGGCTGCGACAAGTTCTGCACCTATTGCGTGGTGCCCTATACCCGCGGCGCGGAAATCTCGCGGCCTTTCAGCCATCTGGTCGCCGAAGCGCGCAAACTGGTCGAAGCGGGGGCGAAGGAGATCACGCTGCTCGGCCAGAACGTCAACGCATGGGCGGGCGAGGACGACAAGGGGCGCCGCGTGGGCCTCGGCGGGCTGATCCGGGTGCTGGCGGGGATCGATGGCCTCGCGCGCATCCGCTACACCACCAGCCACCCCAACGACATGGACGAGGACCTCATCGCCGCGCATGGCGAGGTGGCCAAGCTCATGCCCTATCTGCACCTGCCCGTGCAGTCCGGAAGCGACCGGGTGCTCAAGGCGATGAACCGCCAGCACACGGCGGAAAGCTACCTCAGGCTGATCGAGCGCTTCCGCGCCGCGCGCCCCGACATCGCGCTCTCGGGCGATTTCATCGTCGGTTTCCCGGGCGAGACCGAGGCCGAGTTTGCCGAGACGCTGAGCATCGTCGACGCGGTGCGCTACGCCGCCTGCTTCAGCTTCAAATACTCGCCCCGGCCCGGCACCCCCGCGGCGACGATGGAGGGCCAGATCGTGCCAGAGGTGATGGACGAGCGCCTCCAGCGCTTGCAGCAGCGCATCGGCGCGCACCAGCTCGCCTTCAATCAGGCGAGCCTCGGCAAGCGGTGCGAAGTGCTGGTCGAGCGCACCGGGCGGCACCCGGGCCAGTGGCTCGGCAAGTCGCCGTGGCTCCAGAGTGTACATTTCGAGGGCGACCACGCCATCGGCGACCTCGTCGAGGTGACGCTGGCCGAGGCGGGGCCGAACTCGCTACGGGGCCTGCTTCGCGCGCCCGTCTGAGCGCTCCGCCGCCACCGCCGCGCGGGCGATGTCGTTGTAGACCCGGCGCGGCTTGGCATTGCGCGAGGCGTCGTAGAGCTCGCGCACCAGCGCCCTGTCGTAATCGGTCAGCGCGACGGGCGGGGCGGGATTGCTGAACAGCGTGAGGATCGTCGGCGCGGGCGCATCGCCTTCGACCGGACCCGTGCCGAGCAGCGCGCGTACCGTCGCATAATCCGCCAGCTGGCCGAGCGTGAACCCGTGCGCCGCGTCGCGCGAAATGAGCACGGCGGCGCCGGTGATCTCGGTGGTGACGATGGGGTCCGAGGCGCTCAATGGCTGGATTTCGGTGTAGGTCGGGAACCGCTGCTGATCGCCCAGCTGCGGCCGGAAGGCATTGCCGAGCGCGTCCCGCACCGAGACCTTGTTCCACGCCCTCACCGGCCCCGCCTCGCCCAGCACGCGCTCTTTCTGATAGCCCGCAAGGTGGGCGAGTTGCGGCGATTCCGCAGTCAGCCAGCTCTCCGGCGGGCCCGCCGCCGGGGCCATGAAGGCGACCCGCACCGTCGGCACGCAGGTCGGCGAGCGGTCGGCGCCGACGCCCAGCGCCTCGGCATTCTCCCGGATGCGTTCGGCGATCACCGCGGCATCATCGGGCGCGAGGCCGAGCACGGTGACGCAAACCGGGAAGGCGAACTTGGCGACCGGGTGGTTCAGGCGCGGCGGGCGGATCACGGCGCGGGTGAATTCGCGCAGCTCCCGGTGCCGCTCGGCCTCGGTCGGGGGCGGGCGCACGATGATCTCGGGCGTGGAGCGGGGCGGGGCGTCCTGCGCGGCCGCGGCTGCGGCGAACGAAAGCGCGATCAGGAGACCTGCAAGCCTGCGCATATACTTCATCCTTTCAAGGACTTGATGCGGCAATAATAGCACAGATCGGGCGCGCATGTGAAGCATCCGTGACTTTCCACCACCATCTCGCCGCACCCGGCTTGCCAAGGCGCGCGGGGCGCTTAGGCTCGCGACTCAAGGGCCGAGGGATCGTCCTTCTGCCGCAGCCAAAGGACCTTATGGGCCGACGACCCTCCCGTGCCGGGCATCCGGCGCTCTCGCCCGATCCGCGCGGCATTCCGGCACAGCGGCGCGCGCGTGTCGATCTGACCTTCGAGAACCAGGCCCTGCTCGGCCCCCTGTTCGGCCAGTTCGATTCCAATCTGGTGCAGGTCGAGAACCGGCTCGGTGTGTTCATCCACGCACGCGGGCACCAGGTGGTGATCGAGGGGCCCGAGGATGACGTCGCCCGGGCGCGCGAGACCCTCAAGACCATGTATGACCGCCTCGCGCGCGGCGAGGCATTGGACAGCGGCGCGGTCGAGGCGCTGATCGCGATGTCGGCCGAACCGACGCTCGAAGGGATCATCGCGGGCGACGAGGGCGCGCCGCCGATCATGATCCGCACGAGGAAGAAGACCATCGTCCCCCGCTCGGCGACGCAGATCGAATATATGCGCGCGCTGGCCAAGGAGGACATCATCTTCGCTCTCGGCCCGGCAGGCACCGGCAAGACCTATATCGCGGTGGCGCAGGCGGTGAGCCAGCTCATCACCGGCTCCGTCCAGCGCCTGATCCTCTCGCGCCCGGCGGTCGAGGCGGGCGAGAAGCTCGGCTTCCTGCCCGGCGACATGAAGGAGAAGGTCGATCCCTACCTTCGCCCGCTCTATGATGCGCTCAACGACTGCATGCCGCCCGAACAGGTCGAACGGCGGCTGGCGAACGGCGAGATCGAGATCGCGCCGATCGCCTTCATGCGCGGGCGCACGCTGGCCGACAGCTTCATCATCCTCGACGAGGCGCAGAACACCACCCGCGAGCAGATGAAGATGTTCCTGACACGCTTCGGCCAGAACAGCCGGATGGTGATCTGCGGCGACCCGCGCCAAGTCGACATCCCCGGCGGCCCGCGCATGAGCGGCCTCAACGACGCGGTCGAACGGCTGGAGGGCGTCGAGGGCTTCGGCACCATCCGCTTCTCCGCCGCCGACGTCGTGCGCCACCCGATCGTCGGGCGGATCGTCGAGGCCTACGAGGGCAAGGACGAGGGGGAGGGGGCCTAGCTAGCCGCCGCTGGCAGAGACCGGTTGCGGCGGCGGCGCCTCGACAGGCGGCTGCGGCCACAGGTGCGAGGGGCTGATGGTCTTGAACCACACGATCACATCGTGCCCCATGCTGACGGGCAGGGGAATGTCGCCTGTCTCGAAACTGGTGACCTGCCAATTCGCCGGGTTGACGATCCAGCCTGACCAGCCGCGCCAGTAAGGTCGTCCCGTCCAGCGCGCGACCGGGCCCTCGGCCGGGCGACGGGCGAGATCGATCCACATCGCCGTCTGGCCGGTGCGGTCGAACACGTGGCCGAGTTCTCCCGGGCGGTTGTTGGGCAAGCTGAAGGGTTCGAGCGTCTGGCGCTGCGAGGCGCGCGTGAAGTCGGCGCCTTCGGGCACGAGCGTCGCGCGAAAGGCGCCTTGCGACCACGTGAAGCCGACGGTGGCGTAATCCTCCCCCAGCTTCTCGCGCAGCACCGTGCCGACCGTCACGAAGCCCACCGCCTTGGCGATGTCGGGCAGATCCTCGAGCACATGCGAATCATGCGCCCACAATGCCCCCCGTTCGTCCTGCTCCAGCATGGCAAGGGCGTTTTCGCCCATGGAGCGATCGCGGCGGGCGAAATAGGCGGCATCGGCCTTGGACTTGTCGGCATCGGCGCGTTCGAACTCGAAGGCCATGAAGGCCTGATGAGCGGCACGCGCCGCCCAGCGCGCTTCGGCAAAGCCGGGATCGGCGCGGGCGGCAGCAGGAGCGGCCTCGAACCACGCGTCGAGCGCGGCGGCGGCGGTGGCCGCACGCTCCGTTTCGGCGCGCGTGGCATCGATCAGCCAATCGACGAAGCGGGTTCGCGGCTTGTCCATGGCGGCGATCAGAGGGGCGAGATCGGCGCGCAGGCGTGCGGCGGCGGCAGGGTCGTGCCGCTCCGCCAGCGCCAGCGCCGCCGCCGCGTCGCGCCCGCCATCCTGCACGTCCACCCCAACAATCCGGACCTTGCGCTCGGCGGTCCGGTTCCAGTGACGCAGCCACAGCAGCAAGCCTGCAAATTCGTCATTCTTCCAGATGCGGAAGAAGGCCGGGGTCTGCATCACCGCGGCGGGATCGCCGATCCCCTCGCGGACGTAGCGGTCGAAGGCCAGCGCCGGCTCGCGATTGGCCTCGAGGATCAGCACCTCGATCTGCCCGCTGGCGACGAGCTGCCGGATCAGCGCGGCCTTGAAGGCCTGATCCTGGTGCGAGCCATGGGTCGCCTCCCCAATGCCGATCACCCGCGCGCCGCCGAGCCGTTCGGCGAGCGGCGCAAGGGTCGCGGTGTCATAGGCCGAGGGGTCGAAGGCGACGCCGCTGGCCTTGATCCAGTCGAGTGCCGCAGCTTCCTCCTCTGCGGTCGCAGGCGTCAGATCGGGCAGCGCGGGCAACTCGGGCTCGGCCAGCGCCACGGCTGCGCCTCCTGCCCACAGCGTTGCACCGATCACCCATGTGGCAAGTCGCATCGCAATTCCCCCCGGAATGTGTCGTCCGAGCGTGAGGCTAGCGGGGATTGGGGCGGAATCGAAGGGCGAAACTGTGCAAGGACGCAGCTTTCCCCCGGCCGGGATTCCGGGCTAAGGCGCGCGAGCATGGAACTCGACATCGACATCGAAGATTGGCCCGCGGGCGAATGGGAAGCGCTCGCCACACGCGCCGCCGCTGCAGCGGGCGAGGGCGAGCCGCTGCTCGCCAACCCACGCCTCACTGCCAGCCTGCTGTTCACCTCGGATGCCGAGGTCCACTCGCTCAACCGGGAATGGCGCCAGCGCGACAAGCCCACGAACGTCCTCTCCTTCCCGATGCTGGAGCGCGGGGAGCTCGAAGCCCTCGCCGCCGACGGCCCCCCGGTCATGCTCGGCGACATCGCGCTCGCCTATGAAACCTGCGCGCGTGAGGCGGCGGAGAAGGGCATCACGCTCGAAGCCCACGCCGCCCATCTCATCGTCCACGGCCTGCTCCACCTCGCCGGTCACGACCATGTCGACAGCGACGAACAGGCCGAGGCGATGGAGCAGCTGGAGACCCGCATACTTGCCAAACTGGGCATCGCTGACCCATATGGCGACAGGTAGCAACAGGAGCCACTCGCAAGGCCATGGCCGATTCCCATTCGTCCGCGTCCCCGTCGGGAGAAGCGGACAGTAGCAGCGGGCTGATTGCCGCGTTTCGCAAGATGCTCGGGTTCGAGGGCGCGCGGTCCTTGCGCGAACAGCTCGAAGAAGCGATCGACGAGCACGAGGACGAGAACGGCGGCCCGGGTGAAGGCGCGGCCACCGGCGGCGACCTGTCGCGGGTCGAGCGGCAGATGCTGCGCAATCTGCTCCACTTTTCCGAACACGATGCCGACGATGTCGCCGTCCCGCGCGGCGAGATCATCGCGGTGGAAGCGACGATCAGCTGGGAGGAAATGGTCGCCGCCTTTTCCGAACACGGCCATTCGCGCATGCCGGTCTACCGCGACACGCTCGACAGCGTGATCGGGATGATCCACATCAAGGATGTCTTCCCCTTCCTTGCCAACGGCACGCCGCCGCCCGCCGACTGGACCACGCTGATGCGCCAGCCGCTCTATGTGCCGCAGGCGCGCGGGGCGCTCGACGTGCTCGCCGACATGCGCACCCAGCGCGTGCACCTCGCCATCGTGCTCGACGAGTTCTCGGGCACCGACGGGCTGATCACCATCGAAGACCTCGTCGAGGAAATCGTTGGCGATATCGAGGACGAGCATGACGAGGCCCCGCCGGAACTGATCACCCCGATTGGCGAGGGGATGTGGGATGTCGACGCGCGCGCCGAGCTCGACGACATTGCCGAAAAGATCGATCCGCGCCTCGCCGAGGTTGCCGAAAGCGTCGACACCTTGGGCGGCCTCGCCTTCGTGCTCGCCGAAGCGGTACCGCCGGTCGGCACGGTGCTGGAACATACCAGCGGCTGGCGGATTGAAGTGACGGCGGGCGACGAAACCCACGTCACGCGCCTGCGGCTGCACCCTCCCGTGACCGAGGAAGAGGTGCAGTAGGCGCAACTTTTTGCCGCCTTCCACATTTTTTCTTCGATTTTTTGCATCCGTGCGCGCGCGGCACCGTATCTTCTGCCAGTGAGGAGATATGAGAATGCCTGCACGCCGCCTGCCCCCGCTTCGCGCCCTTGAGGCCTTCATGCGCACCGTGCGTCTGGGTTCGGCCCGTGCTGCGGCGGAGGAGATCGGCCTCAGCCCCTCGGCGCTGTCGCGGCGGATCAGCAATCTGGAAGAATTCGTCGGCAAGAAGCTGTTCACCCGCGCGCGGCAATCGATGCAGCTGACCGACGAGGGTCAGGCCTTCTACGAGGCGGTCAATCCGCACATGGAAGCGCTTGCGCGCGCGGTGGAGAGCCAGTCGGACAATATCGCACTTTTGCGCCTGCGCCTCGGCGTCCTGCCGATGTTCGGCAGCCAGCGGCTGTTCCCGCGGCTGGGCGAGTTGCGGAAGCGCCATCCGCTGCTCCACATCGATATCGACACCGCCCCGCATCTCGAAGACCGGGTGGGCGACACGCTCGATGCCGCGATCATCCTCTCGCGCGGGCCGGCGAGCGGGCTCCACGCGGTGCGGCTCGACCACAACCTCGTCCACGCGATCTGTTCGAAGGATACCGCGCGCGCCATCCCGGAAATCACCCCCGAGGTGATGGCCAAGCAGACCTTCCTGATCCACAACGAACTGCCCGAGAGCTTCGTCGCGTGGAAGAAGGCCAACGGGCTCGAACAGATGGACCCGGCGGCGATCGACCATTACGATTCGGGCGCGCTGATGCTGGAGGCGGCCGCCCAAGGCCTCGGCATCGCGATCATGCACGACGATCACCTGCGCCGCGCCAACGACAACCGCCTGATCAACCTGCCCGGTGCGCCGGTCGAGAGCCCCTATTCCTACTGGTTCGTGTGCCGCCCGGTGGCGCTGGAAAGCCGCCCGGTGCGGATTTTCCACGATTGGCTGGTGCGCGCGGGGTTGTAACTGGCGGGCCGGCAAGGCGCGGAAATTGCGGGCTTTCCTACAAGTGTCGCGCGTGACACACTCGCGCCCATGGCCCCCGCTGACGCCCGTTTAGATGCCCCTGCCGAGCGCCTCTTGAGCGCGGAGAGTATTTCGCGCCTGTACAGTGTCTCATGTGTCTCCAACACGGGCGGCGGCCGCGTGTCAGTCGGCGGTCTCGGGCTTGGGCTCGTAGCGCACTGGGGCGACCGTGTGTGCGAAGGGGCGCAAGGGGTGGCCGCGGATCTCGATCAGGGCTTCCTCGATCCGGCGGCGGGACTCGTTGGCGATCGCCTTGCGGCCCTTGAAGTCCTCAGGAGAGAAGGGCTCGAGGTAGTGGAGGCGGACCTTGAAGCTGCCCTTGCGTGACAGCACGCGCTTGGCGTTGTTGAGGCCGCCCTCCTCGCCGATCCAGCCGATCCACTCGGCGACGGGGCCGTAGTCGAGGATTACGGGCTGGACGAGCACGCCCGGCGGGGGCGGCTCGAGGACGGAGAGCATCGAAGTCTTGAAGGGGAGGAGCGACTGGCCGTCGGTGGTGGTGCCTTCGGGGAAGACCGTGACCGACCAGTTGTCGACGAGGGCTTCCTTCAAGGCGTTGATCTGCTCGGCCACACCCATGCGGTGCTCGCGCTTGACGAAAACCGTGCGGTTGAGGCTGGCTAGCCAGCCGACGACGGGCGCGGTGGCAAGCTCGGCCTTGGCGACGAAGGCGGTGCCGCTCGCGCCCGCCATCGCGAGAATGTCGATCCAGGAGATGTGGTTGGCGACGAAGAACACGTCACGCTTCAGGTAGGTGCCGACCACCTCGACCCGCGCCCCGCAGACCCGCGCGGCGTAGCGCAGGAACAGCATCGGGAAGGGCGAGCCGTAGGCGAAGATGCGATAGAGGTAATGCAGCGGAACGAACACCAGCAGCAGGACGATCAGCCCCAGCGAGCGGCCAGCGATGCGCAGCCAGCCCGCAAGACTGATCGGCGTGACCTCCCCCCGCGCCGCTGCCTGGCGCAGCTCCCAATCAGTCATTGCGCGACAGCCGCACGCCGTAAAGCTCCATGCGGTGATCGACGAGGCGATAGCCCAGCCGCTCGGCGATCTGGCGCTGGAGCGCCTCGACTTCGGGATCAACGAATTCGACGACCTTGCCGGTCTCGACATCGATCAGGTGATCGTGATGCGCCTCCGGCACGGGCTCGTAACGCGAGCGGCCGTCGCCGAAATCGTGGCGATCGAGGATACCCGCTTCCTCGAACAGGCGCACGGTGCGGTAGACCGTGGCGATCGAGATGCGCGGATCGATCGCGGCGGCGCGGGAGTGAAGCAGTTCGACATCGGGATGGTCTTCGCTCTCCGAAAGCACCTTGGCGATGACGCGGCGCTGTTCGGTGATGCGCAGCCCTTTTTCCGCGCAGAGTTGTTCGAGATCGATCTTGTGGGTCAAGAAAAGCTCCATCGCCGTGCGCGGTGCCCCATTCGGGTGCGGGCGCCCCAAAGCATTGCAGCCTCATCCCTACAGGGACGAGGCTGCTTGCTCAAGCGGCCCAAGCCGCCCTCTCAACAGGGGCGGCGCGGGGCGCTGCTTGTGTCCGCCCGGGGGCGACCCGAAGGGCCCGGTGTCAGACGGTCTTCTTGGCGCGGCGCGGCTTGGGCGCGGGCGTCCCGGGCTTGCGGCCGAGACCGATCTTCTTGGCCAGATCGCGGCGCTTTTCGGCATAGTTGGGCGCGACCATCGGATAGTCGGCCGGCAGGCCCCAACGCGCACGGTATTCTTCCGGGCTCATGTTGAAATTGGTGCGAAGATAGCGCTTGAGCATCTTCAGCTTCTTGCCGTCTTCAAGACACACGATGTATTCGGGCTTGACCGAATTGCGGATCGCTACGGCCGGCTGCGGCTTGGCTTCTTCCACAACCGCGACTTCGCCGAGATTGGCAAGTGCGTTATACACGTTGGTGATAAGCCCGGGCACGTCGCCCACGGCCACATCATTGTTGCTGAGATGTGCCGCGACAATGTCGCTGGTCAGCGTGATAAGCGTTTCTTTCATATCGATTTCCAGATCTTGCATGAGTTCCTCACAGGCGTCTTGTCCGCTGCGCCGGTTACTGCGCCATGGCGCAAGAATGCAATTATGGCAACTAGGTTGCTTTGCTTGTTCACGATTTCGCGATGAAACGAGGTTACTCGATTGATCGCGCGAAAGTAATCGCGTCGATCCTTTCGCCACTTGCCATGCGGTAATAGTTACGCCGCTCTCCGATCGGTTCGAAACCAAACTTGTGATACAAATGGATAGCAGGATTGCCGCGCCGCATTTCGAGAAATACGCGCGCCGTGCCGCGCGTTCGGGCGATGGCGAAGAGGTGTTCGATCAGCGCCGCCCCGACGCCGCGCCGCCGCGCGCCCGGCATGACCGCGATCAGCAGCAGCTCTTCCTCGTCAAGCACATGGCGGGTCAGCACGAAACCGGCAGGTGCTGCTTCTCCGGGACCGTCGGGGATGAGCGCGCCGACAGCATCCACCACCAGCGCATGGGTGCTGGGCATGGCCAGCGCATCGGCGACCTGCCGGCGGTTCCAGGCCTCGCCGTATGCCGGATCGAAGGCTGCCTCCATCACCGCCATGATCCGGTCGAGGAGGTGCGGGCAGGGCGTCATGCGGGACCGCGCAGCTTCATCGGCGTCGCGTCCGGCCCGCGCCCGTATATCGGCGCCAGCGCGGGGGTAAGCAGCGTGGGCGCGAGCAGCGTGACCGCGCCCGCATCGGGCACAATTTCGACCGCCTCGGCGGCGCTGCCCTCGGCCAGCAGCGCGGCGCGGCTGCCGGCAAGGAGCGCTGCATGGGGGCGGGCACGGGCCGCTTCGGGAGTGAGCGAGGCGGCCTCGCCGACCGGAAGACCGTCAGGGCCGAACTCCGCCACGAACCATTCGCCGTGGCCGCCATTGGTGCACACCGTCACGCCCCTGCTCCCGGGCCGCTCGGCGAGAGCCTGCGCCGCGATCAGCGCCAGCGTGGGGAAACCGAGCACCTCGGCGCCCCAGGCAAACCCCAGCGCGCGGGCGGTCGCAAGGCCGATGCGCACGCCTGTGAAGCTGCCGGGGCCGAGGCTGACGAGGATCCGGTCGGCGCGGCCCTTGGCGGGCAGGGCAGCGATCATCGGCACCAGCGCCTCGGCATGGCCGCGGCCGATCAGGCGGTGGTCATGCGCGATTCTCTCCTCGCCCTCGAAAAGGGCGATCGAGCAGGCCTCGGAGGCGGTTTCGATCGCAAGCGTGCGCATCGGCTCGCCCCTGCCTCAGGGTGCGGTGCCGTGCAAGCGGGGATGCGCGTCAGGCGATGCGGTTGAAGGTGGCGAAGTCGGGGCGGGGGCTGCGCGGGAAGATGCTCGCGGGATCGCCATAGCCGACCGAGCAGATGAAATTGACCCGGTGGCGGGGTTCGTCGGCAAAGAAGGCTGCGTTGACGGCGGCGGGATCGAAGCCCGACATCGGCCCGCAATCGAGCCCGATCGCCCGCGCGGCGAGCATCAGGTAGGCGCCTTGCAGCGAGGAGTTGCGGAACGCCCCTTCCTCGCGCCCGGCTTCGTTGCCCTCGAACCAGCTCTTGGCGTCGGTGTGGGGGAACAGCCAAGGCAGTTCCTCGTGGAAATCGATGTCGTAGCCGATCACCGCGGTGACGGGCGCGGCGGCGACCTTCTTCTTGTTGCCTTCGGCGACGCACTCGACCAGCTTCGCCTTGGCTTCCGGCGACTTGACCCACACGATCCGCACCGGCTGCATGTTGGCCGAGGTGGGCGCCATCTTCATCAGGTCCCATATCGCGTGGAGCTGTTCGTCACTGACCGGCTTGTCGAGCCAGCCGTTGTAGCTGCGCGCCTCGTTGAACAGTTGGTCCAGAGCCTCGGACGAGAGCACGTGATCGTGGAACTGGGTCGTCATGCGGCGCGCACCTCGGTGACTTCGGGGACATAGTGCTTGAGCAGGCCTTCGATGCCGTGCTTGAGCGTCGCCGTGCTGGACGGGCAGCCCGAGCACGAGCCTTGAAGGGTAAGATAGACCACCCCGTCGCGGAAACCGCGATAGGCGATGTCGCCCCCGTCGCCCGCCACGGCGGGGCGCACGCGGGTTTCGAGCAGTTCGTTGATCGCGGCGATCACCTCGGCGTCCTCGGGACGTTCCTCGACCGCCATGTCTTCCTCCGGCGGCGGCACGGTGATGCCGCCTGCGGTGGCGGGAGCGAAGAGCGGGGCCTCGGAAACGAAATGGTCGAGCAGGATCGCGATCACCTGCGGCTTCAATGCGCTCCAGTCTGCGCCCGGCGCGGCGGTGACCGACACGAAGTCCGCTCCGAAGAACACGTTCACCACCTCGCCCGTATCGAAGATCGCCTGCGCGAGCGGGCTCGCCTCGGCAGCTTCGGGGGTGGCGAATTCGCGGCTGCCTGCGGCCATGACGGTCTGGCCGGGCAGGAACTTGAGCGCCGCGGGGTTGGGGGTGGTTTCGGTTTCGATGAACATGGCCCCCATCTAGGGTGCGTGCCTTCGGCGGGCAAGGGCAAGCCGCGGGCGGCACGGATCGAGGTGCGCAGATCGCGATAAGCATTCACTATCGCTTCAGACTTTGCCGCCTTATAGTCCGCGCCATGACGTCCTTCCCCCGCGCCGCCCGCGCGCTCGCCCTTGTCCTTGCCCCGCTGGTCGCCCTGCAGCCGCTGCTCGCCGAGCAGGCCGCCGCGCCGCCCTCGGACAAGACCGACAAGCGGTTCGTCAATTCCGCGCACAACACGGCGCAGGTGCAGGCCCCGGTCGCGGATCCGATCCCGGCCGCGCCGCCGGTGCCCGCCCCCCGGGCGCTCCAGACCAACGGCCAGCCATGGCTCTACAAGGGCTCGGACATTCCGGTCGATGACAAGTGGCTGTTCGGGCAGATGAAGAACGGGTTGCGCTACGCCGTGCGCCGCAACGGCGTGCCGCCCCGGCAGGTCTCGATCCGGGTGCGCATTGATGCCGGCTCGCTCCACGAGATGGACAGCGAGCAGGGTTATGCCCACCTGCTCGAACACCTGCTGTTCCGCGAAAGCAAATATCTCGGCAAGGCCGAGGCGATCTCGGCCTGGCAGCGCCTCGGCGCGACCTTCGGCAACGATACGAATGCAGAGACCACGCCGACCCACACCGCCTACAAGCTCGACATCCCGGATATCGACGATGCCAAGCTGGCAGAGAGCTTCAAGCTGCTCTCGGGCATGATCCGCGAGCCGGTGCTGTCCGACCAGAATGTCGCCGCCGAGCGCCCGATCGTGCTCGCCGAGAAGCGCGAGCGGGGCGGGGCGGCGGAGCGTACCGGCGATCTCACCAGCAAGACCTTCTTTGCCGGACAGCGGCTCGCGGTGCGCCATCCGATCGGCACCGAAGCGACGCTGAACGGCGCGAAGGGCGCGGCGGTGCAGGCCTTCTACAACCGCTGGTACCGGCCCGAGAACACCGTGATCGTGGTCGCGGGCGATGCCGATCCGATGGTGCTGGCCGGGCTGGTCGAGCAGTGGTTCGGCGACTGGAAGGGCACCGGCAAGCCGGGGGTCGCGCCGAAGTTCGGCGATCCGGTGGCGCCCAAGGGCGCGGTGGCGCCTGCCGGCGGGCTTGCCCCGATCGGCCAGCTTGCGGTGGGGGTCGAACCCGATCTGCCGCGCAGCCTCACCTATGCGATCATGCGCCCGTGGCGCCCCGTTCAGGACACGGTGATCTACAACGAGGGCCTGATGACCGACGCGGTTGCGCAGGCGATCATCAACCGCCGGCTGGAAAGCCGCGCGCGCGGGGGCGGGAGCTTCCTTTACGCGCAGGTCCAGCAGGATGACGTCTCGCGCTCGTCCGATGCGACTTTCGTGACCTTCGCGCCGCTTTCGGCCGACTGGAAGGCCGCGCTTGCCGATGTGCGCAGCGTGATCGCCGACGCGATCGCCAATCCGCCCTCGCAGGAGGAGATCGACCGCGAGGTCGCGCAGTTCGATGTCGCTTTCGCCAACGGGGTCGAGCAGGAAAGCGTGCAATCGGGCAGCGATCTTGCCGACAACCTGGTCAACGCGGTCGACATCCGCGAGACCGTCGCCGCGCCCAAGGTCGTGCTGCGTATCTTCCGCGAGATGAAGCCGCGGATCACGCCGGCGGCCGTCCTGAAGCGCACGCGCGCGCTGTTCCAGGGCACGGTGACACGCGGCGTCTACATCACTCCGGCGGCGGGCGAGGCCGATGTCCCTGCCATCCGCACCGCGCTTGCCGCCAAGGTGGCAGCGGACGGATCGGCGCGGGTTGCGGGCGAGGCCATCGCCTTTGCCGACCTGCCCCCGGTGGGCGAGCCGGGCACCATCACCGCGCAGAAGCCGCTCGGCGTGCTCGATGTCGAACAGGTCGATTTCGCCAATGGCGTCAAGGCGCTGCTGTGGGCCAATGATGCTGAGCCCGGCCGCGTCACCGTGCGCGTGCGCTTCGGCGCGGGCTGGCGCGCCTTCGACCCCTCGAGCGCGGTCTATGCCGCCCTGGGTCAGGATGCACTGGTCGGATCGGGCCTCGGCGACCTCGGCCAGAACGAGATCGACCGGCTGGCGAACGGCCGCAAGCTGGGCTTTGACTTCGCGATCGACGATGCGGTCTTCACCTTCACCGCCCAGACCCGTTCGGAGGACGTGAACGACCAGCTCTACCTCTTCGCCGCCAAGCTCGGGATGCCGCGCTGGGACAAGGAGCCGGTGCTGCGCGCCAGGGCCGCGGCCGAGCTGGCCTACAACACCTTCTCGACCAGCCCGGGAGGCGTGCTGGGCCGCGATCTGGAATATCTCGTGACCGGCGGCGACGGGCGCTTTGCCACACCGGGGCCGGACGCGCTCAAGGCCGCCACCCCCGAGGAATTCCGCAAGGTGTGGGAGCCGCTCCTGAAGCAGGGCCCGATCGAGGTGCTGGTGTTCGGCGAGTTCGACAAGGCTGCCGTGACCGAGCAACTGCGGCTGACCTTTGGCGCCTTGCCCGAGCGTGATCCAGTCCCAGCCGATATCGCCGCGCGCGTCCCCGGCTTTGCGCCTGCGGTCGACAAGCCCACGGTCGTCACCCATCGCGGCGATGCCAACCAGGCCGCTGCCGTGGTCGCGTGGCGCAGCGGGGGCGGGACCGAGGATCTGTCGACCAGCCGCCAGCTCGAAATCCTCACCCAGCTGTTCAACAACCGCCTGATGGATGCCCTGCGCGAGCGCGCCGGGGCGAGCTATGCGCCGCAGGTGTTCTCGAACTGGCCTGCCGATCTGGTCGCGGGCGGGCGGATCACCGCCGTCGCCCAGATCGAGCCCGCCTTCGTGCCGCTGTTCTTTGCCGAGGCCGACAGGATCGCCGCAGACCTTGCCGCCAATCCGCCCACCGCCGACGAGCTGGCGCGGGTGACCGAACCGCTCGCCCAGCTGATCCGCCGGGCATCGACCGGCAACCAGTTCTGGCTCTACAATCTCGAAGGCGCGACCGCGGACCCGGTGCGCATCGCCAAGCTGCGCTCGATCCTGCCCGATTATTCGCAGACCACCCCGCAGGCGATGCAGGCACTGGCTGCTCGCTATCTGACCAAGGACCGCGCGTTCCGGATGGCGGTCATCCCCGAGGGCCAGACCCTTGCCGAGGCGGTGCCGGCGGGCGCGGGTGCGAATGCTGCGCAAGGCGCGGCTAGCGGGCGCTGATCGTTCCGGCCGCTGACTGTGGCCGGGAAATAAAGTTGTGCGCGGCGGCTTTGTCGCTTTACAATTCGTGCCGCGCTGCTTAGCGGGCGCCCCCGCGCAGGCTGTGCCGCGCGCCCTGACGTAGAAAGAGTTTGACTGTGCCCGAGACTTGGACCCCGGAGAGCTGGAAGGCCCACGAAGCGCGCCACCTGCCGCATTACGAAGATGCGGCCGAGCTGGCCGAGGCCGAGAAGACCCTCTCGTCCTATCCCCCGCTGGTGTTCGCGGGCGAGGCGCGCGCCTTGAAGGCCGATCTGGCGCAGGTCGCGAACGGCCATGGCTTCCTGCTGCAGGGCGGGGACTGCGCCGAGAGCTTCGCCGAGTTCCACCCCAACAACATCCGCGATACCTTCCGCGTGCTGCTCCAGATGGCGGTCGTCATGACCTTCGCCAGCAAGCGCCCGGTGGTGAAGGTCGGACGCATGGCGGGCCAGTTCGCCAAGCCGCGCTCCTCGCCGACCGAGACGATCGGCGATGTGACTCTCCCGAGCTACCTCGGCGACAATATCAACGGGATCGAGTTCGACCCCGTCAGCCGCCGCAATGACCCGCAGCGGATGGTCAAGGCCTATTCGCAGGCTGCCGCCACCCTCAACCTGCTGCGCGCCTTCGCGGGCGGGGGCTATGCGAACCTCAGGCAGGTCCACCAGTGGACGCTCGATTTCATGGGCCGCACGCCTTGGACCGAGAAGTTCAGCCAGATGGCCGACCGCATCGGCGAGGCGCTCGACTTCATGGAGGCCTGCGGGATCGACCCGGGCACCGTACCGCAGCTCAAGGGTACCAGCTTCTACACCAGCCACGAAGCGCTGCTGCTGCCTTACGAGCAGGCGATGACCCGCAAGGATTCGCTCACCGGCGATTGGTACGCGACCAGCGCCCACATGCTGTGGATCGGCGACCGCACCCGCTTCCCCGGCTCGGCGCATATCGAATTCGCGCGCGGGATCGGCAATCCGCTTGGTATGAAGTGCGGGCCGAGCCTCGAGCCCGATGCGCTGCTCCGCCTGCTCGATGATCTCAACCCGGGCCGCGAGGCGGGGCGCATCACGCTCATCAGCCGCTATGGCCACGACAAGGTCGAGGAGGGCCTGCCCAAGTTGGTCCGCGCGGTGATGCGCGAAGGGCACCCGGTGGTGTGGAGCTGCGACCCGATGCACGGCAACGTCGTGAAGTCCGACAGCGGCTTCAAGACCCGTCCCTTTGACCGCATCCTGCGCGAAGTGAAGGGCTTCTTCGCAGTCCACCGCGCCGAAGGCTCGCACCCCGGCGGCATCCATATCGAGATGACCGGGCAGGACGTGACCGAATGCGTCGGCGGCGCGGTGGCGATCACCGAGGAACGCCTCGGCGATCGCTATCACACCCACTGCGACCCGCGCCTCAATGCCGAGCAATCGCTCGAGCTCGCTTTCCTCGTGGCCGAAATGCTCAACGAGGCGGCCGGGGCGCAGCGCGAGGCGGACATCAGCCACGCGGCCTGAAGCGGCACGTTTAGCGCGCAATCTTCACCAGAGTGATGATTTTGCGATAGCCGTGCAGCTAGCAAGCGTCTTTCCTGTTTCACGGCGAAGGGGCATAACCCGGCGTCGGCACAGGCTTGGACGGGAGGCCGCAGGTGCATCGCAATGAACTGCCAAGGGCTGGGCAAGACCAGCAAGGGGCCGCGCTCGCCGAGCATTTCCGCGCCACCCGCGCGCTGACCGAAGCGCTCGTCGCACCGCTCAGCGACGCCGATGCCTCGATCCAGTCGATGGAGGATGCAAGCCCCGCCAAGTGGCACCTCGCGCACACGACGTGGTTCTGGGAGACCTTCCTGCTGCGCGAACACGCGCCGGGCTACCGGCTGCACGACGATCGCTGGCCGTTCCTGTTCAACTCCTACTACGAGGCCGAGGGTGCGCGGATCGCCCGCGCGTCACGCGGGATGCTCTCGCGGCCGACCCTCGCCGAGGTGCTGGATTGGCGCGCCCATGTCACCGAGGCGATGGCGCCGCTGCTCGCCGATCCGGCGCTGGCAGACCTCGTTGCGCTCGGGATCGCGCACGAGGAACAGCACATCGAACTGCTCCTCACCGACATCAAGCACGCACTGTTCCAGAACCCGCTGGGGCCTGCCATGTGGGTGTCTGCGGGCACCGGAGGGGCGGCGGCGACCCTCGCCGTCTCCTCCGGCTGGACCAAGCACCCCGGAGGCATCGCGCTTGTCGGGCACCAGGCTGCCAAGAGTTCTGGGGGTTTCGCCTTCGACAATGAAGGCCCGCGCCACCGCGTGCTGCTCGAGCCCTTCGCGCTTGCCGACCGGCTGGTGACCAATGGCGAATGGGACGAATTCATCGCCGACGGCGGCTATTGCAACGCTCGCCTGTGGCTCGCCGACGGCTGGGGCTGGGTGCAACGTGAGGGCATCGCCGCGCCGCTTTACTGGGACAAGGACGGGACGCATTTCACCCATCAGGGCTGGCAGACACGCGACCCTTCCGCCCCCGTCACCCACATCTCCCATTTCGAGGCCGATGCCTTCGCCACCTGGGCGGGCGCACGCTTACCGACCGAGTTCGAATGGGAAGCGATCGCGCGCGGACAGGACGGCTCGGCGAGCGAGCCCGCACATGATCCGCGCGGCGGCAACCAGCTCTACTGCGCGGGTCCGGTGCTGCCGATGGGCTCGCCCGGACTGTTCGGCGATTGCTGGCAGTTCACCCGCTCGGCCTATCTGCCATACCCCGGCTTCAGTGTCGCCGAAGGGGCGGTGGGCGAATACAACGGCAAGTTCATGAGCGGGCAGGTGGTGCTGCGCGGGGCAAGCTGCGCCACGGTGCGCGGCCACTCGCGCGTTTCCTACCGCAATTTCTTCTACCCCCACCAGCGCTGGCAATTCACCGGCCTGCGCCTTGCCAAGGACGCCTGAGATGACGAAACTTGCAGGCCTGAGGCTGGTCGAACGTGATGCGGGCGGGGTCGATCTCGCGTTCCGGGCGGATGTGCTGGCGGGGCTCGGCGAGCCGCAGAAGGCGATTCCCGCACGCTGGTTCTACGACGATGCGGGCTCGCAGCTGTTCGAGGACATCACGCAGCTGCCCGAATATTACCCGACCCGCGCCGAGACCGAAATCCTCCAGACCCGCGTGGCCGAGATCGCCGGGCTCATCGGAGAGGGGCGCGCGGTGGTCGAATTCGGCTCGGGCTCGTCGGTCAAGACCCCGCTGCTGCTCGGTGCATGCCGCCCCTCGGCCTATGTCCCGCTCGACATCGCGGGGGACTTCCTGCGCGCCTCTTCCGCAGCGCTCGCGGAGAAGTTCCCGGGCCTGCCGGTCCTGCCGGTCGAGGCCGATTTCATGCGCCGGGTGGAACTGCCCGCCGAGGTCGCCGATCTGCCCAAGCTGGGCTTCTTCCCGGGCTCGACGATCGGCAACATGATCGCCCGCACCGCGACCGATCTGCTCCGCACTATGCGCGCGACGCTGGGCGAGGGGGCGATGCTCCTGATCGGGATGGATCTGGTCAAGGACGAGGGAACGTTGCTCGCCGCCTATGACGATGCGCAAGGCGTGACCGCCGCCTTCAATCTCAATCTCCTCGCCCGCATCAATCGCGAGCTCGGGGGCGATATTCCCCTCGAAGCCTTCGCCCACGAAGCGCGCTGGAACGATCTTTTCGCGCGGATCGAGATGCATCTGGTTGCCCGAAGGGATGTGACCTTCACCGTGAGCGGCCAGCGCTTCGCGATTGCCGCAGGCGAGAGCATCCACACCGAAAACAGCCACAAGTTCACCAAGCGCTCGGGGCAGATGCTGCTGGCGGCGGCCGGGTGGGAGCCGCGCGCGCGCTGGACCGACGAGGCAAAGCGCTTCTCGCTGGTTCTGGCCGAATCCCGACCGGCGCGTTCGGCACCGTGAAACCCTTGGCCTTCCCGTGCGTTGGCGCGGGATGGACGGACAGGCAGATATTCTCATCATCGGCGGCGGCATGGCAGGGCTTTCGGCCGCCACCGCTTTGGCAGGCGCGGGCGCGGGCGTGACCGTGTTCGACAAGGGGCGCGGCCCCGGCGGGCGGATGGCGGCGCGGCGGGTGGAGATCGCCGGCGCGCAGGTCAGCTTCGATCACGGGGCGCAATATTTCACAGCACGCGATCATGCCTTCGTTGAGGCGGTCGCTGGCTGGGAGGCGGCGGGCGTAGCCGCACGTTGGCTCGCGGCGGGCGCGGATGCATGGGTCGGCACCCCCGGCATGAACGCGCCGGTCCGCGCCATGGCCGAAGGTCTGGATGTCCGCTGGAACGTGCGCGCAGAGCGCCTCTGCCGCGAGGGAGCGCTCTGGCGGGTGGAAGCGGGCGAGGCGGTGTTTCGCGCCGAAACGGTGCTGGTCGCGGTGCCCGCCGAACAGGCCGCCGTGCTGCTCGCCGATGCTGCGCCGGACTTTGCTGCGCGTGCCGCCAGCATCGCCTCCGCGCCGTGCTGGGCGGTGATGGCGGCCTTTGCCGAGCGCCTGCTGCTCGCCGACACTGTCCGCTGCGACACCGGCCCGGTTAGCTGGGCCGCGCGCAATTCCGCCAAGCCGGGGCGCTCGGGCGCGGAGACATGGGTGGTCCATGCCTCCCCTGCGCGCAGCCGCGAGCTGATTGACCTCGCCAAGGAGGAGGTTGCCCGCACCCTGCTGGCCGACTTCTTCGCTGCCACCGGCGCGCCCCCGGCCGCTCCGCTACACCTCGACGCGCACCGCTGGCTCTACGCCCAGCCCGAAGCCCGAAAGGGCGAGGGCCCCCTCTACGATCCCCAATTGCGCATCGGCATCGCCGGCGACTGGCTCCACAGTCCGCGGGTCGAGGGGGCGTGGCTGTCAGGCCGCAGCCTCGCGCAAGGCGTGCTTCAGGAACGGCTCGCCAGGACGTCGTAGTGGTGCCCGCGCCCGTATTTGGCGAAGCGGGTGAAGCCGGCGGCGCGCAGCAGCGCTTCGATTTCGCCCGCGCTCGCCCAGCGGTCATCGACCTCGTAGAAGATCGCCTCGACGCGCTCGAAGCTCGGCGTTTTCGCCAGTTCGGCGATCACCACCGCCTCGAGCCCCTCGACGTCGATCTTGACGAACATCGGCAGCTCGCCCGCCAACAGCGGGTCGAGCAGCGGAGCGTCGATCGTTTCGATCGTGACGCTGCCCGCTCCCGAAGCGCCCTCGCGCCCGGCGAGCGTGGCGGTGCCGGTGTGATCGGGCGCGACGTTGATCGTCACCTCGCCCGCGCTGTCGGCGATGGCGAGGAGGTGCAACGCGGTCTTCGCCGCGCCGCCATTGAGCGCCACATTGGCGGCAAGACGCGCATGGGTGGTCGGCACGGGCTCGAAGGCGATCACCCGGCGGCACCTGGGGTTCAGCGCCGCGACCAGCGAATAGAGCCCTTGGTTGGCGCCGATGTCGACGAAGACGAAGTCCTCCCGCTGGCCGAGCAGCAGATCGGCCAGATCGCGGCCATAGGTGCCGAAGATGCAATAGCGGAAGGTGGTGTCCTGCCAGTTGGGCACCATCAGCACGCCATAGGCCGAGCGAACGGCATCATCCCCGCGCGCCGCCATCAACGGGGAGAGCGCGGCCGCCTTCCACTTGCGCAGGGTCTTGACCACGCCGTAACGCCAGAATGCACCAAGACTAGCCACGCGGGGTCCTTTCCAGAAAGGCCGTGATCGCATCGGCTGCGCGCTCCGCCGAGGGGCGGTCCGAAAGCGAGAAGGTCGCGTCGATCAATGCCTGTTGAACGCCTGCATAGTCGGGATGGGAGGCAATCGCAGCATCGATCCGGTCGAGCAGGCGTTCAGCGTTCTCCAGCACCGGGCCGGCCTGCCAGTGGAGGTAGTTGGGATCGCCCTGCCAGTCGACCCCGTGGCTGTTGAGGAACAGGCAGGGGCGGGGCGCGCGCAGGAATTCGTAGACCTGGCTGCTGACATCGCCGAGGTAGATGTCGGCGCGGTTGGTGTAGCTCATGTCGCTGCTGGCGGCGCTGCCGGTGTCGATGTGGATGCGGGGCTCGCCTGCTAATTCGGGGCCGGGGGGAGTGACGCGGGCGAGGCTCGGCGGGTCGATGGTGACGACCCATTGGCGGGCAAACAGCATCACGTGCGGGGCGAAGATCAGGTTGTAGCGATCCTGACGGCGGAAGGCCTCGAGCACCTGCGCCCCGTGCCGGAACCAGCTCGAGAGTTTGGGCGAGGGGTGGGGGTTGTAGATCACCGTCGGCCGCTCAGGGGCGGGAAAGCTGCCTTCGAACCGATTGTGCGCGCAAAGATCGAGCTTGGGATAGCCGACCAGCGCGATCCGCTCCGGCGCAAGGCCTGCATCGGCAATCAGCCGGTCGCGGATCTTGGGGCCCGAGACCAGCACCAGATCGAACTTTGCGCTTTCGGGATTGAACCCGATCGCCCGGTCGCCGGCACCGTGGCGTGTGTGGATCAGCTTGAGGTCATCGAGCCCGTAGCGGGTCTTCAAGAGCAGCGTGGTCTTCTCCGAGACGACCACCGCATCGAAGCTGCGGAAGAAATCGAGGTTGTCGCGGTAGATGAGCAGCTTGGTGGCCGGAACGAGCCGTTCCAGCATCCCGGCCAGCAGCTGCGACCCGCCGCGCTTGAGGCCGAGATGCACCAGCTCCATCCGCGCCAGCAGCACCGGATCGGCCTGCCGCTCGATCTCGGCGCGCACGCCTTCGCGGGCATAGGCGAGGGTGACGTGATGCTGCCCCCGTGCCGCCAGCGCCAGCGCGATGGGGAGGCTGTGCGCGAGCTGGTGAGTCTGGTCGTGGTTGAACAGGAAGCAGATGCGCTTCATCCGCGCGCCGCTCCCAGCAGCCGCTCGGCCAAAGCATGGTCCTCGGGCTTGTCGACGTCGACCCCCATGCGGCCGTCCGGCAGCACCACCGGCGAAACCGATGCGCCCAGCTTTGCGCCCGCAGCCACCAGGGCCTGCGTCAGGGTCATCCGCCGCAGCAGCAGCCTGACCATCAGCACCGGGCCGAAATGGGCGGCAAGACGCAGCACCGACTTGCGGTCGGCCTCGACCTTCTCCCAGAACCTGAGCGCATTGGTGGCCCCCGGGCCGGTCAGCGCGAAGAGGTTTGCGCCGGTAAAGGCACCATCGCGGAACGTGAGCCATGTTCGCCGGTTGGGGCCGACCGCGCGTTCCAGATTGCCGCGCTCGACAAAGGCCACCGACACATCACCCGCGCCGGTGCCGGCAACGAATTGCGCGACCGTGGCCGGGGTCAGCATCACGTTATCGGCGGTGGTCACCAGCAGCGGCAGGCCCACGGCGGGGTCCTCGACCGCGCCCAGCACCGATCCGCTGATCGTTGGTCCGGAGACACGGAAGGTGATCTTCGGTTCCTCCACCGCCCAGGCCAGATCGCGGTGGGCGCGCAGTTCGAGCGTGTTCTGCGCAAGCACCACGATCCGCGCGATCTCGGGCGCGTCGAGCAGCGCTTCCAGCACGCGGTTCAGCATCAGCTCGCCCGCGACCGGGATCAGCGCCTTCATCTCCGCGCCGAAATGGGCCGCCATCGGGTCGATCCCCGGGCGCTGGCCGGCCAGCACGAGCGCAGTCCAGCCTTGCGATGCATCAGTCATGGCGAAGGCAACCTCGGGAAGCGGAGGGGGAGGGGACGTCCGTCCCTTTCCGCCACCGCCCCCGAATGTCAAGAATGGCCCCAGCCGCTAGGCCGCCATCGGCGCGGGGCAATAGCGCGCGAGGTATTCGCCGTGGCCGGGCATGGCGCCCACGAGGTAGCGGATCGATTGCTCCATCTCGTTCACTTCGCTCGCGGTCTTCACCGGATCGAGCGCGTCGGCCATCGCGTTGTGGCTGCCCATGGTTATCCCCTGACCCATCATCACCGCCGCCCAGCTGGTCTCGGTGAAGAGCTCGTCCTCCTCGCGGAAGATCTGGCCGTTGGCGCGGAACAGCTCGACCTTCTCGGTGAGCGTGTCGGGCACGGGCATGGTGCGCACGTAATTCCAGAAGTCGGAGTCGGTGCGCTGCGTCGCGTTGTAATGGAGGATCAGGAAGTCGCGGATGCGGGCATATTCGCGCCCCGTCAGGCGGTTGAAGGTGTCCTCCTGCACCTGCGTGATCCCGTCCAGCGAGAGCAGCGAGATCAGCTTGTCGATCCCGGTGTTGATGAGGTGGATCGAGGTGGATTCGAGCGGTTCCATGAAGCCCGCCGCCAGCCCCAGCGCGACCACATTCTTGTTCCAGAACTTGCGGCGGCGCCCGGTGATGAAGCGCAGCCAGTTGGGCTCGGCCTGCGGCTTGCCTGCGATATTGCCGAGCAGGATGTCGAGCGCTTGGCTGTCCTCCATGTAGGCCGAGCAATAGACATGGCCGTTGCCGTTCCGGTGCTGGAGCGGCACCTGCCATTGCCAGCCGGCGGCGTGCGCGGTGGCGCGGGTAACGGGCGGGGGCGGGCTGCCGTCCTCGCGCTGGCAGGGCAGGGCGACTGCGCGGTTGCAGGGGAGGTAATGGCTCCAGTCGTCATAGCCGGTCTTCAGCGCCTGCTCGATCAGGAGGCCGCGGAAGCCCGAGCAATCGATGAACAGATCGCCCGCGAACTGGCGGCCATCCTCGAGGCTGACGCCGGTGACGAAGCCGCTTTCCCCATCCAGCGCGACGTCGGCGACCTTGCCCTCCTGGCGCACCACGCCGCGGCTTTCGGCAAGGCGGCGCAGGAAGGCGGCGTAGCGGCCCGCATCGAGGTGGTAGGCGTAATTGACCGGCGGCAGATCGTCGCGCCGGAAATCCTCGGTCCGCGCGAACTTGCCGAAATAGGCGGCCATGGTCTCGAGGTTGAAGACCTGGATCGGGCGCTTGTCGCCCGCGCCTTTCATCCGGTGCCACACGTGATGGAAGCTGATCCCGCCCATGGTGTAGCCATAGGCGCCGAAGGGGTGGATGTAGCTGTCGCCGAGCTTGCCCCAGTTTTCGAACTGGATGCCGAGCTTGAAGGTGCCGCCGACGGCGCTGAGCATCTCGCGCTCGTCGACCCCGAGCAGCTGGTTGAAGCCGACGAAGGGCGGGATCGTCGCCTCGCCGACCCCGACCGTGCCGATCGCTTCGGATTCGATCAGGGTGATTTCCACCGAGCGGCCCGCGCGGATGCGCGACAACGCGGCTGCCGCCATCCACCCCGCGGTGCCCCCGCCGACAATGATAATGCGTTCGATTCCCACGTTTTCCTCGAATCCCGTCGGGCCTCTGCGGGCCATGTACGGGCGGAGAATGCCGCCCCTGCCAGTGTTGCCAGAATGCAATATGAACCAGAGATTACAAGTCTTGAGAACGCTCTCAATATCGGTTACAACCGCGCTGCAGCCCGCAGCTTCAGGCACGAACCTGTCGCGCGGAATGGGGAGAGACGACACATCATGAACACCGCCAAGCTTGCGCCGCGCCGGCGCCTCTTCGTCCTCGGCACCGCCTCGGTGCTCGCGATCGCTGCGGCCAATCCCGCGCTGGCGCAGGACGCAGCCACACCGGACGAGGATCCGGACGCCGCCGCCGCGCCTGCCGAAGAACCCGGCTCCGAAATCATCGTCACCGGCTACCGCGCCGCGCTGCAGAACGCGCAGAGCATCAAGCGCAATGCCGACACCGTGGTCGACGCGATCACGGCGGAAGACATCGGCGCGCTCCCCGACCGCTCGGTCGCCGAAGCCTTGCAGCGTGTGCCCGGCGTCAACATCGGCCGCTTCGAGAAGCCTTCCGATCCCGACCGTTTCTCGGTCGAAGGCACCGGCGTCATCATCCGCGGCCTGCCCTATGTGCGCTCCGAGCTGAACGGCCGCGACGTCTTCTCCGCCAATGGCGGCGTGGTGCTCAACTTCAACGACCTTTCGCCCGAGCTCTTGAGCTCGGTGCTGGTGTACAAGAACCTCACCGCCGACATGATCGAAGGCGGCATCGCGGGGACGGTCAACCTCACCACCCGCAAGCCGCTCAACCGGCCGGGCTTCCACATTTCGGGCACGCTCGAAGGCAATATCGGTGACCTTCAGGAAGAATGGTCGCCGGGCGGCTCGGTGCTGGTCACCAAGACCTTCGAGGGCGAGCGCGGCTCGCTCGGCCTCCAGTTCGGCTATGCGCGCTCCGAACTGGTGAGCCGCACCGATGCCTCGCAGATCACCGATCCCTGCTACCGCGCTGCGACGCTCAACGGGCCGTGCTTCCGTCCGCGTCCCGTCGGCAGCGGCGGGTTCCAGCCCGGGCCGATCGCCGACCCGAGCAATTTCCCGCCCGCCGGCAGCGTACTGGTGCCCAAGGGCGCAGGCGTGCGCACGACCAGGCTCGAGCGTGACCGCGAGGCCTATTCGGCGGTGCTCCAGTACGAAAGCCCGGATCGCGACTTCCTGTTCACCTTCGAATGGCTGCGTTCCGACACCACCTTTGCGGCCGACGAATATTCGGCGCTGGCGCTGGTCAATGACGACGCGCTGTTCCCGGTTCCGGCCGCGGGCAGCACCTGGGAGTTTGACAGCAACGGCGTGTTCCAGCGCGGCGTGCTCAGCCAGCGCATCGGCGATGCCTACGCCAACCCCTTCGGCCGCGGCGGCATCCCGCTCGAGACGCTGCGTCTCCAGCGCGAAACCACCTCGCGCACCGAGGATTTCTCGGTCGATATCGACTGGAGCATCACCGACCGCTTCCGGGTCAACTTCGAGGCGCAGCGCATCAAGTCCGAACTGGCGCAGGATGCGGTCATCGGGACGATGGCGAGCTGGGCGAATATCGCGATCGACAACACCGGTCGCACCCCGCAGGTCCAGTTCCTCGCGCCTCCGGGCGCTCCGGCCGATTACTTCACCTCGGGGCGCAACACCTATTACTGGTTCCTGATCGACAGCGTCACGCGCAACGATGGCGAAATCGATTCGCTGCGCTTCGATGCCGAATACGACATCAGCGACGACGGCTTCTTCAAGCAGGCCAAGTTCGGCGCGCGCTGGTCCGACCGCAACCGGGCGACGCGCGACACCGCCTTCAGCACCTGGGGTAATCTTTCGGCGCCCTGGGCCGGCCGCGCGGGCTGCGCGCCGTGGAACGCAGGGCCGGGCTGCGCGGCGACCGGCGGGTTCCAGCCCGGGCGATTCTTCACCGGGCTTCCCGGCCAGGAATTTGCGATCGGCGGCGGCGCGTTTGTGGATGATTTCCCGACCTTTTCAAACCTGCGCACGCCGTTCGATGGCGGCTTCCAGCGCGGCAACGCGCCTGCCCCGCTGCCAGGCGGCGCGTTCTTCTACGGCGGGGACGATTTCCTCGGCGAGTATCTGGGCGGCCTGACCGACCAGCAGGGGCGCGCGATCAACGTCTTCTCGCAGACCCCCAACCCCTATATCGGCGTCAACGGGCGCACCTTCTTCGATCCGGTCACCCGCACCTCCACGCCGTGCGACCCGTTCTGCCCGAACGAGCTCGACATCGTCTCGGAGGAAACCCGCGCCGCTTATGCCCGCGTCGACTTCGGGAGCGATTTCAACAACGGCTGGAAGATCTCAGGCAATATCGGGCTGCGCTATGTCGAGACCGAGGTGTCGGCGGGCGGCCTGATCGGCTTCCCCAACGCCCAGCAATTCGACATTCCGGCGGCGGGCGGCAATGGCGACGGGATCGCGCAGCTGTCCGAGGTTCAGGCCGCCTGCACCCAGGCGCAAAACCTGCCGGCCGACCAGCGCCCGGCCTATTGCTCGCTTTCGCCGGCGCGCCTCGCCACCTTTGCTGCGGCTTACACCACCGAAATCCTCGACGATCGCAGCAACGAGACCTTCAGCAACTGGCTGCCGAGCTTCAACGCGCTGCTCGACACCGGCAATGGCCTGCTGTTCCGCGCCGCGGTCTCGCGCGGGATCAGCCGTCCCGATCTCGGCGCGTACCGCTCTGGCGGGGCTATCGGCGACAACACCGGCGTCCTGCGCGCCCAGGGCACGCTCGCGACCGGTCCGCTGTTCGCGCTCAGAACCGGCAATCGCGATCTGAGGCCGATCGGGGTTTGGAACTATGACCTCACTGCGGAATGGTATTTCAGCCGGGTCGGCTCGCTGACCTTCAACGCTTTCGTCAAGGATTTGAGCGGGATCATCGACAATGCTGTGGAGGTGGTGAACTTCTCCAGCCCGCGGGTGCCCTCGCTCGAGGTCGAGGTGAACCGCCCCGTCAACCAGCAGGACGGCACGCTCAAGGGCTTCGAGATCAGCTACCAGCAGACCTACGACTTCCTGCCGGGCCTGCTGAGCGGGCTGGGCTCGCAGCTGACCTACACCTATGTCGACGGCGCGGATTTCACCAATACCGACCGCGCGGGGAACCTCGGCCCGTTTGCCGACGCGCAGCCGCTCGCCGGGATTTCCGAGAGCACCTTCAACGGCACGGTGTTCTACGAGAAGGACTGGCTCTCGGCGCGCCTTGCCTACAACTGGCGCTCGGCCTTCCTGATCACCCCGCGTGACGACATCTTCCCCTTCTCGCCGATCTGGGGCGAATCGACCGGGCAGCTCGACGGGTCGATCTTCGTCACGGTCCGCAACGGCCTCAAGCTCGGGGTGCAGGGGGTGAACCTGCTCGACGAGGTGACGCGTACCAGCCAGGTGGTTGACTTCGACGGCACGCGGGTGATCCGCTCGGCCTTCCGCAACGACCGTCGCTTCACCTTCCTCGCCCGCTTCGATTTCTAAGAGGGCAAGACCATGACAATTGCAGGGCTGCTGAAAGCGGGGACGCTCTCGGCGGCCCTGCTGCTTTTGGGGGCCACCACGCCTCCCTCCGAACAACCTCTCGCCCCGCGCGAAGGGGCGGGCTGGGAGCTGGTGTGGGCCGACGAATTCTATGGCACCGCACTCGACCGCAGCAAGTGGACGCCCGAGGTCTCGTGCTGGGGCGGGGGCAACAACGAACGCCAGTGCTACACCGACCGGTCGGAGAACATCGCGGTCGAGGGCGGGCTCTTGCTGCTCAAGGCCAGGAAGGAACGCTTCGCCGGCCCCGCGCGCCCGCCCGAGATTGCCGAGCGGGACAATCCGACTCTCGTGCAATCGCATACCTCGGGCAAGGTCCGCACCATCGGGCTCCACGCCTGGCGCTATGGCCGGATCGAGGCACGCGCAAAGGTGCCGGCGGGACAGGGCACCTGGCCCGCGATCTGGATGATGCCCGACAACCCCGCCTACGGTCCCTGGCCGCGCTCGGGCGAGATCGACATCCTCGAAGCGGTCAATATCGGCGCCAAATGCAAGGACTGCGCGGGCGGCGTGGGCGAGAACCGGACGATCAGCGCGCTCCACTTCGGCGACTTCGCCCCGGAGAACCGTTATGTCGATCACCGCAACGCCCTGCCAAGCCTGGCGCTGCCCTCGGACGGGTTCCACGTCTACGCGGTCGAATGGGGCGAGGGGCTGATCCGCTTCCTCGTCGATGACCGCGTGCACCTCACCGTCACCGCCGACCAGTGGAGCACCGCTGCGCCCAGTGCCAAAGGCAACCCCGCCGCGCCCTTCGATCAGCCCTTCTACATCATGGCCAATCTTGCCGTCGGCGGGCGGCTGGCGGAAGAAAACAATGCCAAGGGGGTTGCAGGCAGCAGCTTTCCCGCGCAATTCGCAATCGATTGGATAAGGGTCTACCGCTGCGCCAGCGACCCCGCGACGGGGCGGGCCTGCATCAGGTAGGCGGGACGGGAACGAGCGGGCCATGGCGCGGGTGCGCAAGACAGTCACGATCAGGGACGTCGCCGAGGATGCGGGCGTCTCGCTCCAGACGGTGAGCCGGGTCGTCAACGGCGGCCCCAACGTGCGCCCGCAGCTGCGCGACAAGGTGCAGGCCGCGATCGACCGATTGGGCTATGTCCCGAGCCTCGCCGCCCAGCGGATGAGCGGATCGCGCTCCTACATCATCCTTGCCATCAACGACCGCGAACGCACCCTTGCCGACTGGCGCGAACGGCAGGGGACCGACTGGGTCGACCAGATGCTGCTGGGCGGAATCCTGACCTGCTCGAAGCACGGCTACCGGATGATGGTCGAACTGGTCGACACCCATTCCGACCATGTCGAGCGCGAGCTGGGCGCAGCGCTTTCGGCCTTGCAGCCCGATGGCGTGATCCTGACCCCGCCGCATTCGGAGAACGCCCTCATTACCGCTCTGCTCGCGGCGCGCGGCATTCCCTTCGCCCGCATCGGATCGGATGCGCCGGGGGCTGGCATCCGGCTCACGATGGGCGATGCGGGCGCGGCGCATCTTGCCACTGCCCGGCTGGCCGCGCTCGGCCACCGCCGCATCGCGATGATCGCGGGGCCCGCGCAATACAGCCTCTCGGGCTGGCGCATCGAGGGCTGGCGCCGGGCGCTCGCCGAAGCGGGTCTGCCCGACGCGGGCCTCCTCGAAGTGGGCGATTTCGGCTACGAGAGCGGCAGCCGCGCCGCCCGCGCGCTGCTCGAGCGCGATCCCGACCTGACCGCGATCATCGCCTCTTCCGACCAGATGGCGCTCGCCGCACTCGAAGTCGCGCGCGAGCGGGGCCTCGAAGTGCCGCGCGACCTGTCGCTGATCTCCTTCGACAACACCCCGATCGTGCGCTTCACCCAGCCGCCGCTGACCGCGATCGACCAGCCCATCGCCGAAACCGTGGCGCGCGCCGCCGAATGGCTGATCGAACGCGGCGGCAATGGCGAGGGCGAGGAGGTGATCGAGGTTGCCGCAGCGCTGGTCGAGCGCGCCTCGACCGCACCGGCACGCGCTTGAGCGAGGGGCCCTCAGCCCCGGCCACCCTGCGCCAGCCGGTCTGGTTCCTTGCCCTGTTCGCGCTGGCCGCGGCGGGGGGCGCGGTCGCCTATGTGCCGCTGCTGACCGTGCTTCTCCCCCAGCGCATTGCCGAGCTTCAGGGCGGGGAAGATGTCGCCGCTCTCGCCCAGGTGAGCTTCCTTGGGGCCGTGATGGCGAGCATCGCCAACATCGTCGTCGGCATGCTGAGCGACCGCGCCCGCGCGCGGCGGCCTTTCGTCATTGCCGGGCTGCTCCTCTCGAACGCATTGCTGCTGGCGGTGGGGTCGGCGACGAGCATTGCGCAGATCGTGGGGCTGGTGATGGTCTGGCAGGTGGCGCTCAACCTGATGCTGAGCCCGCTGATGGCCTGGGCAGGCGATTGCTTTCCCGATGAGCAGAAGGGCGTGCTCGGCGGCGCGCTGGCGCTGTCGCCGGCGCTGGGAGCGCTGGCGGGATCGCTGGTGACATGGGAGGGGCTGGTGGCGCCGCAGGCGCGGCTGGCGCTGGTCGCCGTGCTGGTGAGCGCGCTGGTGCTGCCTGCGGTGCTGCTGGGCAAGGGGCGCGTCCGGCCTGCGCTGGTCGCCCCCGTTCCCGCGCCTGCCGAGCCCGTGCCGGTGCGCGAGCGGGTGGTGGCGCGGATGTGGGCAGCGCGGCTGCTGGTGCAAGTGGCGGAAGGCGGCATGTTCGCCTTCCTGCTTTACTGGCTGCGCTCGATCGCGCCGGGCTATCCCGAGAACGGGGCGGCCAACGTCTTCAGCCTCGTACTGGTGGCCTCGGTGCCGCTGTCTCTGCTGCTCGGGCGCTGGTCCGATGCCAAGGCGCGGCCGGTGGCGCCGCTGGTCGCCGCCGCGCTGCTGTGCGCCGGCGGGATGCTGGTGATGGCGGCGGCGCAGACCCTTGCCTGGGCCATCGCAGGCTATGTCCTGTTCGGCCTCGCGGCAGCGGTGTTCCTCGCGCTCCATTCGGGCCAGACCTTGCGCGTCCTGCCTGCGCCCCAGCACCGCGGGCGCGACCTCGGGGTGTTCAACCTCACCAACACCGTGCCGGGGATGGTGATGCCCGGGCTGACGGTGATGCTGGTCCCGCAGTTCGGCTACGGCGCGCTGTTCGTACTGTTCGCGGGGCTTGCATTGGGAAGCGCGGCGCTGCTTGCGGGCGCGCTGCGCCGCGCCTAACCCGCCGTGCTTGAAGCTTGCCAAAGCGGGCGCGCGGCGGCATAGTTTGATAACGTTCTCAAGAAAAACGAGCAGGGTTCTGGGAGGGACTGGCGAGATGGCGCTTAAGGCAGTGGGTCGGCTGGTGTGCGGGGCAGCGCTCGGCGCGCTGGTGGCAGGGTGCAGCACGCAGGAACCGGTCCGCTCGGTCAGCGCGCCCGTCGCCGAGGCTCCGGCAGCAGCGGAAAACAGCCCCGAAGCCTTGCTCGCGCGGATGAGCCTCGAGCGCAAGGTCGCGCAGATCATCCAGCCCGACATCGGCTCGATCACCCCCGAGGACATGCGCCAGTACCGCTTCGGCACGATTCTCAACGGCGGCAATTCCGGCCCCTATGGCAACGACAAGGCCCCTGCGGCCGACTGGCTGAAGCTCGCCGACGCTATCTGGGAGGCTTCCACCGCCCCGCTGCCGGACGGCGAGCCCGTGATCCCCGCGATCTGGGCGACGGACGCGGTGCACGGCCACGCCAATGTCCCGGGCGCGACGGTCTTCCCGCACAATATCGCGCTGGGCGCGGCGGGCGATGCCGACCTCGTCCGCCGCATCGGCGCCGCAACCGCGACCGAAATCGAGGTGACAGGCCTCGACTGGACCTTCGCGCCCACCGTCGCGGTGGCGCGCGATGATCGCTGGGGCCGCACCTACGAGAGCTATTCCGAAGACCCCGCGCTCGTCACCAAGCTCGGCGCGGCGATGATCGAGGGGCTGCAGGGCCGCCCCGGCGAGCCCGGCTATCTCGGCCCCGGCAAGGTCGCGGCCACGGCCAAGCACTACTTCGGTGACGGCGGCACGGCGCAGGGCGTCGACCAGGGTGATGTGAATGGCGACCTTGGCGAGCTCATGGCAATCCACGCCGCGCCTTACCCGGCCGCGATCGACGCCGGGGTAGCGAGCGTGATGGCGAGCTTCAACTCGATCAACGGCACCAAGATGCACGGCAACAAGCCCCTGCTGACCGATCAACTGCGCGGGAAGCTCGGCTTCGGCGGCGTTGTGGTGGGCGACTGGAACGGCCACGGCCAGATCAAGGGCTGCACCAATTCCGATTGCCCGCAGGCGCTGCTCGCGGGGCTCGACATCTACATGGTGCCCGAGGACTGGAAGGCGCTCCACGCCAGCCTCGTTCGGCAGGTCAAGGACGGCACGATCCCCATGGCCCGGCTCGACGAGGCGGTGCTCCGGGTGTTGCGGATGAAACAGGCGCTCGGGATTCTCGACGGCGAGGTCAAGCCCTCCGCCCGGCCCAATGGCGGCAAGTGGGCGCTGCTCGGCTCGCCCGAACACCGCGCGCTCGCCCGCGAGGCGGTGGCCAAATCGCAGGTGATCCTAAAGAATGCCGGTGTGTTGCCGCTGAAGGCGGGCGCACGGATCGAGGTTGCGGGGTCGGCGGCTGACAACATTCCCCAGCAGGCCGGGGGCTGGTCGGTGACATGGCAGGGCGGGGGTGACCTCACCGCCAACGACTTCCCGGGCGCGACCTCCATCTGGGGCGGGATTGCTGCGGCAGCCAAGGCGGCCGGCGGCGAGGCGGTGCTCGCGCCCAAGGGCAGCCCCGCCAGCAAGCCCGACATCGCGATCGTCGTCTTCGGCGAGCCGCCCTATGCCGAGTTCGTCGGCGACAGGAAGGACCTCGCCTTCCGCGACAAGGAGGGTCTCGCCCTGCTCAAGGCCTACAAGGCGCGCGGCGTGCCGACGGTGGCGGTGTTCCTCTCAGGGAGGCCCCTGTGGGTCAATCGCGAGCTCAACGCCGCCGATGCCTTTGTCGCCGCCTGGCTTCCCGGCAGCGAGGGCGCAGGGGTAGCCGACGTGCTGTTCGGCAAGGTGCAGCCCACCGGGCGGCTCTCCTTCAGCTGGCCCAAGACCTGCGAGGGCGCGCCGGTCAACTGGCCCGAGGGCGCGCTGTTTCCCCGCGGCTACGGCCTCGGCTTCGCCGCGCCGCGCATCGCGCCCGTTCCCCTCGACGAGACCTGCTCGGCGCTCAGCCATGACGCGGGCGCCGCTTGGTTCGCGAGCGGCAAGCTCGGTGCGCGGGTGCAGGCGCTTGCCGACAATGCGCTGCTTCCCGACCTGCGCGGGAGCGGCAACGGGATCGTCGCGACTGGGGTCGACCGCAAGGCGCAGGAGGACGCACGCCGCATCGCCTTTGGCCCGGGCGCGCGGCTCTCGCTCACCGGTCCGGCCAGCGGCGCTGCCTTCCGGATCACTTATCTCGTGAACCAGCGTCCCGCCGCGCCCGTCACCGTAACCGCGGGCGGCAAGCCGCTCGATATCACCCAGGGCCTCTCGGTCGCCGAAGGCAAGGGTTGGCGCGAAATAGTGCTCACGCCCAAGTGCCTCGGCGAGACGGGCGGCAAGCTCACCTTCGCCTCAGAAGCGCCCTTCGCCTTCCAGATCGGCGAAATCACCCGCGACGAGACTGCCGCAGGCGCGGAGTGTTCGTTCTAGCCAGCTAGGGCAGCACTATGTCGAAACCCTGCGGCATCGGGTCGAGGTTGTCGACCAGTGCCTGCAGCGCGGCCTTGTCGCCGGTCACTTCGAGCCCCGCCTTCTCGAGCGCGGCGACGGGCTGTTTCAGGAACAGGAGCGCCAGCAGCAGCGCGCGCGGTCCCTTGATGTTGGCGGCAGGGCTGGCGGGCAGGGCGCCGACACGGCCGATCAGGGTCTGGCCGGTGATCTCAAGGCTGGCAAGCTCCTTGCGATCGGTGAGTTCGATGCCGATGGTGATGCCCCGCGGCCCCGGCCGTTCGGGCGCAAAGCGGGTTGCGGCGGAATCGAGCAGTTCCTGCGTGGCGAGCGCAGCGATGAGGTCGGTCGGCTGGGCCGCCGCCGTCTGCGCGCGCCCGCGCCGCAGATCGCTCGCTGCGGCAAGGAACTGGTTGCGCCAGATCGCGCTCTCGGCCTGGTAGCCCTGCTGCTCGTAACTTGTCGCCAGCAGCGCCTTGGCCTCGGCGTTTGCAGGATCGGCAAAAACGAGGTTCTGGAGCAGTTCGGACGACCAGCGGTAATCGCCCGCAGCCATCGCATTGCGAGCCAGCGCCAGCGTGCGGTCCGCGCCGCCCAGCGCCTCGACAAGCTTGGTCGCGCGCTCCACCGGCGGATAGGCGTGGAGGTTGGCCGGGACTGCATCGTACCAGCCGAGATAGAACTGGTAGATCGCCTTGGCGTTGTGGCTGATCGTCCCGTAATAGCCGCGCGTCGACCACTCCGCGCTGTTCCCCGGCGGGGGCGCGGCCTCCAGCGCCTCGGCAATTTCCGCCATGGTATCGCCGCGGTTCATGCGGCGCACGGTCTGGTCGTGGAGCCAGCGGTAATTGTCGCGCTGGGCGGATAGCCAGGCGGTGCCCGCCTCGCGCCCGAAGATCGGCCAGCAGTGGCTCGAGATCACCGCGTCGGATTGCGGCGCATACCGGATCGCAGCTTCGTCGAGGTAATGCGCCCAGGCCCGCGCATCACGCACCTTGGCGCCGCGCGGGGTGAGGATGTTGTGCAGCGTGCAGGTGGCGATCTCGGCCGCGAGGAAGGTCTTTTCCGGGCGGATCAGCACGTTGAATTCGGCCGGAGCCTCGGAGCCCGAGACGATCTGGAATTCGAGCGCCACGCCGTCCACCACCCGCGTCTCGCCGGTCGCTGCGATGGTGTCGGTCGGAGGGATCAGCGAGAGCGTGCCGACCGACAGCCCCATGCCGATGCCGCTGCCCATCTGTCCGGTCGCGCCCGGGGCCAGCCCCGTTCCGAACTGGTAGGCCGCGCGCCGGGTCATGGCTCCGCCGGCGATGACATTCTCGGACGTCGCCTCCTCCATGAAGCCCTCAGGCGCGATGATGGCGACGCGTCCGGCCTTGACCGCTGCCTCGTCCACCACGCCGCGCACGCCGCCGAAATGGTCGCCGTGGCTGTGCGAATAGAGCACCGCGCTGACCGGCCGGGTGCCGAGCGTCTGGTTGACCAGCTCCATCGCGGCCTTCGCCGCCTCGACACTGGTCAGCGGGTCGATGATGATCCAGCCGGTTTGCCCGCGGATCACGGTCATGTTCGAGACATCGAAGCCGCGCACCTGCCACACGTTCTTCGTCACCTCGAAGAGGCCATGGCGCTTCAGGTGGCTCATGTGTCGCCACAGCGAGGGGTTGACGGTTTCGGGCGCGGTGCCGGTGACGAAGGCGTAGGCGTCGAGGTTCCAGACCTGCTTGCCGTTCGCGGCGATGATCACCGGATCCTTGCGCGTGGCGAGGAAGCCGCGCTGCGAATCTGCCGCATCGCGGCTGCCTTCGGCCGGGAGAGCTGCGGCTGTTTCGCGCTGTCCGGCCCTGGTCGCCTCGCTCGCCGGGCCAGGAGCGTTCTGCGCCGCGCCCGAACTGGCGGCGATGACGACGGCCAGCGCCGACGCGGCGCGCAGGCTTGCAAACTTCATGATGGTGGTACCCCTCTTCTCCCGCGCCAGTGATGCCCGTGTGACGACGCAGTTTCAAGCGGGGGTGGGGCGCAGCGAAAGCTGTTAGCTTCATGCATTCAAAAAATAGAACGCTTGCAACCAAAGATTGAATTTTTCCGATCAAGGCCGCGTCGCTATCAGACGCCGTCACCTCTCACCGCCCCGCGAAGGACACGGCACATGGACCAGACGCGCCCGATTCCGGCCACCCTAGCCTGCGCCCCGTCCCCGCGCCTCCGGCCGCAGCTCGCGCTGGTCGAGGCGCGCTTCACGCTGGCGCATCCCGAAACCGAGATCCCCGATGAATGGCGCGGGGCATTGGACGGGCTGCTCGGTTGGCTGGGGATTGCGGCCGATATCGTTCCTGCGCCCCGCCCCGGTCGGCTCAAGCGCCTGGCCGACTGGACGATGTCCGTCACCGGGGAGCCTGCGCTGTTCGCTCCGTGGTTCGGCTGGAGCCCGGCCGCCTTCCAGCACGGCGGCGTTGCCCACCTGCCGCAGGCGCAGTTCGTCGCCAGCTATTGCATCGATCACCCGCGCGGCGCGCCCCCGGGGCTGGGCGGGCTCGATGTGATGCTGATGAGCCCGCACCCGGCGCATTGCATTGCCGATGAGGCCGGCGCGGTGCCGGTGCCGCGTGCCGGGGTGCTCACCGCGATGATCCGCGCCGCCCGCACCGAAGCCCGCGAGCGGATCGCGATCATCGTCACCGCCCGCCAGCGCAATGCAGTCGCGACGCGCCTGCTTGCCGCGGGCAAGGTGGCGAACGGTGCGGGCGTGACGCTGGACATTCTCACGCTCGAAGAGGCGCTGCCTGTCCTGACACGTCCGCGCACGCCGTGGGACGCGGTGATCGCCATGCCCGATCTGCGCAGCACCGTGTTCACCCTGCTGGCCCATGCCGGCGGCGCGCGCCGGGCCTGGCCGATGCTGTGGTTTGCGGGCGAGGGCGCGCTGCGGCTCGTCACCAGCGAAGCGCCCGGCGAGGCAATGAGCCGTCTGCCGCTCGATGCGCCGGCTTTGATCCATGCCCTCGCTCTGACGCTGCACGCCGCCGGAGCCGAGCGCCCCGCCGCCCGGTTGCACGAGGCCTGGGCGCTGCTGCGCGACAGCGGCATAGGCATCGCCGGACAGGGCACGGAGAGCGCGCCCTATGCCAGCGACGTCTCTGATGGCGCCTTCATCGCCATGCTGTGCCGCGACGGCGCCGTCAGCAAGCGGCCCCAGCAATCGTGGCGCGCACTGAAGAATGAGAAAAACGCAAAAGCCGGGAGCAAAAACCCGCCCTTGCGCGTTATCTCGACTAACGAAAACATCACATCGGGCTAAAGGGTCATCGTCATGCCAAGTCGCAAGGTCGTCGCAACCGAACTGGCCCACGTGTTGAGGCAGATTTCGCACCCTGACCGCATCCGGCTGTTGCTCAAGTTGCAAGCGGGCGAGCAGACGGTCAACGAGCTGGGCGACCTGCTCGAAATCTCGCCCACCCGCGTCTCGCAGCACCTCGGCGTGCTGCGCGCGGTTGCTCTGGTCGAAACCCAGACCCGCGGCCAGCAGCGCGTTTACAGCCTAGCACAGCCCGAGCTGGCGCGATGGCTGATCGAGGGGATCGACTTTATCGGTCACCGCCTCAGCCGCGCGACCCCGACCGATCTGCAGAATGCCAAGCAGCTGTGGCAGGCCGAGGGTGCCGAGCCGGTCATCTGACCGGCGTGCCGGCAGTCACTCGTCAGGCCGCAGGGCGCACCATAAGTCCGGGGATTTCGGTCTTCTCCTCCGACCGCCGGCCGTAGCGCTCGACCAATTCGCTCCATTCGACCACCAGCACGCCGCCGGTCGACTGGTGCTGCTTCTCCCACGAGGACAGCATCTCGAGGCAGGCGTGGTCGATATAGTCGAGCTTCTCGACATGGATGTGGACTTCCGACCCGAAGGGTGAGCTTTCCAGCGCCTGGCCCAGCTGCGGGATCGAGAAGAACGTGGCAGAGCCCGTCATCCACAGGTCGATGCGGCCCGTCGCCGTGTCATGCTCGCGCCGGATCTCGAGGTGCGAGAAGGTGTAGACCAGCTTCGCCGTCGCCAGCACGAAGCCGAGGATCACGCCGGTCAGGAGGTCGATCGCCACGACCCCGATCAGCGTCGCGAAGTATATCGCCAATTCCTGCTTGCCGAATTCGGCGATCTTGCGGATCTGCGCGATGTTGACCAGCTTGAAACCGGTGTAGACGAGGATCGCGGCGAGTACTGAGGTCGGGATCTCGTTGAGGATGAAGGGGAAGGCGACCACCGCAAGCAGCAGCCAGCCGCCGTGCATGATCGCCGACAAGCGCGTCGTTGCCCCGGCTTCGACATTGGCGGCCGAGCGCACGATCACCCCGGTCATCGGCAGCGCGCCGAGTCCGCCGCAGATCATGTTGCCGATCCCTTGCGCTCGCAGTTCCTTGTCGTAATCGGTCCGCGCGCCGGTGTGCATCTTGTCGACCGCGGTCGCGCACAGCAGCGTCTCGGCACTGGCGACGAAGGCGAAGACGAGGCCCAGAGTGAGGATATCGGGGTTGGTGATTCCGGCGAAGGCTTCGCTCGTGGGGATGTTGAGCCCGCTCGCGAGGGTTTCGGGCAGCATCACCAGCGTGATCGGCAGCGCGAAGGCGATGGCAAAGGCCGTGCCGACGATCACGCCGAGCAGCGGGCCGGGGATCAGGGCGAGCTTTTTGGGCTTGAACTGGTTCCACAGCACGATGGTGGCGATGGTCACGATCCCCGCCATGGCGGCGAGGTGGTGCACCGAGCCATCGACCGGGAAGACCTTCATGATCGCCTCCGGGATCGCGGCGATGTTGAGCAGGCCATTGGCGCGCGGCGCGTCATCCAGCATCACGTGCAGCTGCGAGGCGAAGATCAGCACGCCGATCCCGGCCAGCATCCCGTGGATCACCGAGGGCGAAATCGCACGGAACCACTGCCCGAGCTTCAGCACGCCGGCCAGCAATTGCAGCGCGCCCGCGATCAGCCCGACCACGCCGAGCATGATCAGGCCATGTTCCTGCACCAGCTGGTAGACCAGTACCGCCATGCCGGCCGCCGGCCCGCTCACCTGCAAGGGCGAACCGGCAAGGCTGCCGACCACCAGCCCGCCGACGATGCCGGTAATGAGGCCGAGAGCGGGAGGGGCTCCGGATGCAATCGCAATGCCCATGCACAGCGGCAGGGCGACCAGAAACACGACGATCGAGGCGAGGAAATCGCGGCCGATCACTGCGGATGTCAAACGGTCGGAAGAAGCGGCGAGCATAGGGAGGCTCCAAGGCAGGGGGAAGGGCAGCCGGAAGGTTCGCGCCAGGTCCCACAAAGGGTGTGCGGGCTCTGGCGGCGCGGGATCAGCAGGCGTGGCTGTGGAGCATCGCTCCGGCCAGATCTGCCGCGTAGCGCTCCTCGACCGAGACCCAGGTCATGTTCGCATCGTCATAGGCCGACACCTCGCCGGTCTTGATGTCGTAGACCCAGCCGTGGAGCGTCACCGCCTTCTGCGCCAGCGCGACCGCAACCGTGGGATGGGTCTTCAGATGCTGCAACTGCAGGATGACGTTCTGTTCGAGCAGCATCCGCATCTTGGCCTCGGGATCGAGGCCTGCGCCCATCGCCTCGGTGATGTCCACCGCGCCCTGCGAATAGCCCAGCCATTCGCGCACATGCGGCAGGGTGGTGAGCCCGGCCCGGTTCATCGCGCCCTTCATCGCCCCGCATTCGGTATGGCCGCAGATCACGATATGCGGGATCTTGAGCGCGCCGATCGCGAATTCGATCGAGGCGGTCATCCCTCCGGTCTGGTTGGTGTGCGGCGGAACGATGTTGCCCGCGTTGCGGCAGATGAATAGTTCGCCCGGATCGGTCTGGGTGAGCATCGCGGTCTCGATCCGGCTATCGGAGCAGGTGATGAACAGCGCCTCGGGGCTCTGCCCGGTGGCAAGCCGCTCGAACAGTTCCGCTTTTTCCGGGAAGACCTCGCGCTGGAACTTGACCACGCCTTGGGCGAAATGGGGCATCGGGGGTATCCTTTTCAGTGAGACGAATTGGGGGCGGGCGCGCTCCACAGGGCGCGTGCGGCATCGATATGTTCGGCCTCTTCCAGCCGGGTGCGGATATCGACCAGCGGCAGGGCCTCGAGAATCCAGTCGGCGAGGAAGGGCTGGGCGAGACGGCAGACGTGGTTGCGCCCGTCCCGCCGCTCTTCGACCAGACGGTGGGCGCGCAGCAGGGCCAGATGCTGCGAGACGCGCGAAGTCGGCAGGGCAAGCGCCTGACCGAGCGTCGTCACGTCCCTTTCTCCCTGCCGCAGCTCCTCGATCAGCCGTAGCCGGTCGGCATGGGCGAGCTGCCGGAACAGATCGGCAAGCGCACGCGAGACAATGGCTCGGCTGGGCATCGGGCTCCCTCACATGTGCAAGAATTTGAATACTTGCACATGCTCAGGTATGTGAAGTTGTATCATTTGTCAAAGGACATTGTCGTCAGCGCTTGGCGGCCGCGGCCGCAAAAAATCCCCTGCCTCCTCAATCTGCGCGGGTGACAGCTTGCGTATTGTGTGGTGTCAGGGGCGCCGCACCCCATCGAAAACAGGGACGAGGACTTATGAATTTCGAGCTTGCCCACGAACACCAGATGCTCAAGGATCTGGTCGGAAAGTTCGTGCGCGATCAGCTGATGCCTTATGAGGCGGCGGTCATTGCCCGCGAGAATGTGGGGCAAGGCACCTATCTCACCCCCGAAGAGACCGCCAAGGTCGATGCCGTCAGCCGCGAGCTCGGCCTGTGGGGCCTCGATGCGCCCGAGGAAGTGGGGGGCATGAACCTGCCGATGGTGGCGATGGTCGGCGTCTCCGAGGAACTGGGCAAGACCGTGGTGCCCTACTACCTGCCACCTGACAGCCCGAACCTCAGGATGCTTATGGTCGCCGCCGACGAGCGCCAGCGCGAGGCTTATCTCGAGCCCTACGTGCGCGGCGAAACCATCTCGGCGATCGGCATCTCGGAACCCGGCGCGGGCGCCGACCCGCAGGGGATGCGCACCACCGCCGTTCAGGACGGGGACGACTGGATCATCAACGGCCGCAAGATCTGGATCACCAAGGGCGCCGAGGCCGATTTCACGATCCTGATGGCGGTGACCGACAAGAACCCCAATGGCAGGAACGGCATGTCGGCCTTCCTCGTCGACAAGGGTACGCCCGGCTTCAACGTCACCCGCAAGATCCCGATGATCGACGGCACCGCGACCTACGAGATCGCGCTCGAGGATTGCCGTGTCCCCGGCTGGAAGCTGCTCGGCCAGCGCGGGCAGGGCTTTGCGCCGATGCAGGTGCGGCTCGGCACGCGGCGGATCGAGATGGCATCATGGTCGATCGGCATGGCGCAGCGCGCGCTCGACATGATGATCGACTACGCGCCGCAGCGCAGCACCTTTGGCAAGCCGCTCTCGGCGCGCCAGACGGTGCAGAACTGGATCAGCGACGCCGCCACCAAGATCCACGCGATGCGGCTGATGACCTATGACTGCGCGTGGAAGATCGACGAGGGCCGCGACACCCGCAGCGAGATCTCAATGATCAAGAGCTTCTGCACCGAAAGCGCCTACGAGATCGTCGATCATGCCATGCAGCTCTATGGCGGCATGGGCATGACCCGCGAGCTGCCACTCTACCTCATGTCGAACAAGCTGCGCACGATGCGGATCTATGACGGCCCCTCCGAGATTCACAACTGGGTGGTCGCGCGCGGACTGCTGGGCACCTACGACTAGAAAAGCCAAGGGGCGGGGCAGCCCTTTGAGCCGCCCCGCCCCCCAGCGTTGCCCGTTGGGCTATCCTCAGAACTTGCCCTGCAAACCGAGGTAGAAGAACCTTCCGCGCACCCCGGCCGGGCGCACCAGACCGCCCAGATAGGGCTCCTGGTCGAAGGCGTTGTTGATGCCGCCGTAGAAGCTGAACTTCTCGGTCACGTCGTAGCTTGCGAAGAAGTCGCTCACCAGCGAGCTACCGGTATCGCGCTGCGACAGCGGGATGAAGGTGTTGTCATCCCTCACCACGACGGCATTGTTCTCGATCACCACGTCGACCACTTGAATCCGCCCCACGCCCGGCGCGAGCTGGCTGCTTTCGAAACGACCGTTCCAGCCAAGGGTCAGCTTGTCCATGTTCCAGGTGATGCCGATATTGGCGATGAACTCGGGCGAACCCAGCTCGCCGACATTGTCGTTGCTGATCTCCTGGATCAGCAGCGCCTGCTCGAGCGCGGCTCCGGTCAGCCCCTCCAGCCCTGCGCCAGGCGTGGCATCGAAGACCTGCGAATCCTCGAGGAAGTACGTGCCGGTGACCGAAAGCTGGATCGTGCCAAGGTCTTGGCCAAACGGGACATCGAAGCCGTAGTTGGCGGCAAAATCGATGCCGCGGGCGGTGATTGCACCGAGGTTGACGTTGCCTGCGGTGAAGTTCTCGATCAGGCCGTTGGCCGGGTTGCGGACGATCAGCGGGCAGAACTGGTTGTTGATAGTCGGCAAGTCGACGCAGGCCGCGGCGATTTGCACCCCGGTGAGCGAACCGATCGCATCGGTGATGTCGATGTCATAGTAGTCCGCGATCAGGCTGAAGCCGTCGAGGAAGCCGGTGGGTTCCCACACCAGACCGACGGTGAAGGTCTTGGCCTCTTCTTCCTGAAGGTTCGGGTTGCCGCCGGTGGTCCCGGGACGGAACGCCGAGCCGAAGTTGGCAGGGTTGAAGCCCGGCGCCACGAACTGCGCGCAGTTGGCCGCGCGGAAGTTGGAGCCCAGTGTGATGTTCGCTGCCGCACAGGGGTCGGCCAGCAGGCCGATGGTCGCCGCGCGCACCGGGCCGAACAGTTCGGCAAGGTTGGGCGCGCGCACCGCCACCGAATAGCTGCCGCGGAAGGTCAGCGTTTCGTGCGGCTTGTACCGCCCGCCTGCGGTCCAGGCGAGGGTCTTGCCGATCGTGTTGTAATCCGAATAGCGGATCGCGCCGCTTACCTCGAGCAGATCGATGAACTTGATGTCGGCGAGCAGCGGCGCGCGCAATTCGCCGAAGCCTTCGTAGACCTCGATCGAGGGGTCCTGGAAGCGCGGGTCGGGCGAGGGCCGCACGGGCGAACCGCTCGAAACGACGCCGCTGGTGATCCCGGGCGAGTTCTGGAGCGGCGAGGGGGTGAACAGCGAGGTGTCCTTGCGCCATTCGAAGCCCACCGCGAAGCCCACCGGGCCGCCGGGCAGTTCGAAGAACTCGGCCGTATCGCCGGCCATGGTGGCGAGGATCTGCTGCTGGGTCAGGATCGTCGAGTTGGTGATGTCGACAAAGGCGAAATCGGCGCCCGGGCCATTGATCGAGTCGGGTCCGAAGATGTTGATCGGCGCGCAGACCCCGGTGCGCGGGGTGAAGCTGATCGCCCGTCCCGTGCCGTCCGGGTTGCGCGGCGGGCGCGGGAAGGGCGAGACGCCCGGCGCGGTGCCGTCAAGCTCGGAGCGGCAGATGATGTCGCCAGCCTGCGCCGTGCCCGGGTTGATCCGCACCGACTGGCCGTTGCGCAGCGCGATGACTTCGCGGTTGTTGGCGCGGAAGGTGGCGAGGTTGCCGGCGTTCAGCGCGACGGCGTCAATCGCGTAGAAGTAGCGGTCGTCGAGGCGGGTGTTCCGGAACACCGATTCCACCTCGGTGCGACCGTAATTGTACGAGAGGTTCCACTTCCAGCCGAGCTTGTCGAACTCGCCGCGCAGACCCCCGACGAAACGGATCGAGGTTCGTTCGGTGTTTTCGGTCGGCAGGACGTCGATGTCCTGGATGTCGCGCGAGACCGCGATCACCGGGCTCTGGCCGAGGCCCTGGAGCGTGGTGATCTGGCTGCGCAGCGCGGTCGGGATGAAGGGGTTGTCGAGCCGGATCGGGATGTCGTCGTTGAACGGCGTGCCGGTCGCGTCGATGCCGTCGGTGAAGGCGTACTTGCCCTCGAAATAGGCTTCGATACCCGGAGTGATCTCGAAATCGGCGCCGGCCGAGAAGACGAACTGTTCGATCTCGGGGATGATCAGCTCGTTGACATTGGCACCGATCGAATCGCCGCCGGATGCGCTGAAGGCATCGACGAAAGTGCCCGGATTGAACGCCCGCAGCGTGTTGCCGTCAAAGACCTGCGCGATCGGGATGTTGGTGCCCGGCAGGCGCGGCACGGTTCCGTCGGGGTTGAGCGCGTTCACCGCATCGAAGGCGCTGGCAAAGCCGTTGTCGATCGCGATGATCCCGAACCGGCTCGACACGGGCAGGGTCACATTGGGGTAGAAAGCCTGGCTCGGGCGCTGGCCGGCGGGCAGGCCGTAGTCGGCATCGGTCAGTCCCAGCAGGTCGAAGATCCTCTGGTTGGCGAAGCCGAGGCCGAACAGTCCCGTTCCGGCGAAATCCCGCTCCGAGGCCACCAGCGAGGCCTGCTTGCTGTAATCGACCGAGAACACGGCGCTGCCGCGCCCGTCGGCGAACTCGCCGCCGCCTGCGATGCTGACCGAGTAGTTTTCGGCATCGCCCTTGTCGGTGATGCCGCCCTGGAGGTTGATTTCGAGACCGTCGAAATCGCGACCCGAGCGAAGGGTGAAGTTGACCACCCCCGTCACCGCGTCCGCGCCGTAGATCGAGGAAGCGCCGCCGGTCAGCACCTCGACGCTCTTGATGCGCCCCTGCGGGATCGCGCCGATATCGACTGCGGCCGACCCTCCGGTGCCGGGCACGTGGCGGTGCCCGTCCTCGAGCACGAGCGTGCGCACCGTGCCGAGGTTGCGCAGATTGAGACGGCTGAGGCCGAGGTCGGAGCTTTCATCGCCTGCCGGCGCCTGGTTGACCGAATCGATACCGGTGAGCGAGCCCTGAAGCGCCGCGACCTGGCGCAGCTGCGAGGCAATGTCGGCCTGCCCGCTCTGCGAGAGCGTCTCGGCCGAGATCACCTGCACCGGGCTGGTCGCCTCGGTCACATTGGAGAGCGCGATGCGCGAGCCGGTGACCACGATCGCTTCCACGGGTTCGTCCGGCGCGGCCTCTTCGGCGGCGAGGTCCTCGGCGGTGACGTCATCCTCGGCGGCGCTCGCCTGCGCGGGCGCGAGCCCAGCGATCAGCAGCGCGGCAGCAAGCGCGGGAAGCGACGACGACTGGAGAGAGAGCTTGGGTGTGCGCATGTTATGTCCTCGCGTGGAAAATGTCAGGACAGGACCTGACGCCGCTGGTGCGATGCCGGGCCGTGCCGTATTCGCCAGATGCGTCGCCGGTGCGGGCATCCGCCCTTTGGCTGCGTCCTGTGCGGTCCTTCCTGCGCGAGGTCAGATGTCGGGAGATTCCAGCCCCTGATCGTCTGCCCCCAGACGAATGTCGCGCCAGTGATCTGGCTGCCACCCGTCCGGTATTACGATCCGGCCAATTCGTGGTTAGTGGTCATTCGACGTAGTTCGTCGCGCGCCCCGCACGGTGTGATGGAATGGCAACAGCGAGCCGGCCGCCGCCAATTTGCCGGTTCGCCTCGCATGCGCGGCTCTGCTAGCACCGCAGCATGAGCGATTGGATGATGGCGGCGCGCGATGCTCTGGGAGCGGCGCGGGACTATGGGGACAGCGTGAGGCAGGCGGTGGCGGCGGTGGTCGCGCCGCAGGGCACGCCCGATGCGGGCCTGCTCACGCGCGAGCAGCACCGCGTCCACGGCTATGCCTGGGTGGCCGCGAGCATCGCCGCGATGGAGGCGACCGCCGACTGGGCGGCGCGGGCCGTGCGGGCGGGGCGCTTCGGGGCAGCCGAGGAGCTCACCCTGCGTATCGGCTTTGGCGAGACCCTCGCGCAGATCGCTTACGGCATGCCGATGAGCGCGCACGAGGTGGTTCGCCCTTGGAGCCTCGGCACGGCGGCTGAGGCGCAGGCGCTGGCCGCACACCCAGCGGCCGCGCGCTTCCTCGCCGAGGGCAGCACTGCCGAATCCCGCGCCGCCCTCGCCGCGCTGCTGGCCGATGGGGTGCGTCCCTGCGAAGCGCTGGGCGACGAGGCCCTCGATCTGATCCGCGACCAGATGCGCGCCTTCACCGCCGCGGCGATCACCCCCCACGCGCATGGCTGGCACCTTGCCGACGCGCTGATCCCGGACAGCGTCATCGCCGAGATGGCGCAGCTGGGCGTTTTCGGCGTGTGCATTCCCGAGAATCACGGCGGCCTCGGCCTCGGCAAGCTGGCAATGGCGGTGGTCTCGGAGGAATTGTCGCGCGGGTGGATCTGTGCGGGCAGCCTCGGCACCCGCTCCGAAATCGCGGGCGAGCTGATCGCCGAGAACGGCACGCCGGAGCAGAAGGCCAAGTGGCTGCCGCGCATCGCCGACGGATCGTGCCTGCCCACCGCAGTCTTCACCGAGCCCGACACCGGATCGGACCTCGCCGCCGTGCGCACCCGCGCCGAGCGGGCGGCGGACCGCAGCTGGCGGGTCATGGGGGCGAAGACCTGGATCACCCACGCTGCGCGCGCCGACCTGATGACCATGCTGGTGCGCACCGACGCAGGCACGCCGGGCTATGGCGGCCTCTCGATGCTGCTGGCGGAAAAGACCCGCGGCAGCGACGCGGTGCCGTTCCCAGATGCCGGGATCGAGGGCAGCGAGATCGAGGTGCTCGGTTACCGGGGCATGAAGGAATATGCGCTGGGGCTCGATGGCTTCGCGGTGGCGGCCGAGGGCCTCCTTGGGGAGCGCGAGGGGCAGGGATTCAAGCAGCTGATGCGCACCTTCGAGGGCGCGCGTATCCAGACCGCCGCGCGCGCTGTCGGCGTGGCGTGGAACGCCTTCGACCTCGCGCTCGATTATGCGCTGGGTAGGAAGCAGTTCGGGCAGGCACTCACCGTATTCCCGCGCGTCGCCGACAAGCTCGCGCTGATGGCGGTCGACACGGTGATGGCGCGCGAGCTCACCTATGCCGCCGCGCGCGCCAAGGATTCAGGCGCGCGCTGCGATATCGAGGCGGGGATGGCCAAGCTGCTCGGCGCGCGCGCGGCGTGGGCGGCGGCGGACAACGCGGTGCAGATCCACGGCGGCAACGGCTATGCGCTCGAATACCCAATCAGCCGGGTGCTGTGCGATGCGCGCATCCTCAACATCTTCGAGGGCGCCGCCGAGATCCAGGCACAGGTGATCGCGCGCGGGTTGCTGGCTGGGCAGGCCCAGAGCTCCAAGGATACGGCGGCGGCCTAGATCACGCGGCGCATGCCCGCTTCGGGCAGCATGGCGCGCATCGGATCGGGCAGCACGGCGCTCTTCAAATCGACATGGCGCGGCCGGTTTCCGCGCAGCTTGAAGATACGCTGCACCCGCGCGACCAGATCGGCCGGCTCGAAGGGCTTTGAGAGGAAGTCCTGCGCCCCGGCATAGATCGCCTGCAGCTGGTCCTGCTCGCCGTTCATCGCGGTGAACATCATCACCGGCAGATCGTAGAGCGCGCTCGAGCGCCGCAGCCGGCGCAGCAGGGTCATGCCGGATTCGCCCGGCATCGACTGGTCGAGCAGCAGCAGATCGGGGCGCTTCTTCTGAACGCAGGTCCACGCCGCCGCAGCGGTCGTGACCCAGCCGCAGGCGAAGCCCGCATCGATCAGCACCTCGCTTGCGAGCTCTGCGATCAGTTCGTCGTCATCGGCAATCAGGATGCGGGCCATGGGAATCCTGTGGGCAGTTGGCGTTGGCAAATGCCGGATTAACCACGTGCCGGTTGGAGCGGCCCTGCCGGCCCCCTCCGGTGCATTCCCTAGCGCCGCCCGTTGCGCACTCGTTGCGGTGTCTTGCCGCTGTCGTGGCGGTCTGCGAGGGAGTTCGGCGATGACCAGCGATTCTCTTGAAGGGGCGTCCAACAGCGCCCGCGTCGGCCCGTTCTATGTCACGCAAGGCATTCACAACCTTCGCGATTATGGCGGCTATGCGGTGCCGGGCGGCGGGCGCGTGCGGAGCGGGGTGCTGCTGCGCTCGGGCCAGCATATGGAGGCGTCGGACGCGGATCTGGCGCTGTTGGACACGCTGGATATCCGCACCGTGATCGACCTGCGCGGCAACAGCGAACGGGAGGGCTTCCCGTGTAGACGCCATCCGAACTTCGCTGCGCAAGTCATTGCCTACGATGGCGAAACGAGCAACTCGCCGCCGCACGAGGGTGGGGGCGGCAAAGTCGAGATGACCGCGCAAAGGGCGCGCGATCGGATGCTGGCAGTCTACACCCGGATGCCGGTCAATCCTGCGATGATCTGGGTCTTCCGGGAGTATTTCAACGCCCTCGATGCCAACGACGGCGCCAGCCTGGTCCACTGTTTCGCGGGGAAGGACCGCACCGGCATCGCCGCGAGCCTGCTGCTCCATGTCCTCGGCGTCCATCACGACGATATCGTCGCCGAGTTCCTGCTCACCAACGAGGCGCCCACCCGCGCGATCCTCGAACGCCAGTCGCTTCCGCGGATGGAAGCGCATTACGGCATCATGGACTCCGAGGCTTTGCACAATCTCATGGGTGTTTTGCCTGAATATATAGAAACTTACATTGCGAAGGTGACAGAAGATCACGGCTCGCTCGATGCCTATCTCGCCACAATCTTAGGTGTGGACGGGGAAAGAAAAGCGCGTCTCAGAGCCAAGCTGGTGGCGTGACAATTCCCCGGCGAAACCCCATATCGCTTGCCAGAGAATCCCATCCGAGGCGCCCCCCCACATGGCAACCCACACCACCAAGATGCTCATCATCGGCTCCGGCCCCGCAGGCTATTCGGCCGCGATCTATGCCGCGCGCGCGATGCTTGAACCCATTGTCGTTCAGGGACTCCAGCCCGGCGGCCAGCTCACCATCACCACCGATGTCGAGAACTACCCGGGTTTTCGCGACGTGGTGCAGGGCCCGTGGCTGATGGAGGAAATGCGCGCGCAGGCCGAGCATGTCGGCACGCGGATGATCTGGGACACGATCGTCAGCATCGACCTCGAGAACGGCTCGCCCTTCCGCGCCATCGGCGACAGCGGGGACGAGTACATCGCCGATTGCGTGGTCATCTGCACCGGGGCGCAGGCCAAGTGGCTGGGCGTGCCGGGCGAACAGGCGCTCGGCGGCAAGGGCGTCAGCGCCTGCGCGACCTGCGACGGGTTCTTCTACCGCGGCAAGAAGGTCGCCGTGATCGGCGGCGGCAACACCGCGGTCGAGGAAGCGCTCTACCTCACCAACCACTGCGCCGACGTGACGCTGATCCACCGCCGTGACAGTCTGCGGGCGGAGAAGATCCTGCAAGAGCGACTGTTCGCCCACCCAGCGATCAAGGTGCTGTGGAACCAGGCGGTCGATAGCTTCGAGTGCGGCGAGAACGGGCTGCTGCACCATGTAGCCCTGACCGACACGGTGACGGGCGAGGCCTCCACCCTCGAAGTCGACGGGGCCTTCGTCGCCATCGGCCACGCGCCGGCGACCTCGCTGTTCGTCGGCAAGCTGCCGATGGACGAGAGCGGCTATCTGCTCACCGAACCCGGCACGCCGAAGACGGCGATCCCCGGCGTCTTCGCGGCCGGCGACGTCACCGACCACGTCTATCGTCAGGCCGTCACTGCAGCGGGCATGGGCTGCATGGCCGCGCTCGACGCCGAACGCTGGCTCGCCTCGCGCGCGCATGCGGAGCAGCAGGCCGAAGCGGCGGAGTGATCTCCGCCGCTCGCGGCTCAGCCGTGGAGATGGAGGCCGAACACCGCGATCGCCGCGTGCAGGATCAGCGCCATCAGCGCCACCGACGACAGCGCGAACAGGGCGAAGCGCACCGCAACCTTGTTCCAGGTCGCTTGCACCACCGAGTGCAGCACCCTTAAGATCACATAGGCCCACGCGAGTGAGGTGTTGAATCCATCGCCCTCGCTGATGATCGCAAGCACGATCGCGACCGCGTAGAAGAGCGTCGGCGCTTCATGTAAGTGATTGTAATTGTCCGCTTTCCAACTGACTGTCTCGGGCAGTTGCGCCCGCAGGCTCGCCCCCGTCGTGCCGACCATGGCCTTGGCATCCAGCCCGGCCCTGAGCATCGCCGGAATGCGGGTCGCATACATCCACACCCACATCACCATCGTCCACGCCAGGAGCGCGACGACGGGTTGAAGAATATCCATGCCGATCATGCGAAGCTCCTTATGCGGGCAGGGCCGAGGGGTCGAAGAATGCGGTCGCCATCACCGCGCGGATCGCCAGCGCGACCAGTGCGAGGGTGGCGGCGATGAACAGCAGAAACCGCACCGGCACCTTGTTGACCGTCGCCTGCCAGATCGAATGGACGATCCGCAAACCCACATAGGCCCACGCCAGCGCCACATCGATCCCGCCCGCGCCCATGATCGCCAGGATCACCACCGTCGGGTAGAACACCGTCGGCTGCTCGACGAGGTGCGAATAGTTGTGCGAGGGCCAGTTGATCTTCGGATCTACCACGCCTTCGAGATCCTGACCGCGCCCCCCGGGACGCGCGCCGAGATCGATCCCGGCCTTCTTCAGAGCGGGCAGGCGCACCCCCGCGGTCCAGAACAGCATGACGAGCGTCCACACCACCAGCACGGCGGCGGGCGCGAGAATTTGCGCTTGCATCGGTTGATCCCCTCGAAACCTCTCTTCGCCGCGCAGACTGCGAGGGCGCGAATGGATTGTCAAACGCAACCTATCCGCTAACCTGCGGCACATGCACCTTGTCCACGATCCCGCCGCACCGCCTGCCGAGCTCATCACCTTCGACGACTTCCTCAATGTCGACATCCGCGCCGGGCGGATCATCGCCGCCGAACCCTATCCCGAGGCCAGAAAGCCCTCGTTCAAGCTCACCATCGACTTCGGCCCCGGCGTGGGCGTGAAGCGCTCCTCCGCCCAAGTCGCCGAGCTCTACACGCCCGAAGTGCTCGAGGGGCGGATGGTCGCCGCGGTCGTCAACTTCCCCCCGCGCCAGATCGGCAAGTTCATGTCCGAAGTTCTGACGCTGGGCTTCCCGGATGAAGAGGGCCGGGTGGTGCTGTTTCAGCCCGACAGAGCGGTGCCCTTGGGTGCGCGGCTGTTCTAGACCGCTCTAGCGCTGCGTGTGGCGTCGGCGCCATTCCGACGGCGTCATGCCGTGCTGCTGGACGAACACCCGCGCGAGCGCCTGCGGGGTCTCGTAGCCGACCGCCAGTGCGATCTCGATGATCCGCATGTCGCTCGCCGCCAGCAGCTCGGCGGCGCGCGCTATCCTGAGCTTCTGCTGGTAGCGGTAGGGCGGCATGCCCATGGTGCGGGCAAAGGCGCGGGAAAAATGGAAGGGCGAGAGGCGGGCGATCGCGGCGAGTTCGCCGAGCGGCACGCGCCGCTCGATATTGGCGGCGAGGAAGGCGGTGGTGCGCCGCGCCTGCCACGGCGCCAGACCGCCGCGCGCCTCGCCCTGCTGCCGCCGCTCGCCCGAGAGCAGCAGCAGCCGCCACAAGAGCACCTGGCGCAGGGCATCGAACAGCAGTGGATCTGGCGCCGCCCCGCCCGATACGAGCGTGTGGATCATCGCCGCGAGCGTGTGGGCTTCGGGGTCGGTGATCGCGGGCAGGGGCTCGAACCGCATCGCGTGCGTGGTTTCGGCGGCGGCGAGGAAGGCGGCGTCGAAGGCAATCGAGAACCAGTTGCAGCTCTCGGTCGGCGCGGGCGGTCCGGCGACCCGCAGCGCGCGGCCCGCGACGCGGCGGTCGATGCCATCGGAACCGTTCACCCGGAACAGCGCCAGCGCGTGGTCACGGCTGGGGGCGGGAGCGAGCGCGGCGCGACCCGATGCGGGGCGGCTGGGTGCGGGACGCGGGATCGGGATGGTCGCGAGCTGGGTCATGGGGGAGCCGTCCTTCCTCCGCATCATCCCCCGCGCGCGCCTGCACGGCAAGGCTTGGGGCCGCGATCTTTCGGGGGGGCTGCGGCTCACCCGAAGCGGTGG
>NZ_LSKQ01000106.1 GCF_001557115.1 Erythrobacter sp. CCH5-A1
CCACCAGCCCCGCCAGCCCCGCCACACGCTGCAAGCGGAAAGTGCGCCACTCGCCCTTCAGCATCCCCCCGCGCCACAGGCCCATGCCCAGCGCGATGGCCGAGAGGTTCAGCGGCAGCGCGGCGACGAGCGCGGTCATCTGCGCCGGGATGCCGAGCGTGCGGCGCAGCACTCGTTCGGAGAAGGCTTCGCGCCCCTGTTCGAGCAGCGCGGTGATCTCGGCAGGATCGCGCCCGAACTGGCGCTCGGCCCAGAGCAGCATCTCGGAACCCTCGCGGCCCGTCAGCCATGCCGCCATCGCGGGCCCGAGCAGCGCGAGGCCGAGGAACAGGTGGACGCCAAGCAGCCCCAGCGACACCGTCACCAGCGCCCGCGCGTCGAGGCGCGCGAGCAGCGGCAGCGCGAGGCCGGCGAGCGCATAGGCGCGCAGCACGTCATTGCTGGCGAGCAAGGTGGCATGGACGAGGCCGATCACGAACAGCACGATCATGCGGGCGTAATGCGCGCGCCACGGATGGCTTGCGGAACGCTCGATCAGGATCAGGCACCCCGCGCCGAACAGCATCGCGAAGAGCGTGCGGAACTTGTCCTCGATGAAGATGAAGCTCGCCAGCCACACCCAGTAATCGGCCGGGCCGGTGCCGCCGAAGGCGAGGGGGTTGTAATAAGCGGGGCCCGGCATCGCGAAGGCGAGCACGTTCATGCCGACGATGCCGATAACGGCGATGCCGCGCAGCGCGTCGAGCGCGAGGATGCGGGGGGCAGGCGGCGGGGGCGCGGTCACGGGGCGATGTCTAGCGCATCTGCCGCCGCGGCGTAGGGGGTTTCTTGAGGTCGGCGCGGGCCCACCCCCGGCCCCTCCCGC
>NZ_LSKQ01000107.1 GCF_001557115.1 Erythrobacter sp. CCH5-A1
CGACTACCGCCAAGACCCGAATTTACTCTTGCATCTTTCGGGGCGTCCACAGATGACGAAGCGGAGCGGCACCCAGTCGATCGACGCCAGGCTCGCATTGATGCGGCCCGATAGCGTTTCGAGCTCTTCGCGAAGCGCCTGCGGGCCCTCCTCATCCGCGTGCGAGGGCGGGGCGATCTGGAGCAGGCTGACCTTCTCGCGCAGCACCGGATGCCCGGCGAGCAGCAGCGCGTAGGCCGAGAAGCGTTCGGCAAGGCCCCTCGAATAATCGAGCCGGTCGACCCCGACGATCATGTCGCGTCCCCCTGCGCTCACTACCACACGGGTTTCGGCCTGTTTGGCGGCAATGGAGTGCACCGCCCCCGCGAAATCGGCGACATCCAGCCCGACCGGACAGACCAGCAGCCGGGTCAGCCGCTCGCCCCGGCGCAGGCCGTCGCCTTCGGGTGCGGCATCGAACTGGACCGCGGCGTAATCGATGAAGGCCTGCCGCCACTCCTCCGACTGGAAGCCGATCACATCGTATTCGAGCATGTCCTGCGCCAGCTCGCGGTGGCCGGGGAGCGACGCCAGCAGGCTTGGCGCAGGCCACGGGACGTGGAGAAAGAAGCCCATCCGGTTCTCGCATCCGCGCGCGCGCAGCAGGTTGCCCAAGGGAATCAGGCGATGATCGACCACCCAGATCAAGTCATCGGGCGCGACCATCGGGCCGAGCGCCGCGGCAAAGCGCGCGTTGATCCGCGCATGGCCGGTCCCATCCTCGCCGAGCGGCCACAGCCCGCGCTCGGCAAAGCCCGTGCCAAATTCTTCGATGTCCGGCGCCTCGATATCGATCGTCGCCGTTTTGACCCCGTCGGCGTGGTGGAAGGCGATCTGTCCGGTGAATGCCTCGGTCCGTTCGCCCGACCAGCCGAACCAGATGCCGCCGGTCTGGCGCAAAGCGGCGGCAAGTGCGACGGCGAGCCCGCAGCGGCCGGCGTGTGCGGCACCGGGTTCGGGATCGACCCGGCTCGTCACTGCAATCAGCCGCGGTGCCGCGTCGGAAATCGGGGAATGGGGCAAGGACGGGCCCTTCGGTTGCGGCCCTGGGCGCAGCGCACCGGAAGGGTACCGGGGCACTGCGGGGCCGGGGGTGGTGCATGCCCGGCGCGAAGGCTTCGCTCCGGACGCGGCGGGACCCATCGCGCCATGCGCGCGGGCAAAAAACCGCCTATGTGATGAAAGCCGCCGGCGCGCCTGCCGCCAGCGCCCGGATGTTCTCGACCACCGTTTCGGGACTTTCAAGCACGCCGTCGGCATGGGCAGCGATCCGCGCGCCGACCGCGAGCCCGCGCCCGCCCAGCGCGCGGGCGGCGTTGATGGCGGCAATATCGGTGAAGTCGTCGCCGATATAGAGCGGGCTTGCGCCATGAAACGGGGCGAGCGCCATGATCGCGCGCAGCGCATCCCCCTTGTCCGCGCCGGGCGAGCGAAGTTCGAACACCATGTCGCCCTCCTGGATGACAAGATCATGCGCCGCGGCGCATTCTTCGGCCCAGTCTTTCACCAGGGGGCGCAAGCGGGGCGCGAGGCGATAGTGGAGGCCGAGGCCGTAGCTCTTCAGCTCGATCACCACGCCCTGCGCCGCACCGAAACGCGCGTCCGCGGCGCGGGCGAGGCGCGCGAAGATGCGGGCTGGCGGGGGCGCGCGGCGGTGCCCGTCGTGGCGCAGTTCCAGCCCGTGGCTCGCCGCGACCGTCACCGGCCACAGCGCGCGGCCCCACAGCGCATCGAGCTGTTCGAGCGAGCGTCCGCTGATGATCGCTACACGGCCCTCGAGCCGCTCGATCGCGGCGGCGACAGCCTGGCGCAAATCGTCGCCGACGACGGCGCCGTCAGGAGTGGGGGCAATCGGGACCAGTGTCCCGTCGAAATCGAGCAGCAGGGCGATAGGGGGCGTCATCGGGCGGGGTCCGGCTCCGGTTCGGGTTCGGGTTCGGGTTCGGCCGCGCGGATGTGGTCGAGCGTCGCGCCCGCGGTCAGGCCGTGGACCGTGGCCGACAGCGCGATCGTCACCAGCACCGCCAGCCACAGGTCGGCGAGCATCGCGATCGGCGCGATTCCGGCGGCGAAGGCGAGGTAATAGAGGCTCCCGATCCCGCGCACGCCGAAGGCGGCGGTGACGATGCGGTCGCGCGGGGGCAGGTCCGTGCCCAGCAGCGACAGCCAGCCGATCAGCGGCCGGATGGCGAACACCAGCGCGGCGGCGATGGCGACATGCTCCAGCCGGATGTCGGCAAGATATGTGCCCAGCGCTGCGCCCACCATCAGCAGCAGCACGGCGGTCAGCGCGTGCTCGATGGCAAGGTTGAAGAGGTGGAGGTTGCCGTGAAACTCATGGGCCGCTTCGATCCGGCGGAACACCAGGCCGCCGACGAAACAGGCGATGAAGCCATAGCCGTGCATCATCTCCGCGAGCCCGTAGCACACGAACACCCCCGCCAGCGCCAGCACCCCCGATCCGGTCTCGGCGAGCACGTTCCTCGCCGGCCAGCGGAACACCACCTGCCCGAGCAGCCACCCAACACCCGCGCCCGCCAGCGTGCCGGCGATGATCCGGTAGACGAGATCATAGGCCAGCCAGTCCCCCGCCTCGGTCAGGGTCAGCCCGGCGATGGCCGCCAGCGCGAGGTAGACGAAAGGGAAGGCGAGCCCGTCATTGAGCCCCGCCTCGGTGGTGAGAGCGAAGCGCACCGGATGCTCGCCGCCCTCGGTCGGCGGGCCGACCTGCACGTCGCCCGCAAGCACCGGATCGGTCGGGGCGAGAACCGCGCCCAGCAGCAGCGCGCTTGCCAGCGGAAAGCCTGCGGCAAGGCCTGCCAGCGCCAGCGCACCGATGGTCAGGGGCATGGCCACGGCCAGCAGACGCCATGTCGATGTCCAGCGCGTGGAGGGCCTCACCACGTCGAGCCGCATGCCGGTCGCAAACAGCGCAACGACCACCGCCATTTCGCTCAGGATCTCCCACCATTCGGGATCGGCGATCGGCTTGAACAGCGGCGGGGTTTCGGGGAGGGCCAGCGCGCAGGCGAAGCCGGTGAGGATCAGCAGCGCCGATGCCGCGGGCTCGCGGCCCGTGACGAAGCGGGGCAGCCAATAGGCAAGAATGATCGCAGCACCCGCAAACAGCAGGAAATGGTGATAGGACATCGATGTGTGGCTCTGCCGCAGGGCCGGTGAGGGCGTCGGCTCCGGCCTTGCGGGCTTCGCCCGGGGGCAACACTAACGCGGGATAGGATTGCCGCCGATGACCCAAGCATGCGGCGACATGGCCCAAAAAACCCCGCCCATCGCTGGGCGGGGAGTTTATTTGGGGCAATGACCAGACGAAGTGGAAACCTAACGCGCGTCCGGCCACCGAGTCACCAGAGGGATCGGGATACCCTAAGGTGCCAAATCTCTGCCCGCCCTGCGCGCAGCACGCTCTAACCTAGTTTGTATCTGCATGACTTGGAAGGTTCGGGGCCCTTTTGCCGGCTGGAGAAGCGCGCAAAGCCCCACAAAAAACCGCGCCCCGACCGCGAAGGCCGGGGCGCGGGGAGGGGCGGCGGCGAACGGGGGCGTGTCCGCTGCCGCTTTTGCTCAGCTCGTGGCTGAACCCGTCTTGCCGCCCGACTGGCTGCCCGAACTGGCGGTGCCGGTGGTGCCGGTCGCGCTGCCTGAGGCACCATCGCCCTGACCTTCGCTCTGCCGCTTCTTGCGCCACTCGTCGAACTTGCTGTTGAACTCGTCCTGCTGGGTCTGGCGGTATTCGTTGTAGTCGTTGTCGAACTGCTCCATCTGGCGCTGGCGCCACTGGCTGTAGCTCTGGTCGTGGTGATGTCCCTGACCGCCGGAGCCATGCTGGCCCAAGTAGCCTTGCTGGCCATACTGGTTGCCCGAACCGGACATGCCCTGCTGGCCCTGACCCCACTGGCTCTGGCCATGCTGGGAGTGGCCCATCAGGGCGTCCTGACCGCCCTGACCGCTGGATCCGAAGCCACCCTGGCCGCCGCCATAGCCCCCGTGATTGCCGTAACCGGCCTGACCAAAGCCGCTCTGGCCATAGCCGCCACTTTGCCCGTAGCCGCTCTGGCCGCCGTAACTGCTCTGACCATAGCCCGAACCTTGGCCGCCGTAGCCGCCATAGTCGCTCTGGTTGCCATAGCCGCCTTGCGAACCCGAGGTGCCTTGGCCTTGGCCGAAATTGCCCTGCCCGTACTGGCTCTGCCCGTATTGGCTCTGGCCTTGCTGGCCCTGCTGGCCATAGCGGTCCTGTTCCTGCTGGCCGAACCGGCCCGGCCGGTTGCTCTGATCCCAGTCCGAGCCGCTCTGGCCGGCTCCGCTCTGGCCGCGCTGATAGTCGCTGCCCTGCTGCATCTGCTCCTCGCGGCCACCGCTGTGGCTCTGGCTCTCGCGGTTCTGATTGCGCTCGTTTGCCATGTCATGGTCCTTTCCGATTGTCGGCTCCGGCACGGCCGATCGGCCATGCGGGAACCGGAGTGGAAGGTGGCAGGCGGTCCGCGCGGACCCCTTATCCTGCATTACCCACGCCGGACGCCCCGCCGACATCGCGGGCCGCCTTGCCGACAGGCTTCATGTGGCGTCGATGGATGCGAAAAGGACCGACGCTCCCACCGAAATCTGCAAATACAAACCTTTGTTATTGTCCGAATCATCGAAATGGTTGCGCGCAGATGGGATTTCTCTTGCGAGGGATTCGCAGAAGCCACTACGGTATACCGGAAGGTTTTTGGGGCGAGCCGAAGAGATTCGACGGGTACGATATCTTTTGATCGGGATATAGTTGAGGAAATTGCGCAAGGTGCATTTCTCGCAAGACCTCTCAAGGAGCACGCAAATGTTCAATGCCTTCCTGCTGCGACTCATGCATGCTGCCGAACTTGGCGACCAGGAAATTCAAGCGATCGAGGAACTGTGCCGTCAGCCCCGCGATATCGGTGCGAAGAAGTATCTTTCGCGCGATGGCGACGAGATGCACTCCTTCCCGGTCGTGCTGAGCGGCTGGGCGGCGCGTTACCAGATCCTGCGCAATGGCGCGCGCCAGATCACCCGGCTGCTGCTGCCGGGCGACGCCTTCTATTTCGATTGCTCGCCCGACGGCATTGCGATCGAGGAAGTTATCACCCTCAGCCCGTGCAAGATCGTCAACATTACCCACGCCGACATGCGCCGGCTGATCGACCGCTTCCCGACGATCGGTGAGGCGATGCGGTCCTATGGCGGCATGGAGAATGCCGTGCTGGCCTCGTGGGTGGTCAATGTCGACCGCCGCGACGCACTGGAGCGGATGGCGCATCTGATCTGCGAGACGCAGTACCGGCTTTCACTGGTCGATGCGCATCCCTCGCAGCAGATCTATTTCCCGCTGACGCAGGACGATCTGGCCGACGTGCTGGGTCTCACCCCGGTGCACATCAACCGCAAGCTTCAGCAGCTACGGCAGGACGGGCTGATTACGCTGCGTTCCAAGCAGCTGACGATCCACGATCTGCGGATGCTGCAGCAGATCGCGGGCTTCGATCCCTCCTACCTCGCGCCGCGGATCCAGACCCTGCGGGAGCGCGAGCGGCTCAGGATCATCGCCGCCTGACCTCCCGCCGCCTCCGGGCGAGGGCGCCGGTTAGGGTGCCCTGCGGCTCGCGCTCGCCAGCGCGGCCATGATCCGGGCTGCATCGGCGGGCTTGGTCAGATAGTCGCTGCCGGCCAGATCGTCGGGCAGCATGGCGGCATCATAGCCGGTCAGGAACACGAAGGGGATCGCCCGCGCCTTCAGCTCGCGGGCGAAATCGAACGACAGCCCGTGGCCGAGATTGATGTCGATCAGCACCGCATCGATCCGCCCCTCTTCGAGCAGCGCGGACAGATCGGGAAACGTCGCCGAGATCGCGACCACCTTGGCGCCGGCCGCTTCGAGCAACTGCTTGCAATCCTGCGCCTGATAGTAGTCATCCTCGAGAATGACGATGCGGTGGCCGGAAAGAGTGCGGTCGGTCATGGCACGCTTATATCAGGATCTGGGGTCGAGAATACTACCCGCGTCCGACAGGGGGAATTCGAGTTCGGCCAGAACGCCGGTGTCGTGCACGACGAGGCGGCCGTGGCCCTGAAGCTCGTAGGGCACGCGCTCCTCGATCAGCTTGCGGCCGAAGCCCTTGCGGTTCTGCTTGGTCTTGCGGACCTGCGCGGTCTCCTGCCAGCGCAGGATCACCCAAGGCTTGCCCCCGCGCTGCTCGGCCGACCAGATGATCCGGATATAGCCCGTATCGCCCAGCGCCCCGTATTTGATCGAGTTGGTGGCGAGTTCGTGGATCGCCAGCGTCACGATCTCCGCCGCATGGGGCGAGAGCGCGATCTCCGGGCCCTCGACATGGCATTTGTCGTCCTGCACGGCGTGGACCAGCAGCTCCTCGCGCACCAGTTCGGCCAGATCGACGCTGCGCCCGGGCGAGCGGGTGAGAGTGCTCTGGGTGCGGCCCATCGCCTGCAGACGGCCGATCAGGTGGTCGACATATTCGTCGACATGCCGGTGGCTGGGCGCCGAAAGCCGCGCGACCGAGCGGACCATGCCGATGAGGTTCCTTACCCGGTGCTGCAATTCGGCGACCAGCAGCCGCTGCCATTCCTCCTCGCGGCGGCGCTGGGTGGTGTCCACCATCGCGCCGAGCATGCGCACCGGCTTGCCCGTCTCGTCATAAAGAAAGCGCCCCCTTCCGGCCAGCCAGCGCACTTCACCCTCGGGGCGCACGAGCCGGTATTCCTGGATGTATTCCTGGCCGGTCTTCATCGCCCGGTCCACCGCTTCGTCGACCGAACCGCGGTCTTCGGGGTGAATGCGGTCGGTCCAGCTGGCGTAGCTCGGCACGACCGAACCCGGTTCATAGCCATGCATCCTGAAATTCTCGTCCGACCAGACCACCTCGTCGGTCTCGACGTTCCAGTCCCACAGGCCGACCTTGCCGACCTCGGTCGCCACTCGCAGCATTTGCGCTCCGTGAGCGAGCTCGCGCTCGGTCGTGCGGCGGTTGGTGATGTCGGTCGACATGCCGAACCATTCGGTGATCGTGCGGCTTTCATCGAACACCGGCACCGCGCGCGAATAGAGCCAGCCGATTTCGCCGTCGGGACGGATGTAGCGGTGTTCGATCTCGATCGGCTGGTGGGCCGCGATGGCCGCATCGACCGCTTCGCGCACCATGGTCCGGTCGGACGGCGTGACGAATTCCTCGATCCAGTCTCCCGGCCCGGTGCCATCGCCGAGCAGGCTCTTGCCGCCAAGCTGCTCCATGACCGTGCCTTCGGGGTTCATGCGAAAGATCAGGTCCGATGTCGCCTCGATCAGCGAATGGAGGCGGTTTTCGCTGTGCCGGAGCGCAAGTTCCATGGCTTTGCGCTTGCCGATATCCTCGAACAGAATGCCCAGCCGGAAGGGCGCCGCATCCCCGATGGGGAAGGCGAAGACATCGAACCAGCGGTTCATGGCCGCCGATTCGCTCTCGAACCTTTCGGCCACGCCCGACATCGCGATGCGGCCATAGGTCGCGACCCACTTGTCCTCGATGTCGGGCTGGAGCGCGCGCATCGTCTTGCCGACGGGATCGACAAGGCCAGTCTGTTCGACAAAGGCTTCGTTGACTTCGAGAAAGCGATAGTCGGAGGGCTCCCTTGCTGCATCGAACAGGACCTCGATCACGCAAAAGCCTTCGTCGATCGCATCGAACAGCAGCTTGTAGCGCGCATCCGCCTCGCGCCGCTTTTCGCGGGCCTGGTGCTCGCCAGTCATGTCACGGATGCGCGCCATGAGCGCGCTCCGGCCGGCGTATAGCAACGGCGTCAGCACGACTTCGTAGACGGTCGGGCTCTGTGCGCCCTCGCGCACGAGCACCTCGGGCGTGTTGCCCAGGATCACGCGTTCCAGATCGGCCGACCAATGCGCCAACATCTTGGGAGAGTGCTGGCCGAGGGTCTGGCCAGTGAGGTCTCCGGTCTCGAACATGGCGCGCAAAGCGGGATTGATAGCGAGATAGCGCCAGTCGGACACGGTTTCGCCCGGCGTGCCGATGGGCTCGAAGATGCAGGCCGCATCCGGGAGGGCATCGAAGGCAGCGCGAAACAGGCTGTTGTCGGTCTCGGAAGAGTGTTCAGCCATGCCCTCTGCTTTCGCGCTGACTCCAGCATAGGAACCACGCCTGTAAACCTGTTTAACATATGTTATACGGCCTCTAAGCCCCTTTTCTTCGCGCTAATTCAGGATAGGGACTTGAAGGCAGAGCAGGCGCAGGCGGGGGTCCCTTCCGACGGAGATTTCCCATGCGCATGATCCTTGCTCTCCTCGCCCTGGGTGCGGGCGCCTATGTCATGTCGCGGCGTTCGGGCAGTGGCGGTGCGCCGCGCCGGGCGGCCTTTGCCGAGGGGCAGCCCGCCCACGGCCCGCGTCCCGTGCGCGATTCCGGGCCCGAGGCGATGCGCGATCCGCCGCGGGGCGAATGGACCTCTGTCGACGAGGCCAGCGACCAGAGCTTCCCGGCGAGCGACCCGCCTGCAACCTACTGATCCCGCGATGGCGACGAGCTAGCCCCGGCGCACACCTGCCACCCCGTTTCTCGCCCGGTCAAACGCACTGCGGGTCGCCGGGAGCCTTACGCAGGTTAGTGTCATCACGCGCATGTTCTTCTTGAGATCGTCGGCGCTGCGCACGCCGACCTGACCGGGAATCTTCAGCCATGACGACACTGACCGATGCGGGGATCGAGCCCCTTTTCCGCCTTCTCGGGCGCTACATGCCGCTGGAACAAGCGGACAGGACCGCGCTGGCCGCGCTCGAAGCCGGGCCGCTGTGCCACGGCGATGCACGCACCGACATCGCCCGCGAGGGCGAGAACCCCACCGTCATCCGTCTGCTCGTCTCGGGCTGGGCGTGCCGCTACAAGGACCTGCCCGACGGGCGCCGCCAAATCGTGGACTTCTTCCTGCCGGGCGAATTCTGCGACCTCAATATCTACATCCTGTCCGAGCTCGACCATTCGATCGGGGCGCTGACGGCGGTGCGCTATTACGAGATCCAGCCGCAGCAGTTCCAGGACGTGATCGACCAGCGCCCGCGGCTGCTGCGCGCGCTGTTGTGGCACGAGATGGTGACCTCCGGGATCCAGCGTGCGTGGCTGGTGTCGATCGGCCAGCGCTCGCCGCTGGAACGGCTGAGCCACCTGTTCGTCGAGCTTTACTACCGGCTGAAGACCGTGGGGCTGGCGACGGGGACCGGCTTCGACCTGCCGATCACGCAGAACCATCTGGCCGAAGCCAACGGCCTCAGCCTCGTCCACCTCAACCGGACGCTTCAGGAAATGCGGCGCGAAGGCCTGATCGAGTTGTCCGACCGGCAGCTGAAGATCATCGATCTCGACCGGCTGAAGCGTGTGGCGATGTTCAACGGCAACTATCTGCATTTCAACCGCTAGCGCGCGGGACGGCGGCCCCGTGCGGGTCCGTTCGGGTTCAATCGTCTGCCCGGTGCGCTGTGCCGCGCGCGTGTCCCGGCATGGTCTAACCTAGGCATGTGCCGCCCCGCGGCGCGCGCGCGACAAAGGCATGGTCCCCGGCCGAATCGATATCGGCCCACCAAGGAGAGACCCCCATGCCCCGCACCTTTGCCCATAGCCGCAAGCCCCGCCACGACGAGACCGGGAGTGTCATTGCCACCGCCGCCAAGACCGTGCTGGTCACCGCCGGGATCGTCGCGATCGCCAATCTCGGGCGCAAGGCCGTGGTCCAGGCGCCGACCGCGATGTCGCGCGACTGGTTCGAAGGCCTGACCCGCGAACACGAGGCGACGCTCGCCGCGCTCGACAAGCTGATCGCGACCTCCGCCGAACACCCCCACCGCCGCACCGCGCAGCTTTCCACGATCACCCACATGATCACCAAGCACGCGCTGCAGGAAGAAAACGTCATCTACCCGATGATCGCCCGCGAGGCCGGCGATGCGGCGGGTGAGCTCAACAAGGAGCATGGCGAGGTCAAGGCGATGCTCTTCGAACTGGCGCGGATGGACAAGACCGATCCCGGCTTCGCGACGATGCTGACCGAGCTGCGCGACGCGCTGGAGGAGCACATGCGCGAGGAAGAGGAGCAGCTTTTCCCGGCGCTGCGCGAGCGCCTTTCGCAGGAGGAGAACCTCAAGCTCACCCGCGCGATGAACATGGCCGGCGTGATGGTCGCCTGACCCTGCTCCGATTTCCCCGCAAACGAAGGAACCTCTCATGGCCAAACAGCCCCCCGCGCGCGATGCGCTGCAGATGCTCGCCGACGATCACCGCACGGTCGAGCAGCTTTTCGAGAAGTATGACAATGCCCGCAGCGCCTCGGTGCAGGCCAAGATCGTGCGCCAGATCTGCGAGGAGCTGATCATCCACGCGATGGTCGAGGAGCAGGTCTTCTACCCGGCGGTGCGCGACACCGTGGAGGACGACATGATGGACGAGGCGCAGGTCGAGCATGACAGCGCCAAGGCGCTGATCCTCTCGCTGATGCAGGCCGAGCCCGACGAGCAATACTACGAGGCCAAGGTCAGCGTGCTCAAGGAACAGGTCGAACACCACGTCTACGAGGAGGAACGCCAGCGCGGCAGCATGTTCGCGCAGGTGCGCAAGTCCGATGTCGATCTGGTCGCGCTCGGTCAGGAGATGGCGGCAGTGAAGCAGCAGCTTCAGGCGCAGGCCAAGGCCGGCGGCCTGCCTTCGCCCGAGAAGGTCGCGCTCAAGGCCTGAGTTCTCGGTTTTCCCCCGGAAGTGCTGGAAGGGCCGCAGCCTGCATAACGCAGGCTGCGGCCCTTTCCCGTTTCATTCCGCCGCGATCGCTCCCTCGGAGTCCGCCAGGGCCGTGCTCCGCCAGCGTGCATCAAGCCTGCGCCATGTCGCGAGCGCCTGACCGACGATCTGGTCCATGTTGTAGTAGCGATAGGTCGCCAGCCGGCCGACGAAGGTCACATTGTCACAGGCCCGCGCCAGTGCGTCGTAACGCTTGTACAGCGCCTGCGCCTCGGGGTTGGGGATCGGGTAATAAGGATCGCCCTCGGCCGCCGGATATTCACGCGTGATGCTGGTGAGCGGTGCGTGCTGGCCGGTGAGGTGCTTGTATTCGGTGATCCGGGTGTAGGGCACCGCCTCGTTCGGGTAATTCACCACCGCCACCGGCTGCGCCTGCTCGCACGGCAGGGTCTCGTGTTCGAAGCGCAGCGAGCGGTAGGGCAGCTTGCCCAGCCGGTGCCCGAAATATTCGTCGATCGGCCCGGACCACACCAGGTGATCCCAGGTGATCCCGTGCGGAAGATCGGCAAAGCCCGTGCCGGTCATCACCGTGATGCGCGGCTCGTCGAGCATCCTCGCGAACATCGCGGTGTAGCCTTCGGCGGGCATGCACTGGTAGGTGTCCGTGAAGTAGCGGTCATCGGTATTGGTGCGTGCCGGGACGCGCGCGGCCACGGACTTGTCGAGCTGGCTCGGATCGACGCCCCATTGCTTGCGGGTATAGCCTTCGAAGAACTTGGCGTAGAGATCCTCGCCGACCTGCGCGACAACCGTATCGCGCGAGGTGCGCACTTCGGGAACCGGAACCGCCACGGACTTGAGGTAAGCTTCCGCCTCGGCATCGGTTGCAAGATCGAGGCCGTAGAGCTGGTTCAGCGTCGTGCGGTTGATCGGCATCGGCACCAGCATCCCTTCGACCGAGGCGAGCACGCGGTGCTCGTAGGGCCGCCAGCGAGTGAAGCGCGTGAGGTATTCGAGGATCTCGCGGCTGTTGGTGTGGAAGATGTGCGGCCCGTATTTGTGGACCAGGATGCCGCCCGCGTCCTCATGGTCGAAGGCGTTGCCGGCGATGTGGTCGCGCTTGTCGATCACCAGCACCGAACGGCCCGAGCCGCGCGCGATCCGCTCGGCCATCACCGATCCGGCAAAGCCTGCACCCACCACCAGCACATCGTAATGGCGCGGGGTCGCGGCGGGCTCTTTGCTGCCGCCAAGGCCGGAGACCACGCGGGTGACCAGCGCGGTTTCGATCTTTCGCGCGATCCGCCCGGCAATCCCGTCCCAGCTCTTGTCGGCAAGGCAATCGCGCGCCTCGGCCCGCCATGCGGCGCGGGCGGCATCGGAGTCGGCGAGCAGGTTCTCGCACGCCGCGACGAAGGCCTGCGCGTCATCGGCGATGCGGATCGAATCGAGGTGGCCGTAATCGGCCACTACGTCGCGAATCGAGGTCGAGACCACGGGGAGCCCGGCGGCCATGTATTCGGGGGTCTTGGTGGGGCTGATGAAATCGGTCGCCGCGTTGCGCGCGAAGGGCATCAGCGCGATGTCCCAGCCGGCCGCATAGGCGGGCAGTTCGGCATAGTCCTTGCCGCCCAGCCAGTGGATGTTCGCCGCGCGGGGGAGATCGGCCTCGGCGATCTTCACCACCGGGCCGACCATCACGAAGGACCAGTCGGGCCGGGCCTGCGCCGCTGCTTCGAGCAGGGCAAGGTCCATGCGCTCGTCGATCACGCCGTAAAAGCCGAGGCGCGGGCGAGGGAGGCCCGCCTGGTCGGCCGGGTCCGGCACGCCATCAGCGCCCCGCGCGAAGTGCGCGATGTCAACGCCCGAGGGGACGCAGTGGATATTGCGATGCCGATCGGCGCGCGCGGCATAGAGGCTCCGCCCGCCGCACAGCACGATGTCCGCGCGCGCCATCAGCGCCGCCTCGCGGATCGCGATATCGGCCGGCGCAAAGGCGAAGTTGGCGAGCTCGTCCATGCAGTCATAGACCACCGCGTCGGCGCGCACCCCGGCGCTGAAGGCGAGCATCATCGGGGTGTAGTACCAGAACACCCGCGGCGCGGTTTCGCCTGCGAGCATGTCGGCGAGCAGGCCGCGCAGGGCGAGGTCGCTCGCGCCTGCATCGAGCCCCGCGGGCAGGACCGGCACGGCGCGGGTGAGGCCCCCGGCCAGCGACTCGCGTTCGAGCCGGGGCGCGGTGCAATCTGCCTCCACGCGCGGCTCTTCCCAATAGGTGACGTCGAAGTGGTCCGCGAGCCGGGTCATGATGTGCTGCGGCCGCTGGAAGACGAGGTTCCAGCGAAGGTGCGAAAAGCAGACAAGCGCCGGGCGTCCGAAGCGTGAGCGGGCAGCGGGCATGGTTTCAGACGGGCGATGCATGGCGAAAGGAGCCTTCCGGGTCGGGGGTGGCCGCCGGCGGCAGGTAGCGCATGGCGGCGTCGCCTGGGGGCGACATCCCCGAGTAGCGCGCTCTGCCGGATTTCAGCCTTACCTATGTGAAGTTCGACAAATAAGCCGGAAAGACTGCGGATTGCGAACTCATGTTATGGGGTCACACAGCCAGAGCAGTCAGTCTTGGAGGGGAGGACGAGCAAAGCCTGTTCGTCGTATCCGGAGCACTATTCATGGACAATTCTTGGATTACGAACGCTCTGCCGTTCTGGATACTCGGCGTACCGCTGGTCGTGAGTGTCATTAGTTATATGCGGATGCCCCGGCAGAGCGATCTCGTCCCGCCCGACCGCCGCAATGATCGCCGCAACATCGTTCGTGAGCCCATGATCCGGTCGGGCGACACTGCCGTTTCAAGAGGATAAATCTGCCATGTTCAGTCACAACAAGCGCCTGCAATACACCGTCCGCGTGTCCGAGCCGAACCCGGCGCTCGCCTCGCTGCTGCTAGAACAGTTCGGCGGGCCCGATGGCGAGCTCGCCGCGGCGATGCGCTATTTCACGCAAGGCCTTGCCGAGGAGGACCCGGGCCGCAAGGACCTGCTGCTCGACATCGCCACCGAGGAGCTCTCGCACCTCGAGGTAATCGGATCGATCGTCGCCATGCTCAACAAGGGCGCCAAGGGCGATCTGGCCGAGGCTGCGCTGGAGGAGGCCGAGCTCTACAAGTCGCTGACCGCGGGCGGGAACAGTCATACCCAGTCGATCCTCTATGGCGGCGGGCCCGCGCTCACCAATTCCTCGGGCGTGCCGTGGACGGCGGCCTATATCGATTCGCGCGGCGATCCGACCTGCGACCTGCGTTCGAACATCGCCGCCGAAAGCCGCGCCAAGATCGTTTACGAACGCCTGATCGCGATCACCGACGATCCCGGCATCAAGGATGCGCTCGGCTTCCTGATGACCCGCGAGATCGCGCACCAGAAGAGCTTCGAGAAGGCGCTCTACAGCATCGCCGACAACTTCCCGCCCGGAAGGCTCGCCGGGATGGCGCCGTTCGACAGCCTCTACGTCAACGCCTCGACCGGGCCGGGCGATGCGCAGGGGCCGTGGAACAGCGGGCCCGAATGGGAAACCACCGACGAGAACGACATGAACCGCTCCGCCGATGGCGGCGAGGGCACGGCCGAGGTCAAGCTGCCCGCCAGCCAGATGGAGACGCTGCGGGCGATGAGCGCGCGCCTCGCCTCCGATCCCGACAGCGATCCGCTGACCGGGGCGGAGCTCGGCGCGGGCGTGGTGGAGAGCGACTGACGCATGGCCGATGCGGCGCTCACGGGAATTGCGGCGAGCACGCTTGCCGGGGCCATGACCGGCCTCGGCGGGGTGTTCGTTGCGGCCTCGGGCGCGCCCGAGGCGCGGCGGCAGAACCTGCTGATCGGCTTTGCCGCCGGGGTAATGATCGCCGCCGCCTTCGCGTCGTTGATCCTCCCCGCATTCGCGCAGCTGCGTGGGCACGGCGCCTCGCTGGTCGCTGCCGGGGTGAGCGTGGGAATAGCGCTGTGGCTGGGTGCGGCGGTGATGGCGTGGCTCAGGGTGTGGAGCGATGCGCTGGCGGCGCAGGGGCGCTTCTGGCCCGCCGCGCCAGACGAGCGCCGCATCGCGCTGTTCGTGCTCGCGATCACCTTGCACAACCTGCCCGAGGGCATGGCCGTGGGCCTTAGCTTCATGGGCGGCGACCCGCAGCTCGGCTGGGGGACGATGCTCGCCATCGGCTTGCAGAACATTCCCGAGGGGCTGGCGGTCGCCGCGCTCCTCGCCAGCCTTGGCTGGAGCCGCACGCGCTGCGCGGCCGGAGCGCTCGCGACCGGGCTGATCGAACCCGTCGGCGCCGCCTTCGGTGTCGCGATTGCGGGGTCGTCGGCTGCGGTTCTCCCTTACGCGCTCGGCTTCGCGGCGGGAGCGATGCTGTTCGTGGTCGCTGCCGAGATCATCCCCCACACCCGCCGCCAGATGGCGCACGGATCGGCCAGCCCTGCGCTGATGGCGGGCCTCGCGCTGATGCTGGCGCTCGACCTCACCCTCTCCTGACAACCCCCGACAAGAAGGAAACTCCCATGTCCAAGATCGTCCCCAAGCTCGAAGACAGCGACCTGCCCGGCCTTGAGGCGAACCTGTCGCCCAAGCCCGACTGGGAGCCGCGCTATCCCGGCAGCGGGCGGCTCGAGGGCAAGGTCGCGATCGTCACCGGCGGCGATAGCGGCATCGGCCGCGCGGTCGCGGTGCTGTTCGCGCGCGAGGGGGCCGACATCGTCATCGCCCACCTCGAGGAAGAGGAGGACGCGATGGCCACCGCCGAGATGGTCGAGGACGAAGGCGCGCGCGCGGTCACCATCGCGGGCGACATCGGCGAGCGCGACCATTGCAAGGAGATCGTCGACCTCGCGATCCGCAAGTTCGGCCGGCTCGACATCCTGGTCAACAATGCCGGCGAACAGCATCCCGACAAGGACGTGACCGCGATCACCAAGAAGCAGCTGAAGCGCACCTTCCAGACCAATGTCTACGGCATGTTCTACATGGTGCAGGCGGCGATGCCTTTTCTCGAAAGGGGTTCGGCGATCATCAACTGCACTTCGGTGACGATGTACGAGGGCGCCGAGGAACTGCTCGACTATTCGGCCACCAAGGGTGCTATCACCGCCTTCACCCGCTCACTCTCGCAGAACCTCGCCGAAAAGGGCATCCGCGTGAACGGCGTGGCGCCGGGGCCGATCTGGACGCCGCTCAACCCGATGGGCGGGGCGAGCAAGGAGAAGCTCGCGACCTTTGGTCAGTCGACCCCGATGGGCCGCCCCGGGCAGCCCAACGAGGTCGCGCCGTGCTTCCTGTTCCTCGCCTGCGAGGATGCGAGCTACATGACAGGGCAGGTGCTCCACCCCAATGGCGGCATCATCGTCGGCAGCTGACCCATGTCGATCGACTGGGCGACCATCATCGGCACCGTCGGCGCGACCGCGTCGGTGGCGAGTTTCACTCCGCAGGCGTGGAAGATCATCCGCGAGCGCTCCACCGAGGGCCTCTCGCTGGCGATGTTCGCGCTGACCTGCCTCGCCTTCGCGGCGTGGACGACATTCGGAGTGCTGAAGGGGGAATGGACGCTGGTCGTCCCCAACGCGATCTGTCTGGTGTTCGCGCTGTTCATCCTCGCGATGATCGCGCTTCCGGCGCGCAAGACCGAGGAAGTTGCCGAGACGCTCGATCCCGGTAGCTGATGGCGGCCCCGCCCTAACGGGGGCGGGGCGGGGCCGCCTACGGCGTAGGCCTTAGTAGGTCACGCCGTAATAGGAATAGACCTGCTGGTTGTAGGTGCTGTCATATTCCGGCTCGTTGTTGTTGTCCGCGTAGCGCGGCGCATCTTCGAGCGTGTTCTTGTCGAGATCGACCACATAGCCGCCGTGATCGGTGCTGTAGGTGAGCATCGACCAGGGGATCGGATAGTAATCGGCCCCGATCCCGAGGAAGCCGCCGAACTGCATCACGGCATAGTCGACCTTGCCGGAACGCTTGTCGACCATGAAGTTGGCGATCGACCCGAGGCGCTCGCCCTCGAGATCGTAGACGGCGGTGCCTTCGACCTTGTTCGAGGCGATGAGTTCGCGGGTTTCGTCGGTGTGGAATGTGTCTGCCATCGGGTGTTCCTCCTGTGATTGGCAGCACGAGGGTGCTTGGGCGTGAGGCTGGCGGCACTCACATAGGTCAGGCGGGGGGCAAGCCGCCCTTTTCGTGCGGCGAGGGTGAGGGCGGTGCGTTCCGGTTCCGGGCCACCCGCTCAGGCGCGCCGTAACAAGGGCAGGGCGCGCCATGTGCCTGATGCAGGATAGGACGTGGCCGTGCGCCGCGTGCGACACTGCATCCCGTCCCCCGCCTCACATCTGCGGGTTGAAGCATGCGGAAAGAAGGCAAACCATGGCACACAACCACACACCACTGCCCGGGCGGCTGACGCCGAAGACGGTGCAGACCTCCGACGAACAGGTGGATTACAGCTACGACCAGTGGCGCCAGGCGCAGATGCGGCAGATGGAGCGCAGCTACGCCCAGATGACCGCCGGCACCCCCGCCGCCGCCTGACCCCTCGCTGCAGAGAATGATCGAGCGTCGACGGTCCCCGCCGTCGGCGCTTCTTGTTTGCGCCTCAGCCGTCTGCCCTGAAGGCGAAGACGATCCGGTGGCAGTATTCCTCGCCCGGCGCCAGGCGGATCGAGCCGAACTCCGGGCGATTGGGGGTGTCGGGGAACATCTGCGGTTCGAGCGCCACCCCGTCGCCCATTCGGTAGGCCTGACCGCCTTTGCCGATCAGGCTGCCGTCAAGAAAATTGCCCGAATAGAACTGCACCCCCGGCTCGGTGGAGCGCACCTCGAGCACCCGGCCGGACGGCGGGTGTGCGAGGCGGGCGAGGAGGCGCGGCGCGTCCGCGCGCTCGCGGGCGATCACCCAGTTATGGTCATAGCCGTGGCCGATCCGGATCTGGTCGTGGCCCGTGTCGCGCACCCGCGCGCCGATCACATGAGGCTCGCGGAAATCGAACGGGGTGCCGGCGACGGGGGCGAAGTCGCCGGTGGGAATCGCGGCCGCGTCGGTGGGGAGGAAGTGCCCGGCCGGGATGGTCAGCACATGATCCAGCGCCCCGGTCGCAGCGCCTTCGCCCGCGAGGTTCCAGTAGGCGTGGTTGGTCATGTTGACGAGGGTCGGCTTGTCGGTGGTCGCCTGGTAAGTGATCGCCAGCGCGCCGTCATCGCCGAGGGCATATTCGGCGGTGACCTGCAAGGTGCCCGGAAAGCCCTGATCGCCATCCGGGCTGGTGTGGGCGAGGCGGACGAAGGGGCAGGGCGCATCCCCGACCTCGGCGATGTCCCACAGCGCCTTGTCGAAGCCGCCGGGGCCGCCGTGGAGCGCGTTGGGGCCATTGTTGGCGGGGACGCGGTATCCCTCCCCGTCGATCAGGAAGCGCCCCCCTGCGATGCGGTTGGCGACGCGGCCGACGCTCGATCCGAAATAGGCGGTGCTGGCGAGGTATTCCTCGAGGCTGGCATGGCCGAGCGTCACGTCGGCGAGCCGCCCCTCGCGGTCGGCGACGATCATCGCCTGGAGCGTCGCCCCGAAGGCGATCACGCAGGCCTTCGTCCCGGCTGCGTTGACCAGCGTCACCGCCTCGACTGCGCGGCCATCGCGCAGGTGGCCGAAGATGCGGCGGTGGACGCCGGGGCGGAGGCTCTCGGAGGGGTTTTCCTTCATCGCACGCTCATTTATATGATAATATCCGGGAGGCAAGTCGTGCCCGCCCGTTCATGATCGAGGAGTGCCGATTGCGCAAACCCGTCCTTGCCGCTCTGGCCGCGCTCGCCGCGTCGGCGAGCCTTGCCTCGCCCGCCTCTCCCGAGGAGCCCGAGTCCTTCGTGCCGGTCTACAGCGCCAACTTCCCCGATCCCTTCGTGCTGCCGCATCAGGGGCGCTACCTTGCCTATGCCACCAATGCCGCGCGCGACGAGGCCAATGTGCAGATGGCGGTGTCGGAGGATCTGCTGAACTGGGCGCCCTTGAAGCACGGCGCGCGGCTGCATGACGCCATGCCGGTGCTGCCCGCCTGGGCGCAGCGCGGCTGGACCTGGGCGCCAGAGGTGATGGAACTGGAGGGCCGCTACCTCCTGTTCTTTACCGCGCGCGAGAAGGCGAGCGGGCGCCAGTGTACCGGGGTCGCGGCCAGCGGCGATCCGCTCGGCCCCTTCACCTCCGAGGCGAAGGAACCGCTGATCTGCCAGCGCGAGCTGGGCGGGACAATCGACGCCAGCCCCTTTCGCGATGCCGACGGCAGGCTCTATCTCTACTACAAGGCCGATGCGAACGCGGTCGGCAAGCCCACGCATATCTATGTCCAGCCGATGACGGCGGATGGCCTCGGCCTGACCGGCGAGGCCGTCACGTTGCTCGCCAACGACCAGCCGTGGGAAGCGCACGTGATCGAAAGCCCGACGATGGTGCGCCGCGGGGAGGGCTACGTGCTGTTCTATTCCGCCAACCATTTCGGGTGGGAACCGCGCCAGCGTCTCAGCCCCTACGCGATGGGCTATGCGACCTGCGAAGGGCCGCTGGGCCCCTGCACCGACGCGCCGGAGAACCCAATCCTCTACAGCTATGCCGACCGCACGGCCGGGTGCCTCAGCGGCCCCGGGCATCAGGCGGTGTTCGAGGCCGGAGGGCGGCAGTATATCCTGTTCCACGCCCACATCGCGCGCGGCGGGTGCCAGAATGCGAAGAAGGGCCGCGCGATGTATATCGCCCCGCTCGGCTGGGACGGGGAGGGCAGGCCGGTGATCGGCACCAGCCTGCGCGCTGCTGCCGCGCGTTAACGCCCGAAGCGGAACCGCACCCCGAGCGACAGTGTGCTCTCGTCGTCGCGCAGGTAGCGGATGAACTCGGCCTCCGGCGCGCCATTGCGGGCCGAGGTGAAGTCCTGCCGGAACTGCTCGCGGGTGATGTTGGTCCAGTCGCCGAACACCGCAAACTGCTCGTTGATGTCGTAGCTCAGGGACAGATCGAGGCGCCCGGCCGGCCGCGCGCGCTCGACGTAAATGTCGTCGCCGCGGAACTGCTGCGTCGCGCGGAAGCGCGAGCGGTCGTTGTATGCGAGGCGGGCGGTGAGGCCGTAGCGCTCGTAGATGCCGACGATGTTGGCGTTCCAGCGCGACACGCCGTTCAGCTGGTCGGTGATCGGCTGGTAGGTCAGGCCCCCCACGCCGTCGGGCTGCTGGGTCTCGGCGTCAATATAGGTGACGTTGACCTGCACCCCGAAGCCGCGGGCGAAATCGGGCAGGCTCTCGAAATCGGCGAAGACCTGCGCCTGCAATTCGGCCCCCGTGATCCGGCCCTTGCCGGTGTTGACCGGCCCGGTGATCTCGACGACGCCCAAGGTGGGATCGTCGATGCGGAAGGTGTTGGGCTGGATGAAGCCATCGACCGCACGGTGGAAGCCGGTCAGCGACACGAACCCGGCGGGGGCGAAGTACCACTCGGCCGCGACGTCGAAGTTCCACGAGGTGAAGGGCTGGAGGAAGGGGTTGCCGCCCGATCCGCGATAGGGGTTGCTGTCGGTCCCCACGCCGCCCGGCGGCGGCGCGCCGAGCACCAGCGCGGGGTTGAGATCGGCGAAGGTCGGCAGGGTGCGGGTCTTGGAGACCGCCGCGCGCAGCTGGATCTCGGGCCTGGCACGGAACCGGATGCTGGCGTTGGGCAGCCAGGACTCGTTGGTATTGCCATCGTCGATCGCCGGAATGCCGGTCGGCGCGGGACCGGCGACGCGGGTCTTCACGCGCGTGTAGCGCAGGCCCACCGTCCCCTCGAGATCGCCCGAGCCCAAGTTGATCTGGCCGTAGCCGGCAAGGTTCTTCTCGGACGCGGTGTAGAGCAGATTGCGCGCCACGGGATCGGCGCCGAAGCCGACCAGCTGGCGGATGGCGGCGATGTTCTCGCGGATGCTGTCATAGGTCGGCGCGGCCCAGACCGAGGTCCCGCCGACATCGACGCCCTGGAACACCTCGAACTCGACCGGCAGCGCGGTCGCATTGGTCAGCGTGCCGGGGCGGGAGAAACGGTTGGCATATTCGCGACGCGCATCGCGGTCCGTATAGCGCACACCGGCCTGGATGGAGCGGATGAGCGTGCCATCGACCAGATATTCCAGATCGCCGCGCAGCTGCCAGTCGTCACCCTGCGACCGCTGGTTCTCCTCGAACAATCCGTCGAAGAACTGGGCGCTCGGGTCCGAGAAATCGATGTTGGTGATTTCGAACGCCGGGGTCTCGGTGTCGAAATTGATCACCGGTGCGGCGGTCCAGCGGCGGTCGACGCTTTCGGTCGATCCGGTGAAGGTGCTGTCGGTGCGCGCGATATCGACCTTGACGTTGAGCCGGTCGAAGGTCGCCTTGACGCCGCCTGCGAACTGGTAGGTATCGGTCTTGTTGTAGGTCGCCCCCTGGAACGAGAACAGCGATCCGGGCAATCCGTTCACCGTCCCGCCGCTGACGATGTTGGTGCCGTCACGGAATTGCAGGCTCGCAACCTGCGCCCCGTTGAACAGCTCGGCGGCGAGCAGGCGGTCGTCGATCTTGTTGCGGAAGCCTTGCCACAGGCCTTCCAGGTAGAATTCGAGATCGGGGTTGGGCTTGTACTGGATCGCCGCGTTGACCGAGGGGCGCACGCGGTTGCCCGAGCGGTAGAACAGGCGCTGGATATCAGGGAAACGCGCCGCCGTGCCCGCGCCCGCATCGGGGATAAGGGTGGTCCCGCCGTTGCGGAAGGTCTGGAGGAAATCGGTGTTCGAGATTTCCGCATCGAGATAGGTCATTTCGACCCGCGAGGCGTTGATCAGCACCCCGAACTCGCCGCCGTCGCCCACGTCCCAGCGCTTGGTGGCGAGCAGGTTGAAGTTGGGGGTGATCTCCTCTGCCTGCACGGTGTACAGGCCCCAGACCGAGCCTGCGAACTGCCCGTCCTCGAAATCGAGCGGCTGGCGCGAGCGGACATTGACGAGGCCCGCAAGCCCCGGCTCGATCAGATCGGCAGCCGAGGTCTTGTAGACTTCGAGCGCGGCGACATTGGCGGCCGGGAAATCCTGCAGCGCGACGATGCGCGTTTCGGCGGTGAAGATCTCGCGGCCGTTGTACGTGGTGGTGAAGTTGGGCAGGCCGCGCACCAGCACGTTCGAGGCCTCGCCCCCCTGGCGGTAGACCTGCACGCCCGGAATGCGCGCGGCAATCTGCGCGGTGTTGAGGTCGGGCAGCTTGGCGATGTCCTCGGCGACGACGGCGTCGACGATCTCGTCGGAGTTGCGGCGGATGTTGCGGATCGATTCGAGCGATTGGCGCAGTCCCGAGACGATGATCTCTCCGGTCGGCTCGGCAGGTGCTTCGGTCGGGGGTGGCGCCGCCTCCTGTGCCTGGGCCGCGCCCGCCAGCATGGCAATCGCGGCGGCCGAAACCGAACACCGCATCAAAGTGATCGCACGCATTTCCATCTCCCCTTTTTTGCTCTTCTCGCCGCTCTTGTGGCGACGGTTCCATCACGCAGATTAGCTGAATGCTACGCTTTGAGTGATATATATTATAAATAAGCTTTAATAGGCAAGCGCCGCGCCGATCACCATTCGGCGAGGCTGCCGTCGGCATGGCGCCATAGGGGGTTGCGCCAGCGGTGCGGGGCGGCGGCAGCGGCGCGCACCCGCGATTCGTCGATGGCGATGCCGAGGCCGGGGCCAGGCGGAATCCGCAGATGACCCTCCACCGGGGTCAGCACCGCCGGGTCGGTCAGGAACTCGAGCAGGTCGTGGCCCTCGTTGTAATGGATGCCGAGCGACATCTCCTGCAGCACCACATTGGGAGCGCAGGCGGCGAGTTGCAGGCACGCGCTGAGCGCCAGCGGCCCAAGCGGGCAGTGCGGGGCGACCGCGACGTCATAGGCCTCAGCCATGGCGGCGATGCGGCGGCATTCGCTGAGCCCGCCCGCGTGGCTGAGATCGGGCTGGATCACGTCGACCGCGCGGGCCTCCAGCAGCGGCTTGAAGTCCCAGCGCGAATACATCCGCTCGCCCATCGCGATCGGCGTGGAGGTGAGCGCGGCGATCTGCCCCAGCGCCTCGGCATGTTCGGCGAGCACCGGCTCCTCGATGAACAGAAGGCCAAGCGGTTCGAGCGCGCGAGCGAGCTGCTTCGCCATCGGCCGGTGCAGCCGCCCGTGGAAATCGAGCGCGACGTCCATGCCCTCGCCCTGCGCGGCCTGGACCCGCGCGATCACCTCGGCAAAGCGGGGCGCGGCGAGCATGGCCATCTCGGCGGTCGCATTCATCTTGACCGCGGTGAAGCCCTGCGCGCGGCGCGCGGCGGCAGCGGCGGCGATGTCGTCGGGGCGGTCGCCGCCGATCCAGGCATAGGCGCGCACCCGCTCGCGCACCCGCCCGCCGAGCATTTCGTGCGCCGGGAGGCCGTAGTGCCGCCCCTTCCAGTCCCACAGCGCCTGATCGAGCCCGGCGATGGCCGACATCAGCACCGGACCACCGCGATAGAACCCGCCGCGATAGCCGATCTGCCAGATGTCCTCGATCGCGCGCGGATCGGCGCCGATCACCCGGTCGCGCAGGGCTTCGAAGGCCCCGATGACCGCCTCGCCATGCCCCTCGAGGCTCGCCTCGCCCCACCCGGCGCTGCCGTCATCGGCCTCGATCCGCACGAACAGCCAGCGCGGGGGCACCAGGAAGGTCTCGATACGGGCAATCTTCATGGGGCGCGCACTTCGCTGCTGGCATTTGATCGAGTCTTATTTATAAGATAAATGAATCCAAGCAAGCGGCAAGGGAGCCAGAGGTTGATCGGCAGTCGGATCGGTGGAGGGCCATTCATTGCGGTGGACTGGGGCACCACCAACCGCCGGGCGTGGCGCATCGATGCGCGCGGCGAGGTGGAAGCGGCGTTGGAGGACGATGCGGGGGTCTCCTCGGTCGCTGCCGGGGGGTTCCCTGCAAGGCTTGCCGAGTTGCGCGAGGCGCTGGGCGACCTGCCCATGTTGATGGGCGGCATGATCGGATCGAACCGCGGCTGGCAAGAGACGCCCTATGTCGCCTGCCCCGCCGATGCCCGCACGCTTGGCGAAGCGATCGTCTGGGTGGATGCGCGCACCGGGATCATTCCCGGGGTCGCGCAGGAGCGCCGCGACGCGCCCGACGTGATGCGCGGCGAGGAAGTGCAGATTTTCGGCGCGCTCGCCAGCGGGCTGGTCCCCGAGGATGGGGCGCTGTGCCTGCCCGGCACCCACGCCAAGTGGGTGCGGCTTCGCGGCGGCCGGATCGCGGGCTTTTCGACATGGATGACGGGGGAGATTTTCGCGCTGCTTGGCCAGCATTCGATCCTCGTCCCGCAGATGCAGGGCAAGGCGCGGATCGGACCGGGCTTTGCCGCCGGTGTCGTCGCTTCGGGCGAGGGCGATCCCCTAGGGCACCTCTTCGCGCTGCGCGCCGCGCACCTGCTTGATGTGCCGATGATCGACGGGCCGGGCTATGTCAGCGGGCTGCTGATCGGTGCCGAGGTGCGCGCCGGTCTGCGGACCAGCGGGTGCGAGGCGCCGTATCTGATCGGGCGGCCGGACCTCACCGCGCTCTATGCCACCGCGATCGCGCAGGTCCGGGGCACGCCGGATGCCGCGCCTGACGTGATCGACGGCAACGCCGCCTTCCGCGCCGGAGCCTGCGCGCTGCTCGGGGAACTTGCATGACCGTCGCCGCCACCCCCTTCGCGCGTCACCTCGCCGCTTGCCCGCTGATCGCAATCCTGCGCGGATTGCCTCCCGAAGACGCCGAAGCCGTGGGCGAGGCGCTGGTCGCCGCCGGGATCACGATCATCGAGGTGCCGCTCAATTCGCCTGCCCCCTTCGACAGCATCGCGCGGCTGGCGCAGCGGCTGGGCGCGGCGGCGCTGATCGGCGCGGGGACGGTGCTCGGCGTCGCCGACGTCGCCCGCGTGGCCGAGGCGGGCGGCGGGCTGATCGTTGCGCCCAACACCGACGCCCGCGTGATCCGGGCCGCCAAGGCCGCCGGGATGGCCGCCGCGCCCGGGTGCCTCACGCCGAGCGAATGCTTCGCCGCGCTCGAGGCCGGGGCCGACGCGCTCAAGCTCTTCCCGGCCGAGGCCGCGTCCCCCGCCGTGGTCAAGGCGCTGCGCGCGGTGCTGCCGCGTGCCGTGCCGCTGATCCCGGTCGGCGGGATCGTCCCCGCCAGCATGGCCGCCTACCGCGCCGCCGGGGCCGACGGCTTCGGGCTCGGCAGCGCGCTCTATGCCCCCGGCATGCGCGCCGCCGAGGTTGCGGAGCGCGCCCGGGCCTTCGTTACCGCTCTGGCGGAGGGGGAGGGGCACCCGTGACGATCCGCATCGCCATCGTCGGCTACGGCAAGATCGCCCGCACCGAACACGCCCCCGCCATCGCCGGCCATCCCGACTTCACGCTTGTCGCGGTGGTCAGCCCGCACGGCGCGGCGGATGCGGGCGTGCCGGTGTTCGAAAGCCTCACCGCGCTCATCGCGGCGATGCCGGGCGGGATGGATGCCGTCGCGCTCTGCACCCCGCCGCGCGTCCGCCGCGCCATCGCCGCGCAGGCGATCGCGGCGGGGCTGGCGGTGCTGCTCGAGAAGCCGCCGGCCGCCACCCTTGGCGAGCTTCAGGGGCTGATCGCGCAGGCCCGCGCCGCCGAAACCTGCCTGTTCGCCGCCTGGCATTCGCAATATGCCCCCGCCGTCGCCCCCGCCGCCGCGCTGCTTGCGGGCGAGCAGCTAGCCAGTCTCGCCATCGACTGGCGCGAGGACGTGACCAAGTGGCACCCGGGGCAGGACTGGATCTGGGAGGAGGGCGGCTTCGGCGTGTTCGACACGGGGGTCAACGCGCTCTCGATCGTCAGCGCGGTCCTGCCCGAGCGGCTAGTGGTCGAGGAGGCGGAGCTCGTCATCCCCGCCGGCCGGCAGGCCCCGATCGCCGCCAGTTTGCGCTTTGCCGGCCGCCGCCGCAGCGCCCGCTTCGACTGGCGCGAGACAGGCGAGGAAGCATGGAGCATCCGCCTTGCCACCCGCTCGGGCCGGGAACTCGCGCTCACCGGTGGCGGCGCGCGGCTGGAGGTGGACGGGGCGGAGCAGCCGCTCGGCCCATTTGCCGAATACCCCGCCATCTACGCCCGCTTCGCCGAATTGGTCCGCGCCCGCGCGGTCGAAGTCGACAGCGAGCCGATGCGGATTCTCGCCGATGCCGCCCTGATCGCGCGGCGCACCGTCGTAGGGGACAGTGCATGAGCCGGTGGATTGCGCCCCTGCCCCATTCCGTCGTATCCGGAAGCAAAGACGAGAAAGGGGCATCTCGCGAATGAATACAATGGAATCGGTCGGATCGGGCCGCAACCTCACTTATGCGCTGCTCGAGGCGGTCGGCAAGGCGATCGTGGTCGGGCAATACGACACCGCCGCCTTCCCGACCGAGGCGGACCTTGCCAAGCAATATGCGGTGAGCCGCTCGGTCACGCGCGAGGCGGTGAAGATGCTCACCGCCAAGGGCCTGCTGGTGGCGCGCCCGCGCAAGGGCACCAGCGTGCAGCCGTCGCGCGCCTGGAACCTGTTCGATCCCGACGTGCTGCGCTGGATGCTCGAACGCAAATTCTCGCTCGATCTGCTGCGCCAGTTCAACGAACTGCGGATTGCGATCGAGCCGATGGCGGCGGGGCTGGCTGCCGATGCGGCCGATGCCGGGGGCATCGCCGCGATCGAGGCGGGCTTTCAGCGCATGGTCGCTGCCGAAGCGGGGGACGATGATCCGCTGGAGGCCGACATCGCCTTCCATATCGCGGTGCTCGAAGCCTCGGCCAATCCCTTCTACGCGCAGTTCCGCGACGTGGTGTCGACCGCGCTCAGGACCTCGATCCGCTTCACCAACCGCTTCAAGGGCCGCACCGCCAGCCTGCCGCAGCACCGCGCGGTGCTGACCGCGATCGAGGCGCGCGATGCGGCAGCGGCAAAGGCGGCGATGCACGCGCTGATCGAGGACGTGATGGCGCTGATCGCGGACGCCGAGGCCAAGGCCTGACGCGCCTCACATCATCTGCGCATAGAGCCGGTTGACCCGCCGCTCGGCATCCCTGAGCGCCGCATCGACCGGCTTGGCGCCGGTGATCGCCGCCTCCAGTTCCTCGCCGATCAGGCCCTGCACCGCGCTCTGGCGGCGGGCATAGCCGGGCAATTGCCGCCCCGTGCTGGCGAGCGCGGCGATGTCGGCGCGGTGGGGGAGGGCGCGGAAAGCCGGGCTCTCGACCACCTGCGCGAAGGCCGGCAGCTGGCCGGTGCGCGACCAGTCGTAATTGTAGCGCGCGAGGAAGGCGAGGAACCGCGCCATCGCCGCGCGCTCGGCCGGCGGGCGGCGAGCGGCCGGAACGACCCAGGCGTGCCCGTCGACGAAGGCGGCCTCCTTGCCCCACAGGCGCGGGAAGGGGGCGACCGCATAGTTGCCGTGGAGCGGCGATTGCGGCCGCGCTGCCTCGGCATCATAGGGCCCCAGCATCCACGTCCCCACCGGGAAGATCCCGCCCCGCCCTTGGACGAAGGCGGCCGTGGCGGCGGGGAAATCCTGATCGAGCGTGGTCAGCCCTTCCGCATTCATTTGCCGGAAGGTGCTGACGATCGCGCGCGCCTCCGGGGTGTCGAGGCGGATGTGGCGGTCATCGGGGAAGATCACCGCGTCCTGCGCAAGCAGGTAGGTGTAGAGCAGCGCCACGTGGAAATCGGGCGCGCTGACCTGCGCCTGGATGAGATAGGGCTTGCCGGTGCGCTGCTTGAACTGGCGGGCGTGGGCGAGCAGCTCCTCCGGCGAACGGGGGAGCACAGGGTTCCCGCCGCGCATCAGCCCGGCCTCTTCCATCAGCGCGGTGTTGATGTGCCACAGCCGACCGATCGTGTCCCATGGCATGGCGTAGAGCTTGCCCTGCTTTTCCACCCCCGCGCGCGCGGCGGGGGTGAAGGCGGCGGGGTCGATCCCCGCCTCGTCGAGCAGCGGCTCGACCGGCTCGATCAGCCCGGCCCCCGCATAGTCGGAGATCACCGACTGGTGCATTGTCACGAGGTCGGGCGGATCGCCCGCAGCAATCTGCGCGGCCAGCTGGGGGTAGCCCGGCCATGCAACGACATTGACCTTCACCCGGATATCCGGGTTCTCGGCCTCGAAGCGGTTGATGAGCGTGGTGAGGATCCCGCATTCGGTATCGGCCGCGGCGACATCGGTGCTGGTGCCATAGGCCGCGCCGCATTCGCCGAAGAAGCGCTGGACGACGATCTCCGGCCGGTCGTCGGCAGGCGCGCAGCCCGCCAGCAGCATCGCGAAGCCGAAGGCGAGCGCTCTGCCGATCATCGCACCGCCGTCCCCGCCATCGCGCGCACGATCTGCTTCTGGAAGGCGATGTAGACGACGAGGATTGGGATCGAAGCGAACACGGCCTGTGCCATCAGGAAGCCCAATCCGCTGGTCTGCGCATAGTTCATCTGCGCCGAGGCGAGGCCGACGGTGAGGGTGAAATAGTCGCTCGTCGTCGCCGAGATCAGCGGCCACCAGTAGTCGTTCCACGCGGCCAGGAAGGTGAACACGCCCAATGTCGCCTGCGCGGGCCAGGTCAGCGGCAACAGCACCTTCCAGAACAGCGTGAAGCGGCTCGCCCCCTCGAGTAGCGCGGCTTCGTCCAATTCCCGGGGGATGGCGCGGAAATACTGGGTCATGAAGAACACCCCGAAGCTTCCCGTCAGGCTCGGCAGGATCAGGCCGGGGTAGGAATTGTGAAGGCCCGCCCAGGCGAACAGCTGGTGGCGCGGCAGGATCACCGCCTGTTCGGGCACGGCAAGGCCAAGGAGCACGACCACGAACAGCGTGCGGCGGAAGGGAAATTCGAGCCGCGCGAAGCCGTAACCCGCGAGGCTCGACAGCACGAGCACACCTGCGGTGGCGCCGGTCGCGACGATCAGGCTGTTTGCCAGCCATTGCAGGGTGAGCGAGCCCTGCAGGATCGCGGCATAGTTCTCGAAGGTCCAGGGCGGGGCGAAGGCCGCGCCGCTATCGGCCATCAGCGCGGCGTTGCTCTTGAACGAGAGCAGCAGCGTCCACGCCATGGGCGCAAGCATCACCAGCGCGCCCAGCACCAGCAGCCCCGTCGCGAGCGGCGAGAGGCGGTGGGCGTTCAAGTGCGCGGCTCTTCGTGGCGGGTGACCAGCCAATATTGGAGGAGCGTCAGGGCGATGATCATCCCGAACAGCAGCTCGGCGATGGCGGTGGCGTAGCCCAGCTCCCAACGCCCGAAGGAGACCTCGAAAATATAGAGCACGATGGTGCGCGAGGCTCCGCCCGGGCCGCCGCCGGTGAGCAGCTGCGCCTGCCCGAACAGCTGCAACTGCGCCGCGGTCTGGAGCATCACGACCAGCAGCAGCGTGCGGCGGATCGCGGGGAGGGTGATGCGCCGCAGCACCGTCCAGCGCCCCGCGCCGTCCAAGGCGGCTGCCTCGTAGATGTCGCCCGGCACCTGCTGGAGCCCGGCGAGGATCAGCATCACCGGAAAGCCCAGCGACCACCACAGGGTCGTCACCGCGATGGCCGGGATGACGAGGTCGGGGTCGGACAGGAACGGGATCGGCGCGCGGCCCGCCGCCTCCAGCCCCTCGGCGATCAGTCCGGCGTCGGGCGTCAGGATGAAGCGCCAGATCAGCGTCACGATGGTGACCGACAGCACCAGCGAGGAGAAGAACACCCCGCGCAGGACCGCCGCGAACCGTCCGGGCCGGTTCAGCGCCAGCGCCAGCAGCAGGGCGATCACCGTCAGCGGCGGCACGATCAGCAGCGCCAGCAGCACGGTGTTGCCCACCGCCTGATGCAGCACCGGATCGCCCAGCGCCTCGCTGTAGTTCGCAAGCCCGATCCACTCGCGCCGCCCGAACAGGTCGGCGCGGTGGAGGCTGATGACGAGGCCCATCACCAGCGGCACGATCAGCACGGCGGCATAGACCAGCAGGAACGGCCCGACAAAGGCGTAGCCCGCCCACCTGTCCCGCAGGGCCGCCGTCATCCGCGCGGCTCCGGATGGTGCGCCGCGCCGCCCGCGGTGAAGATGTGCGCGGCCGCCGCATCGATCACCAGCGCCGCCGCCTCGCCCGGACGCAGCGTGCCGAAGCCGGGCTCAAGCGCGACGATCTCCGCCCCGTCGACGAGGCGCGCATAGAGGAAGGTGCGGTCGCCCAGCCGCTCGACCAGCTCGACCTGCGCGGCCAGCCCCTCCTCGCCCGGCGCGGCGAGGCGCACATGCTCGGGGCGCAGGCCGACCTCGACCTCTGTCCCGGCGACCAGCCCGCCTGCGGGTACGGCGGTGGCGAGGACTGCTCCCCCGGCCAGCCGCACGCGCACCTGCCCGGCCTCCTCGCCCGCGACAACCCCCGGCAGCATCGCCATCGGCGGAGAGCCGACGAAGCGCGCGACGAAGGCGTTGGCGGGGCGGGCATAGACCTGGGCCGGGGTGCCGATCTGCTGGATGCAGCAATCGTCGAGGATCACGATCCGGTCGGCCAGCGTCATCGCCTCGGCCTGGTCGTGAGTCACCATGATCAGCGCCGCGTCGACCCGGTTGCGCAGCTGCGCCAGCTCCACCCGGGTGCGCCCGCGCAGCGCGGCATCGAGGTTGGAGAGCGGCTCGTCGAGCAGGAACAGCCGCGGCTGCTTGACGATGGCGCGCCCGATCGCGACCCGCTGGCGCTGCCCGCCCGACATTTGCCCCGGCTTCTTGTCGAGCTGCTCGGCGATCTCGAGGATGTCCGCCGCCTGCGCGATGCGCCGCGCGATCTCGTCCTTCGTCACGCCCGCGTTGACGAGGCCGAAGGCGATGTTCTCGCGCACCGTCATGTGCGGATAGAGCGCGTAGTGCTGGAACACCATCGCGATCCCGCGCGCACCCGGCGGGCGGGTGTCGATCCGCTCGCCATCGAGCCACACTTCGCCGCTGTCGGCGTTCTCCAGCCCGGCGATGATCCGCAGCAAGGTCGACTTGCCGCTGCCCGAGGGGCCAAGGAAGGCGATGAATTCGCGAGGCAGCACGCTGAGCGACACGTGCTCGAGCACCGGCACGTCGCCATAGGACTTCGAGACGTCGATCAGTTCGAGACCGGCCAAGGGCACCCCCGCCTAATTATCATATTTATGCGACAATGATGCATCTCTTCCCGCAGGTCAACGCACCCGTCGCATTTCAATAGGTCGCAGACAGCAGCCCTTCGATAACATGGTGCTGGATTACGGGCTCGAGGCGCTCGACCACGCGGGCGGGCAGGTGGTCGCGCACCACCGGCGGCAGGCAGTCGAGGTAGGCTGCGGTGGCCTGAAGATCGTGATGCGCGCCGTTGGTGGCGTCGGGCGCATCGACTCCGATCACCAGCACGGGGCGCGGTTCGTCCGAGACATTGGCGGTGCCGCGATGGACCGTCAGCGCCGAGCGCGCCGAGATATCGCCGCGCCGGGGAAGCTTCTTCACGGCGCGCGCCGCATAGCGCGGCCACAGGTCGGCTGGGGGGAACATGCCCTTGGAACAGCCCTCGAAGGTGTCCCACTGGGTCCCCGGCGCGATCTCGAACGGGCCGTGTTCGGGCCGTGTGTCGACCGTCGTCAGATTGAAGGCGAGCGAATTGAGCCGGCGGCCGGCGGTGGTCGCCTCGGGCACGGCGAAATCGCGGTGCCAGGGCTGGTCGGCCGCGCCGGGGAAGGGAATGTCGAACCCTACCTCGATGATCCGGTAATCTTTTCCGAGCACGGCCTCGCACACCGCGACGAACCACGGATGGGCCGCGATGGTCGCGAAATCCGACAGGCGCTCGGGCTGGATCTCCACATACCAGCGCGCCGGCCCGCGCGGCAGGGCGCCTCCGGGCACGTCCTTCACCTCGGCGAAAATCGCCATGATCTCGGCGTGGAGCCGGTCGGCAAGCGACGGGTCGAAGGCCCCCGACAGCCCGATGATGCCCTCCCCATAGAGCCCGCCCATGACCGCCCCGGTATCGTAGCGGTCCGGAGCATCGAAAGTGCTTGCCATTGCCACCTCTGAAATTATCATACAAATCAGATTTAACAGCCGGGACCCGGCTTGGCGAGAGCCTCCAGAGAGAATGCCCATGCACGATATCGCCGCCCCTGCTGACGTCGTTCCGCCGTTCGAGGTCGAACCCGTCGCCGAGGGCATCGCCACGCGCTTCACCGTGAGGCTGGGCGACAAGACCCACAGCTACCGCATCCCGACCGGCCAGCATAACCACTACGCGGTGTTCTTCAGCGAGCTCGCCCGCGATTTCGGCACCCGCGCGCCGGCCGGGCACAAGCCGGTCCCGATCGATGGGCCGGAGCCCGACTGGCGCCCGCTGATCCTCGACAACCTCAGCCCCCGCACCTTTGCCGGATATGGCGACCCGGCGGTGCTCAAGACCGAGGACGGCTACTGGCTGGTCGCCACCTCCAACGATGCGCCCGACGCCTTTCCGATCCTGCACTCGCACGATCTCGAAAGCTGGAGCCACCAGGGCTTCGTCTTCCCCGAAGGCGAGGCGCCCGAATGGACCGCGCACGGCCGCTCTGTCGGCGATTACTGGGCGCCCGAGATGGCCAAGGTCGGGGACGAATACTGGCTGGTCTACACCGCCCGGCAGCGCTCCAATGCGCTGGCGATAGGCCTCGCCAAGGCGCCGCACCCGACGGGGCCGTGGACCGATCTCGGGGCTCCGCTGGTGGCGGGGTTCTCGATCAACACCACCAATTTCCCCGACGATCCCACCCAGCCGATGCTGAGCGGCGGGGTGATCGACAGCCACATCTTCATCGACGCCAATGGCGATCGCTACCTGTTCTGGAAGCGCGACACCAACGGCGTCTGGCCACGCCCGCTCGCCGGGCTGCTGCGCCGCCGCCCCGATCTCGTCGACCGCTTGTTCAGCGAGGAGGCCGACCGCCTCACCGCGCGCTTTGCCGCCGCCGTCCAGCCCTGGGCCAACACTCGGCGTCCGATGGAGCGCTTCTTCCTGATGCAGCCGATGATCGAGGCGGTGCTCGACAACTGGGAGCAGGTAAAGGGGGTGCTGTCCGAGGTGGAGGAAGCCGCCTTCATCGTCGATGCCATGAGCACCCCGATCCACGCCCAGCGCCTCGACGAGGCGGGCAACCTCGTCGGCACCGACACGATCGTGCTGAGCAACGATCAGGAGTGGGAAGGCCACCTGATCGAAGGCCCGTGGGTAACGCTGCAGGAAGGGCGCTACTGGCTGTTCTATGCCGGCAACGATTTCGGCACGCCCGCCTACGGCATCGGCGTTGCGGTCGCCGACCATCCGCTCGGGCCCTATGTCAAGCAGGAAGGGCCGCTCCTGAAATCGGTCAAGACCTGGTGGGCGCCGGGCCACGCCTCCGTGGCGCCGGGGCTCGACGGCAAGCCCCAGCTGTTCTTCCACGCCTTCTTCCCCGGCACCGGCGGCTACAACTGCTTTCGCGCGCTGCTTACGACCAAGCTCGAATTTTCGCGCGACAAGGTGGTCTTCACCTAACGCGCCGGAACGCGGCCTGCCGCTTCGGACCGCCTCCGAGCGCTACAGCGCGAGCGTGACCGGCTTGCCTTCGTAGGTCAGCGCACGGCCTTCGCGCATGTCGAACACGTCGCCGCTCCCGGTGCCATCGTGGAGGACCACGGTGATCCGGCGCGCCGCCGCCATGCCCGGAAAGCTGCCTTCGCGGGCACCAAGCGTCAGGGTGCGGGTCGCCTCGTTCCAGACGATCGGGATGCGGGCGAATTCTCCGCGGGCATAGCCCATGTCGGTGCCTGCATCCTCGTAGAGCGTGAAGCGCCCATCGGCCCCGGCAAAGACGTGGAGCGTGAGCGGCCCTTGCGGTGCCTCGCCCGTCCATTGCACGTCCGGCCCGGCCGGAATGATCGCGCCCGCCCGCACGAACAGCGGCACCCGCTCGCGCGGGGCGGCCGCGGTGACGGTCCGGCCGCCGGAGAGCCTCTTGCCTGTGAGCGCATCATGCCAGTCGCTCCCGCCCGGCAGGTAGACCTGCCGCGCGCGGGCCTGAAACGCGGTGACCGGTGCGACCATGATCGACGGGCCGAACAGGTACTGGTCGTCGATCCCCCAGACCTTCGCGTCGCTTTCGAAGTCCATCACGAGCGGGCGCAGGATTGTGGCATCCTCGAAATGCGTCGCTGCCGCCAGCGTGTAGATATAGGGCAGCAGGCGGTAGCGCAGGCGGTGGTAGCGGGTGAGCCCCTCCAGCATCGCCGGATCGCCCTCGCTGACCAGATAGGTCTCGCGATGCGGAAACTCGCCGTGGCTGCGGAACAGGGGCGAGAACGCGCCGAACTGGAACCAGCGCAGATAGAGCTCGCGCCATTCGGCAAGGTGGGCGGGATCCCCTTTGCTGTAGCGCTCCTCGACCGCGAAGCCGCCGATATCGTGCGTCCAGTTGGGCACGCCTGCGAGACTGAGGTTGAGCCCGGCGCTGATCTGGTCGCGCAGATCGTCCCACCGCGCCGCGACATCGCCCGACCACAGCGCGGAGGAGGTGCGCTGGATTCCGCCAAAGCCGCTGCGGGTGAGGATGAAGGGCCGCTGGTCGGGCTGGGCAACGCGTAGCCCCTCGGCCACCCCCTCGGCATGAACCAGCGGATAGGCATTGAAGATCGCCGCCCCCGGCACGCCCGTGGCGGGCGAGGTCATCTGGTAAGCGCGTTCTGCGACCGAGAGGTTCGAGTGCCAGTCGGGCTCGGTCGCGTCCATCCACCAGGCATCGAAGCCGAGCGGCACAAGGCTATCGGAGATCTGCTTCCAATAGAGCGCCCGGGCCCCGGGCGGATGGGGATCGTAGAAGGTGTTGGCATAGCCCTTGCCCACCCAGTCGCGCTGCCCGGCTTCCAGCGGGCGCTCGTAGAGGTAGCCCTTCTCGCGCAGCGCCCTGCCATTGGCGCTATCCGGATAGAACTTCGGCCAGACCGAGATCATCACCCGGCCATCCAGCGCCTTGACCGCCTCGACCATGGCGGCCGGATCGGGGAAGCGCGCGGGATCGAAGCAGTGGCAGCCCCAACTGTCCTCGGGCCAGTAGAACCAGTCCTGCACGATCGCGTCGATGGGGATCTTCCGGTCGCGATAGGCCTGCATCACGCCGACCACCTCGGCCTGCGTATTGTAGCGCTGGCGCGATTGCCAGAAGCCGTAGGCCCATCGCGGCATCATCGGCGCCTTGCCGGTCAGGCGGCGGTAACCGGCTACGGCGTCGTCCATGGTCGGGGCCGGGACGACGTAGTAGTCGATGGCCTTGCCCGCCTCGCTGGCGAAGCTCACCGAATGGCGATCCTCGGGCGGCAGGGGATCGGCGTGTTCCAAGGCGATGTAGCCCTGATTGGGCTCCCATTCGATCCGCAGCTCCACGGGCTTGCCCGCCGCCAGATCGAGCGCGAAGGTGTGATACCAGGGGTTCCAGTTCTGCCGCCAGCGGCTGAGCACCTCCTTGCCGTCGGCGAAGACCTTCGCATAGGACGAGGAATAGAGCCGGAACTTGTGCTCCCCTGCAGCCTCGGGCGTGAAGGTGCCGGTCCACACCACGCGCTGGGTCTCTGTCGCATTGCCCTGCGTATTCTGCCCGGTGGTCGCCGCGACCGTCGCGACCTTCGCCTCGGCGGGCCAGCGCGCCTGATCGCGCAGATACTGGTAGTCGATGGTGCCCTCGCGCCGGTCGAGCACCTGCCTCTGCCCAAGGAAATATTGCGCCCGCCAGTCGAGCGACAACTTGGCATAGGGCTGCGGGTCGCCGACGCGGGTGATCGAGGCATTATCCCACAGGATGCCGTAGCCCCTCGTCGACACCAGATAGGGCACGGCAATCGCCATGTTGTGCTGGGCGAGTTCGACATCCTCGCCGTTGTAGTTCATCTGGCGGTTCTGGTGCTGGCCGAGGCCGTAGAGCCCCTCGTCGGTGCCGCGGTTGAACTGGACCCGCGTGGCGAGCCAGGGCTGCCCCTCGATCGTGACGGGAGCGAGCTTTCGGGCCGGGGCGTGTTCGTCCAGCAGCACCGCGCCGCGCGGATCGCGGATGACGATGCGCCCATCGGCGAGACCGACCTCGGCCGAAGCCTGCGGCATGACAAGCGTGGCAAGCGCGCCCTCGCGCCGGAAGACTGGCGCGCCGTCGGCCTCTGCGGTCACCATCGTGGTCGGATGTCCTTCAGGCAGGGCGTCTGCGACGGTCACGCGGAAAGTGCCATCGGCATGGGCGAGCACGCGGACATGCTGCCCGGCATCGGTGGTGACGATCATCCCGTGCGCCACCTCCCGCACCTCGCCCGCCCACGCCGTGCCGGTCAACCCGAGAAGCGCCGCGGCGCAGGCGATAACCCTCGATGTTACCGCTACCAATTTCGGTTCCAGCACCAGCCTCGTCTCCCCCTTTTCCGCTACCGTCTTGGGCGCGATAGCGTGAGGCCGAGGCTATGTGCAAAACTGCGGCCTAGCAACCCCGCGTGCGGCAAACCGCCGGGCGCTTAGCCGCGGGCCTTTCGGCTCTCGAGGAGTGGCTGGGAGAAGAACGTCCGCCGGAGCGGAAAAGCCCTCTCGTTACAGCGGGTTTTGGCGGAGACGGAGGGATTCGAACCCTCGGTACCCTGATAGAGTACGGTTCCTTAGCAGGGAACTGGTTTCAGCCACTCACCCACGTCTCCGGGCATCAGCTTGGGCTGCGAGGGCGGGGCTATAGTCGGAGCCGGGGCCAGCGGCAAGGTGGCTTCAACAAAAATCGCGAGACGGCCGAGCAGGCACGGTTCGGGAGGCGTTCAGCCTCGCGCGGCTAGGGCCGGCAGCGGTTCGTCGCAATTCGGATTCGCCTCGGCGACGGACGGTTGCGGCGCATGGCAGAAGCGATTCTGCTGCGATGCGCAGAAAACCGGGACTGACACGAGCATGCGAAAGGCCGCAGAATGAGCATGATGATCGCCCGCTTCCCTGAAGCCAGCCGACCGGGTCTGGCGCGCCGCGCTGCGGGCATGGTGCTGGGCGCGCTCGCCGCCTTGTCGCTAGCCGCAGCGCCCGCCGCCGCGCAGGATCTCGAGACAGTCGATCCCGACGCTTATGCGCAGGCCAATCCCCCGGCGAACAGCGGCGCGATCGACGCCGATCTCGCCGCGCCGCAGCCCGCGCCGCAGACCCCGCCTCCGGGCGAGCCCACGGTCGATGCGACCTTCGGCGATTATGCCGCGCCGCCCGCCGCCGACAGCGCGCCGCTCCCGCCGCAGGACACCCTGCCGCCCGCCACGCAGACCACCCCCGCCGCCACCGCCGACACCTATGGCGAGGATGACCTCATCGGCGCGGCCGAGGGCGTGTTCGGCAAGGGCGCGGAAGGCCTCGCCAAGCTGATCGAGGATCTGCTGAAGAAGCAGGGCCAGCCCAACGGCTACATCGTCGGGCGCGAGGCCGGCGGGGCTTTCATCGTCGGCGCGCGCTATGGCTCGGGCACGCTCCATCACAAGGTCGAAGGCGAGCGCAAGGTCTACTGGACCGGCCCCTCGATCGGCTTCGATGCCGGCGCGAATGCGGGCAACACCTTCGTCCTCGTCTACAACCTGTTCGACACCGAGGACCTGTTCAAGCGCTTCCCGGCGGGCGAGGGTCAGGCCTATTTCGTCGGCGGCCTCACCGCGAGCTATCTGCGCCGCGGCGATGTGGTGCTGATCCCGATCCGGGTCGGCGCGGGGCTCCGTCTCGGGGTCAATGCGGGCTACATGAAGTTCTCCAAGGAACAGAAGTGGCTGCCCTTCTGACGGCAAGAATCTGTCGCTGAATACGAAAAGCCGGTTGCGATAAGTGCAGGCGCGGGCCATGCGCCCGCGCATGCTTGACCGACTCAGCCCTCAGGCGCCCGACGCCCTGCTCGCCCTGATCCGCCTCCACGCCGCCGACCCGCGCGAGGACAAGATCGATCTCGGCGTGGGCGTCTACCGGACCGAGAGCGGCGCGACCCCGGTCTTCGCGGCGATCAAGGCGGCCGAGCGGGTGCTGCTCGAAACGCAGGAGAGCAAGTCCTACCTCGGGCCCGAGGGCGACATGGGCTTCGTGACCTCGCTGATGCCCTACATCTTCGGCGCGGCCGACCCGAGCATGGGCGGCCGCATCCAGGGGATGCAGACCCCGGGCGGCACGGGCGCGGTGCGGCTTGCGCTGGGCCTTGCGGCCAAGGCGGGCGTGAAGCGCGTCCACATGGGCGTGCCGAGCTGGCCCAATCACGCGCAGATCCTCGCCGATCTCGGCATGGAGCTGGCGCCCTTCGAACACGCCAACCCCGACGGCACCGCCAACCTCGACGCCGTGCTTGCCGCGATCAATGGCGCGGCGGCTGACGAGGCGGTGCTGCTCCACGCCTGTTGCCACAACCCCACCGGGATCGACTACACCGCCGACCAATGGGCCGCGATTGCGGACGCCTTCGCCGCCAGCGGCACCTTCCCGATCATCGACGCGGCCTATCAGGGCCTCGGCCACGGCATGGAGGAGGACGCCGCCGGGATGCGCGGGCTGCTGGCCAAGGTGCCCGAGGCCTTCGTCGCCTATTCCTGCGACAAGAACTTCGGCCAGTACCGCGACCGCGTCGGCGCCTTCTATGTGCTGGCGCAGGATGCGGGCACGCTCGACACCGCCTTCTCCAACGCCAATGCGCTGGCCCGCGCGGGCTGGTCGATGCCGCCCGATCACGGCGGCGCGGCGGTGCGGATCATTCTGCGCGACGCGGACATGACCAAGCAGTGGCTCGCCGAGCTCGACACGATGCGTGCGCGCATGCGCCAGGTGCGCGATTCGCTCGCCGCGGCGGGGAGCGCGGGGCGGGTCGACCTGACGCCGCTCGGCCACCAGAACGGGCTGTTCTCGATGCTGCCGATCACCAAGGAGGAGGTCGCCCAGCTTCGCGAGGAGCACGGCATCTACATGGCCGCCTCGGGCCGCATCAACATCGCGGGGCTGACGCCTTCGAACCTGCCCAAATTCATCGCCGCGCTGGCGGCGGTGGCGCAGTAACGCGGACATGCTCGACCGCCAGCCCGTGCTGGAGGGCGAGCTTGTCCGCCTGCGTCCGCTCCGGGCGGAGGATTGGGACGCGCTCTTCGCGGTCGCCTCGGACCCGCTGGTCTGGGAGCAGCACCCCGCGCATGACCGCTGGCAGGAACCGGTGTTCCGCGCCTTCTTCGAGGACGCGCTCGCCAACAAAGGCGCGTTGATCGCGCTGGACGCGGCAAGCGGCGCGGTGATCGGCTCCTCGCGCCTTCAGGGGCTCGAGGAGGCAGGCGGAGGCTCGGTCGAGATCGGCTGGACCTTCCTCGCGCGTTCGCACTGGGGCGGGCGCTGGAACCACGAGATAAAGCGGCTGATGTTGACCCACGCGCTGGCGAGCGTCGCCGAGGTGCGCTTCCTCGTCGGCGAGACCAACACCCGCTCGCGCCGCGCGCTGGAGAACATCGGCGCGCAACTGACCGACCGGCGCGAGGACCGGGTGATGGCCGACGGCGCGGTTATCCCGCACCTCACCTACGTCATCACCCGCGAGAGCTTTGCGAAGGGGCCGCTGGCGGGGTGACGGTGCGTCTGCCCCGAGGGGCGGAGCGAAGTTTACAAAGTTGACACTGTAAACATCGATTTCCTACGGCAATTTGCCTTATATTTCATGTTGTTATCCGGCAAAATCGAAGTTGACACTGTGCCTTGCGTTTTCGCGGCCGTTTCGGGGCGCAGGCACGATCCTGTGCGGGGCTGAAGCGTGGCAACGACGATGCAAAAGAGCCGCTCGGGGCTATCATCTGGCGCGTCTGTAGGAAAGCGCTGAGCACATCCGCTTTCGGGCGTGCCGATGGCTGGGCACGCGGGCCGCCGGCAGGATGAGGCGCTCCTGACCAGAACGGGAACAAACCGCTCTTATTCTCTCCGCCGCTGGCCCGCGATAATCCTCACCCGGATCGCAATCGGGAGACCCCGCATGGCCAAGCGCAAATCCGCCCTCGACCACCTCGCCAGTGGGCGCGAGCCGCATATCGTCCACATGATCCCGCCCGGCGCGCCCGGCTTCCGCGAGGCGGCGGGCGGCGCGATGGTGGTCTCCTCGCCCGCCGAGGTCGATGCGCTGGTGCGCCGGCTGCGGCAGGGCGAGGTGGCAACGCTCGATGTGGTGCGCGCGGCGCTCGCGCGGCGGCATGGCGTTGCGGTCGCCTGTCCGGTCTCGACCGCGATCTTCCTCAATATGGCCGCCCGCGCCGCCGAGGAGCGCCGCCTCATGGGCGTGCCCGAGGCGGAGCTCACCCCGTGGTGGCGGGTGTTGAAGAAGGGCGGCTTCCTCAACCCCAAGTTCCCCGGCGGCACCGCAGCCCAGCAGGCGCTGCTCGAGGCCGAGGGCGTGCGCGTGTCGCCGCTGAGGCGCCAACCGGCGGTCTTCGACTTCGCCGAACGCGCGCCCGCCGATCCGCTGGAGGAGCGGGCCTGAGGCCGGCTTGTTCGGCGGCGCCGGGCAGCAAGAGCGCAAGGGGGAAAGCGCGAAACACGTCCGCTTTCGGGAAGATGGACGAGGCGAGGGAATGACCGCAGGTGGGTGGTTTGCTGAACGGCGGCTTTTTTGGCGACTTTGCCGGCCAGGCGGTTGGCCGGCAATCATCTTGATCAGCTTGGGGGGCCGCAGACCGGCCTTCCGCCGCATTGCTGACGAAAGCTCGGTCTGCTCGCTCTTCGATTGAGTGAATTGCGCTTTGCGGATTCGTTAAACGCCCGATATGCTGGCAAGAAGGGCCAGATCCATGACTCCACATAGCAACAGCAGTCGGGGGCGCTACATGAGAGTTTTTCGCCAGCATTGGTGCGTGGGCACCGCCGCAGTTGCTTTTCTATCAGTTTCCGCCGCAGCGAAGGAAACGACCGATACTAACGAGCGGCTTGAGGCCCAGGTCGCAACTCGCAACGCAGAGGAAATAGATCTACAAAGAGCTGCCGTGGGGGCAGAGACGGTGCGCCGATTTATTTTGGCCTTGCATCAAGATTACGATTCTTGGACTGAACCAGAAGATTTTGCAAAATTGCATGTTGAGCAATCGCGTTTCATACGCGGGCGATCTGCTATAGGTCTGCCTCTCGACTTGCTTATTCCTCTGGCCATAAAAACAAAGTTTGGCAGTAATGCGCAAGCAGAATTCATAAAGAATGTTCTGCTTGGATCTGCAAATAGAGCGCCTGGAAAGATGGCTGATTCTCTATTGAGAAGTTTATTTAGTAAGAATTTTAGTTTGAGTCTTGAAGAATCTAATCGGCTCGAAATGGATGTACCAATCCGCCTTGGTTTAGCCGATGGCACTGTAAAGACGGTAAGCTCAGCCGAAGCTGTAACCTACCTCATGGGTCAGGGGGTGGTCCAAAACAGAGAGACAACCGCTAGCATAACAATCGGATTTGACCTTCTATCTCAGATTGCAAAAGCAAATGCTCAGGTGCTAAAAAACCGTCCATGGATGTGGGGTTCCCAAACGTTTGATATCAACGACGGGGCAGCGTACGATGTGGGCTTCGCTATTGCATCAGGCTACGGTAGCAACATTGGGCCCTTCACAACGACAGAAATCCCAAGAGACAAAGCATGTGCCGCGCTGCCTGCGATGGAAGGTCGTATTTTCAACCCAACAATTCCTGATCGACCGATGATCGAAGCTTTTATGGCGGGTTTTGCACGAGCGAAGGTTGGTGATTGTTAGGTTGCGTCTCAGAATGTGCCGGACGTTAGAGGCAGAGGCGTACCTGCTCTGCCCCATTTTGGTTAGCGCCTATGCGCGCCCTTTCTTGATCAATTTGTAGTCGAATTACCCTTGAGCAAGCGACCCGGGCGCTTCATCATGATGCCCGGCGACGCTGCTGTCACCGTTGCCCCTTTCGCATATTGGCCTCACGCCGGTTCCGGCTTGCTTTCAAGTCGATTTACTGCGCCTTCAACTTGCCATGGCGGCCGAGGCGAATGCTACTGCAGCGCGCAAAATCGCTCCGTGTCGCGGACAGACAACAACGTCAGCAAATGATGTCGTGGACGGCTCTCCACCCCGCGGGGTAATTTCTGCGGATCAGTCGGAG
>NZ_LSKQ01000011.1 GCF_001557115.1 Erythrobacter sp. CCH5-A1
GGGCGCGGGGAGTTTTGCCTGAACGAAGAGCAATTCGGCAAGCTGCGGTGCGCGGGTCGCGGGCGAGATCGCCGCATAGCGCGCCGGAGCGGCGGCAGGCGCGGCGCCCATGAAGGGCTCTACCGCAGAGAACTGGCACAAGGTGTCGAAGGCGGGCTGCTCGGCCCCGACATCGCCCGGCCCGTCGAGCACGATGGCGGCGCGGACCTTGGTGGCCCCGCGCGCGCCGAGCGGCCCCGCGGCGCCATCATCGCGCGCGAGCCACTGGGCGGGCAAGGCTCCCGCCGAATGCCCGACCAGCGTGACGCGGGCGCGGTCGATGGGGTGCCTGGCCGCGACCTGCTCGATCATTCTTGTGGAGGCGGCCCAGTCGGCGAACGACCCCGGCCATCCGCCCCCGTCGCCCACCTCGCGGTAATCGACATTGAGCGTGGCGATGCCCTCTTGCTGCCAGCGGGTCGCGAGCGGGGCCATGTAAGCCTGCGAGGCGATGCCGGTCTTCCAGCACCCGCCATGATAGATCACCGCCAGCGGGAACGGGCCTTTCCCTTTGGGGAGCCGCAGCTCCGCAAACCCGCGCGGATGATCGGCATAGCGCAGGATCGCATCGGGCTTGGACGCGGGGAGGTTGGCATCGGTGCCATAGGTGGCATTGTTCGGCTGCACGACGGCGGGAGCCTCCTCGGGGGTTGTGGCGGGGGAGCAGGCGGCGAGGAGGAGGAAGGGCAGAAGGCGGATCATTTCAAACCTCGTCATGCTGAACGCGTTTCTGCAAGCAGAGCTGCGCTTCCAGCATCCATTGCACACCACAACGCCGCCGGAGTGTGGGGCGGAATGGACCCTGAAACAAGTTCAGGGTGACGCAGGAAGTGATCAAGGAAGATTGCCATGGCCGAATTGACCTTCACACAATCCAACGCTGCCACGTTTCCGTGACCTTCCATCCCTTATCCAATCGGCGCACCTCGTACGTGTTTCCGGCGCCGAGGGAATTGATGTCAACGACACATCGGCGCGGGGTGGAACAAAGAACACGGTTCACAGCAAGCATATCCGCTCGCGCACCGTTCTCATCGAACCAGTACGTCATGCCGCTGAACATGCCGAAGTCCCCTTCGACCGTCTTGCTCTTGCAATCCGCCACGGGAACGGCGCGGATGAAAGTGCCGGCCAAACGATCCGCAAGCAGCGCATAATCCAGCGGCTCGTCACTTTGCAGGCAGATCGTCACGATTTCGGGCGCGGGTCCTTTGGACGCAACCTGTTCGGTCGCTCCTTCGATATACCACGCCAGCTCGGCCCTGATCGCGGCGGCGACCGCTTCGCTCACTTTGGGCCTTCGGTCGATTGTCGCAGACAGCCAGACTCCGCCTGCGACAAAAGCCGCAACGGCAGCGAGGAGAGCAAGCGAGCCTCGGTCGCTCACACCCCCTCCAGCAGCCGATCCGCCTGCGCCCGCGCCTCAGGCGTCACCTCCGCGCCCGAGAGCATCCGCGCAATCTCTTCCTGCCGCCCGGCGTGGTCGAGCAGCACCACCGAAGTCTTCGTCACCGTCCCCGAAGAGGCCTTGGCGATGAGGTAATGCTGCGAGCCGCGCGCCGCGACCTGCGGCGAGTGCGTCACCGCCAGCAGCTGCCCCTCCTGCGAGGCAAGCCGCGCCAGACGCTCCCCGATGGCCGAGGCCACCGCACCGCCAACCCCCCGGTCGATTTCATCAAAAATGATCGTCGCCGCCCCGCCCTTCTCCGCCAGCGCAACCTTCAGGGCGAGGATGAAGCGCGACAATTCGCCGCCGCTCGCGATCTTGGCGAGAGGCGCAAAATCCGCACCGGGGTTGGTCGAGATGAGGAATTCGACCGCGTCCATCCCCGAGGCCGCCCAGCGTTCCTCGGGAAGCGGCGTGACCTGCGTGCGGAACCGCGCGGCATCGAGCTTCAGCGGCGCGAGCTCCGCCGCCACCGCCGCGTCTAGCCGCTCGGCCCCCGCGACCCGCGCGGCGTGGGCCTCGCCCGCGGCCTCGACATAGGCGAGGCGCGCTTCCTTGGCGGCGGCCTCGAGCGCATCAAGCTGCGCTTCCCCGCCCTCGATCGCATCGAGGCGGGCGCGCATGGTGCGCGCGAGGTCAGGCAAGTCGTCGACCTCGCAGCGGTGCTTGCGCGCCGCGGCGCGCAGTTCGAACAGGCGGGTCTCGGCGCGCTCCAGCTCGTGCGGATCATGGACCAGCACCTCGGCGGCGAGCCGCAACTTGTCCTCCGCCTCGCTCGCTTCGATCACCGCGCGGTCCAGCGCGGCAAGCGCTTCGGCCAGCAGCGGATGCTGCTCGGCGATCCGGTCGAGCTTGCGCGCGGCCACGCGCAGCGCCGCGAGGGGGGAATCCGAGCCCTCCCACACGTGCCGCAGGTCCGAGAGGTCACCGGAGAGCTTCTCGCCCTTCTGCATGTCCGCACGCGCGCCTGCGAGCCGCGCTTCCTCGCCCGCAACAGGCTCCAGCGCCGACAGCTCGGCAAGGTGCGCGATGAGCAGATCCTGATCGGCCTTGGCCTGTTCGACCGCCTCGCGCGCCTCGGCCAGCTGCGCCTCGGCGCGAGCCCAGCCGGCATAGGCGCGCTCGAGCCCGGCGACGTCGGTCCCGGCATAGCGATCCAGCAGCATCCGGTGCCCGCGCGGGTTCACCAGCCCGCGATCATCGTGCTGGCCGTGGAGCTCGACCAGCGCAGGCGCGAGCTCGCGCAGCAGCGCGACACTGGCGGGCTGATCGTTGATGAAGGCCTTGGAGCCGCCATCGGCGCGCACCTGGCGGCGGATCATCAGCGGCTCGCCCGGTTCGAGCGCAATCTCGGCCTCGTCGAGCGCGGCGGCCACCGCGGGCGGCAGCGCGGCGAATTCGAAGCTGGCGGTGACACTCGCCCGCTCCTCCCCGGCGCGCACCAGCCCGGTCTCGGCCCGGTCGCCCAGCACCAGCCCCAGGGCATCGAGCAGGATCGACTTGCCCGCCCCCGTCTCCCCCGTCAGCACGCCCAGCCCGCGCGCGAAATCGAGATCGAGCGCTTCGATGAGCACAACATTGCGGATCGAGAGACGGGTCAGCATGGCCGCCCAAGGGGATAGCGCAGCCACAAGGCCGCGTCACGCGGGAAGGCTCGCCCAATCCCCAAGCCGCACGTCTCTGGCACGCCTGCCGGTCACGGGCCATCTTGACCTTGGCGCGATTTGCGCGCCAAGCGCAGAACGGGGCGCCCACCGGGGCTCCCCTTCCCTCGCGCGCGGCACCGGGGCTGCGCCGGCCGCTGTGCGCAAGGGCACGATACAGGTGAGCGCCATGGGGCAGGCCGGTTCCGATTCCGAGCATTCGAACGGCGTCTTGCCGTGGATCGAGCGCGTCCAGATCGCAAGGTTCGGTCCGGTCACGCGCCTTGCCGGAACCCTCGCGATCTTTGCCGCGGCCTGGATCGCGCGTGTGCTGGTCGATCCGCTGCTGCCTCCCGGCTTTCCCTATGTGACCTTCTTCCCTGCGGTGATCCTCACCGGCTTCCTGTTCGGCCTGCGCGCCGGTCTGCTGTCGGCGATGCTGTGCGGGCTGGTGGCGTGGTATTACTTCATCTCGCCCGACCGCAGCTTCACGCTGGCGGGCTCCGAGGTCGCGCTCGGGCTCTATGTCTTCGTGGTCGGGACGGATCTGGCGCTGATCCACGGGATGCGCGTCGCCAACCGCGCCCTGCGCGCCCAGCGCCAGACCAGCCTCGATCTGGCCGCGGAAAAGGAGCAACAGGCGCAGGAACTGCGTCAGGCGCTGGAGGCGCTGCGCGAGAGCGAGATCAAGACCCACCTCGCCACCCAGACCGCCGGAATCGGCATCTGGCAATGGCACAAGCCGAGCGGCAGGATCCACTGGGACGACACGATGTTCGCCCTCTACGGCATCGCCCCCACACCCGACGGTACGCTGAGCCTCGACGAATATCTCGCCCGGCTGCATCCCGACGACGTGCCCGCGCCCGACAGCATCCGGGAAATGGAAGCGCGGCGCGACGGGACCGTGGTCAACGAGTTCCGCATCCGCCGCGGCGACGATGGCCGCGAGCGGCATCTGCGCGCGGTCGAGGTGGTGCGCACCGGTCCCGGGGACGCGAACGAGTGGGTGGTCGGCACCAATCTCGACATCACCGAACAGAAGGACCGCGAAAGCCACATCCGCCTGCTGCTGGGCGAGGTCAACCACCGCGCCAAGAACCTGCTCGCCGTGGTGCTGTCGGTCGCGCGGCGCACCAGCGGGACCGATCACGAGAGCTTCCTGACCAACTTCGCCGCGCGCATCCAGTCGCTCGCGGCGGGGCAGGATCTCCTCGTCAGGAACGCCTGGCGCGGGGTCGGATTGCAGGCGCTGGCGGCGGCGCAGCTAGCCCATTTCAAGGATCTCATCGGCACCCGCATCCTGCTCGAGGGCGATGACGTCGCGCTTGATCCGGCAGCGGTGCAGACGCTCGGCATGGCGCTCCACGAACTCGTCACCAATGCCAGCAAATATGGCGCGCTCTCGCGCGATGGCGGCGAGGTGCGGCTGTCTTGGGCACGCGAGGGCGAGGGTGCCGACGCGCGCTTCGTGATGACCTGGGCCGAGAGCGGCGGCCCGCCGGTCACCCCGCCCGCCGCCAGCGGGTTCGGCTCGGTCGTCACCGGCGCCATGGTGCGCAGCGCGCTCGATGCCGAGGTCGAGAGCCGCTTTGCCCCGGAGGGCTTTGCCTGGCACCTGACCTGCGCGCTCGGCAACATCATCGAGCAGGATGATCCTGCCGCGGTTTTGCGCTAGGGGTCGGCACATGAGCGCCCGCATTCTGGTCGTCGAGGACGAATATTTCATCGCGCAGGAGATTGCCGAGGCGCTGGAGAGCGCCGGCTATCGGGTGGTCGGCCCCTGCCCCAAGGTGGCCGACGCGCTGGCGATCCTTGCCGGGGCCGATCCGTGCGACGCCGCGGTGCTCGATGCGAGCCTGCGCGGGGCGAGCAGCCTGCCGGTGTGCGAGGCGCTCGGCGAACGCGGCATACCCTTCGTGGTGGTGACCGGCTTCAGCCCCGACCAGTTGCCGCCGCCGATGGCCGCCGCCACGGTGCTCGCCAAGCCGCTCGATCCCGAAGCGCTGGCGAGCGCGCTGCGTGCGGCGATGGCGGGAGAGTAGGCGGGCGCGTCCTCAGATCTGGATCTGGCTCCCCAGCTCGACCACGCGGTTGGTGGGCAGCTTGAAGCTCTCCATCGCGCTTTCCGAACTCTTCGACATCCACGCGAACAGCCCCTCGCGCCAGCGCGCCATGCCGGGGTGGTCGGCGGAGGGGATCAGCTTCTGGCGGCCGAGGAAGTAGCTCGTCGCCATCGGATCGAAGGCGCCGCAGGCGGTCTCGAGCGCAGCCAGATCGCGCGGGATGTCGACGTCCTCCATGAAGCCATAGCGCAGGATCACCCGGAAGAAGCCCGCGCCTTCGTCATGCACCGCGGCGCGCGCGGCGGGGTCGACCTGCGGCACTTCCTCCACCTTGACGGTGACGATCAGCACCCGCGCGTGGAGCACCTGATTGTGCTTCAGGTTGTGCAGCAGCGCCGAGGGCACCCCCTCTTCCGAGGCCGATAGATAGACCGCGGTGTTCCTCACCCGGTGGACCGATCCGGCGACCGAGGCGATGAATTGCGGCAGGGCCAGATCGCCCTCGCCCATCCGCTCGCGCATGATCCGGCGGCCCTTGGACCATGTGGTGAGCAGCGTGAACAGCACGCCCGCCACCGCCAGCGGGAACCACCCGCCGTCGGGGATCTTGGCGATGTTCGAGGCGAAGTAGATCACGTCCACGGCGGCGAACAGGCCGATGGTGGCGCCCGCCAGCAGCGCGTTCCAGCGCCACACCCGGAAGACGAGGAAGGCGAGCATGACGGTGGTGATCAGCATCGTCCCGATCACCGAGATGCCGTAGGCCGAGGCGAGGCGGGTGGATTCGCGGAAGCCCAACACCAGCAGCAGCACCATCACCAGCAGGCCCCAGTTGATCGCCGGAATGTAGATCTGACCCGCCGCCTTGGCGCTGGTCTGGAGCGTCTTGAAGCGCGGCAGGAAGCCCAGCTGCACCGCCTGATGCGTCACCGAGAAGGCGCCCGAGATCACCGCCTGGCTGGCGATGATCGTCGCCGCGGTGGCGATCAGCACCAGCGGCAGCCGCGCCCATTCGGGTGCCATCAGGTAGAAGGGATTCTCGGCGGCCTCGGGATGCGCGAGCAGAAGCGCGCCCTGCCCCATGTAGTTGAGCATCAGGCAGGGATAGGCGACCCCGAGCCAGCTGAACCCCACCGCGCGGCGGCCGAAATGCCCCATGTCGGCATAGAGCGTCTCGGCCCCCGTCACCGCGAGGAACACCGAGCCCATGGCAAGGAAGGCGGTGTGCGGGTCGTAAGCGAAGAAGGCGGCGGCGTGGTAAGGATTGAGGATCCCGAGGATCTCGGGCCGCGCGGCGATATTGACGATGCCGAGGGTCGCCAGCGTCGCGAAATAGACCAGCACGATGGGTCCGAACAGCGCGCCGACCTTGGCCGTCCCGCGGCTCTGAATCAGGAACAGGCCGATCAGGATGACCACCGCAATCGGCAGGACCAGTGCTTCCAGCGCCGGATTGACGATGGTCAGCCCCTCGACCGCCGAGAGCACCGAAATCGCGGGCGTGAGCATCGCGTCGCCATAGAACAGCGAGGCGGCGAGCACGCCCAGCACCACCAGCGCGGCGCCGATGCGCGGGCCCTCGACGTGGCGGGCGATCAGCGCCAGCAGCGCAAAGGAGCCGCCCTCGCCCTTGTTGTCGGCGCGCATCGCGACAAGCACATATTTGAGCGTGACGATCAGCATCAGCGACCAGAAGATCAGGCTCAGCACACCGAAGACGTGGAGCCGGTCGACTGTGAGCGGGTGCGGCCCGACGAAGCTCTCCTTGAGCGCATAGAGCGGCGAGGTGCCGATATCGCCATACACGACCCCGATCGCGCCGAGCATCAGCACGGGCAGGGGATCGCGGGGGCCATGGTGGGGGGTCGTGGCGGCGGAGGCGGCCGGGGCCGCGGGAGATGCTGTGTCCATGCGCCTTCATGTGCGCCCGAATGCCATAAAGTTTCCATGTGGATTGGCGGCCGGCATGCGGAGAATGGCTTGGCGGGCCATGCAATGCGGCGCATCTTGCGCAGCATGACGGACCCTGACTTCCCCTCCCCCGCCGCGCTCGCGCCCAGCACGGGCTCGCGCGCCATCGGCCTCGCGTTCGGCCTGTTCCTGACGCTGGCATCGACCCTTGCCGGATTGTTGCTGGCCCCCGATTGGGGCTCGGCGGCGATCGTGTTGCTTTATCTGCCCCCGGTGCTGGTGACCGCGCGCTATGCCGGGCTGACCCCGGCGCTGGGCGTCTCGGTGCTGGCGACGCTGGCCTTCAATTTCTTCTTCACCCAGCCCTACCATACGCTGCGGATCGCGAGCGCGGCTGACATCCTCACGGTCGTCGCGCTGTTTCTGGTCGCGGTGGTGACCAGCCAGCTCGCAAGCTCGATGCGCACCCAGGCGCAGCTCGCCGCCGCCAGTGCGGCGAGGAACGCGACCATCGCTGGCCTCGCCCGCCGCCTCATCCCCTGCACCGATCGCGAGAGCATCGCGCAGGTCGTCGCCGAGGATCTCGCCCGGCTGTTCGATTGCCACGTGGTGTTTGCCGCCAACGAAGACCCGCCGCAGGTGCTCGCCGCCCTGCCCGCTGCCCCCGCCTTCGCGCCCAATGATCACGCCGCGCTCGCCGCCGCGATCGAGGAGCGGCGGGTGACGGGGCGCGGCATGGCCCATGTCAGCCCGACCGACTGGCAGTTCCACCCGGTGGTGGGCGCAGGGAAAGTGCATGCCGCAGTCGGCCTCGCGCGGCCCGACGGGCGCTCGCCGGTGACCGAGGCGACGCGCGAATTGCTCGGCAACCTGCTCGATCAGGCGGCCCTCGCGCTGGAACGCGCACGCCTCGAGGCGGAGGCCGCGGCGGGCATCGCCGCCAAGGAGCGCGACCGGATGCGCGCGGTGCTGCTTGCCTCGATCGGCGAGGACGTGAAGCCGCGCCTCCACGCGATCCAGACGGGCGCGAAGACCCTGCGGCGCAATCCGGGCGACAAGGATGCGGCAGGCGCCGTGGCGGCCGAGGCGGCGATGCTGCAGCGCTATGTCGACAATATCGTCGACCTGTCGCCCGGCGAGGATCAGGAGCCGGTCGTCTGCGGCCCGCTGGTGATCGACCTGTTCCGCCACCGCGTGAGCCGCGCGGGCGAGGAGGTGCATCTGACGCCGAAGGAATTCGCGGTCCTTGCGCAGCTCGCGCGCCATGCGGGCCGTGTGCTCACCCACCGCCAGCTGCTGCGCGCGGTGTGGGGCCCGGCGCACGAGGACAACATCGATTACCTGCGGGTCGCGATCCGCGCGCTGCGGCAGAAGCTGGAGGAGGATCCGGCGGAGCCTGCGCTGATCCTCAACGAGCCTGCGCTGGGGTACCGGTTGGCGGGAGGCGGCGGGGCTCCGCGCCGCGCTTAGCCGATCAGCTGGCGCTCACACTCGCGGCGTTCTTGTTCACCAGCTTGTAGGCGCGCTCGTACCACTCGCTACCCGGGTAGTTCGCGCCCAGCACCGCGGCGTATTTCACCGCTTCCTGCGGCAGGCCCAGCGCAAGGCTGCTCTCGCACAGGCGGTAGAGCGCCTCGGGAGTGTGGCTGGTGGTGTCGAACTTCTCGACCACGTTGCGGAACCGCATGTCGGCGGCGAGCCACAGGCCCATGCGCTGGTAGTGGCGGCCGATCTCCATCTCCTTGCCTGCAAGGTGATCGGCGACCAGATCGAGCTTCAGCCGTGCATCGGCGGCGTATTCGGATTGGGGAAAGCGCCGGTTGACCTCGCGCAGCGCGGTCTGCGCCTGCTCGGTGATCTTCTGGTCGCGGTTCACGTCGCTGATCTGCTCGTAATAGGAGAGCGCGATCAGGTAGTAGGCGTAAGGCGCGTCCTTGTTGCCCGGGTGGATCGACAGGAAGCGCTGCGCGTTCTGGATCGCCTTGTTGTAATCGCGCGCGATGTAGTAGCTGAAGGCGCTCATCAGCTGCGCGCGGCGGGCCCAGGGCGAATAGGGGTGCTGGCGCTCCACCTCGTCGAACAGCGCCGCGGCCTGCAAGGTGTTGCCCTTGTCGAGCCGCCGCTGCGCCTCGGCATAGAGCGATTCGACGTCGCGCGCCACGTAAGCGACGTCCTTCGGCCCCCCGCCCCCGGCACAGGCCGAAAGGCCCGCAAGAGTGAACGCAGCAAGCGCAGCGCGCGCGGCAAGGGTGTGGAGCTTCATCGACATGGCCAGTCGTATAGCGAGGGCAGCCCTGAACGCCAAGTGAAGGCTGAGCCCTGTGCGCAAGTCGTCAGACTTGCAAACAAGAGGCGAAAGCCCGGCCGGCGGGTCGGCTTGCCGAACCCGTCCGACGACGCGGCTCTGCCGCGGCGCGCCCTCACGCCGCATTTTCCTACTCGCTGCAAATATGTTTCCTTGCCGCGCATGACCCGTCGCAAAGACCCCCGCAC
>NZ_LSKQ01000108.1 GCF_001557115.1 Erythrobacter sp. CCH5-A1
TGGTCTGGAAGGCGATCCCGTCGATGACGTCGATGATCTGGGTGATCTCGCGCGCGGACTGCTCGATCGCGCCCATCGCCGCGACCGCCTTGCCGACCACGGCGCCGCCTTCGGTCGCGCGCTGGTGGGTCTGGGCGATCGCCGAGCGCGCGGCGACGGCGTTGTCGGCCGACTGGCGGGTGAGGGCGACGGTCTGGCCGACCGAGGCGGCGGTCTCCTCGAGGCTCGCGGCCTGCTGCT
>NZ_LSKQ01000109.1 GCF_001557115.1 Erythrobacter sp. CCH5-A1
GTTTGGGCGCGGGTCATCGGGGGAGGATGACTCGCAAGGGGGGTGTAGGAAAGGGGAAAAGGAACGCTAGTCCATCACTTCCCCTTGGCAAGAACTTTACGCAAGAGGATAACGAAATGTCGCCTTAACTGCCTTTTCACGATCGATTTCGGCAACTTTTGATGCGCTCTCTTCGAGTACGAATAGAAGTTGCGTTTTCCTAAATGAGTGAATTCAGAGATTAATTTACGCTTAAATGTTTCCGCAGCAGTTCTTCCTTTCTTACCTGAGCCACGTACGGCACCACGCGCGGCATACGTCATCCTGCGATAGTAGCGCGATAGCGTCGAAGGCCTGAGGTAAGTTTTTGATCCATCAAAGCAGAATCCGAGATATGCGATTGCGCGGTCAGACTGCTGAACTCCGTTTGCAAGCTTGAATCGGGAGATCTCGGTCTTCCCTAAATTAATTTTCAATCCACAACGTGATGCTTCATTATTTACGAATTTTTCTATGCTAGAATCACTATCTGGATGAACCAAAATAAGAATATCATCTGAGTATCTGCGATATGAACCACCGATTTCATTGACTTTTTCAGCCAAGCGACAATCGAAATCTATCATGGCAATGTTTGCCGCGACTGCTGAGATTGGAGTACCCTGCGGGATACCAGACCTCATCCGATTTATATTTATCAACTGCGCGTCTCGGCATCGATCTAAAGCCGGATTTATCTTGCCGACAAGAGGAAAGGGAGGGTTACGCGGATCGAAACCCTCGACTTCCGCGAGTTTCTCAAACTCAATCCATGAGAATTTCGTGACGAACCTATAAATTTTATACCAATCGTCAGGAAGATTTTTGCAGCCTAAAATAAGTTCTAGGCCAGATTTCAGCGATCTATGCTCAATTGAAGGGAAGAAATCTTCAATATCAAAGCAGAAGGCTGTAACATTTCCTCGGACGACAATTTCAGAGAATGCCTCCGCTGCCATATCGACATTCGACCCCATTCCCTTGCGATAACCAATTACGCTGGTATCGAGGTTCACTTGCTTAAGGAACGCCTCATAGGGATCACTGATCAAATAAGCATAGTATTGGAGAATCGCTGCATCACTGTGCGAAGCATACCGTATCTCACGCCGCTTAGTACTCGCCAATTTGGGGCGAAGCTTACGGGGTATGGTGCGGTCTGAATTGTCTGTCCTGAAGCGACGCTTTTTGTCGGTATAGCCGATCAAGGGGAGAAACTGATGCGCGGCAACCAAAGCCGGTGAGCAGGCAAGCTTCTCAGCAGCCGCAAACGTCAGCGGATAGTCGAAATGGTTGTAAGTACGAGGGGTAAACCAACCGCCCTCTTTTTGCTTGGACATTTTACGCAAATAGCAATTCGGGGAAGGCAAGGGAACGCGTCTTCCAAATCCTTCCCCGAAATCAACTCAAGTCCACAGATTAAGCCCTTGTCGAATTTAGGCTGCGGTCTGCGTCGCGTGTAAACGCTATGCGCTATAATGAAGTAGACACAGTGAGCCGAGTGGCGGCGATCATGTCGATCGCGGCATCGGTTCTGACAATCGCCCAGTTCCTCTGGAACTGAACAGTTGCCAGGAGTAACCACTTCCCCACGCCGACAACTCGACGGGCTCCGATCACATGGGGTGCCGTGGGCGAAGTTCAACCTCAATCGTTAATATTTTTTTGTTTCCCGCCCTCTCTCTCCGCGTCTCCCGTCCCTCTGCGGTCTCTGCGTGAACCCCTCCCCGCCTTCACCCCCACAC
>NZ_LSKQ01000110.1 GCF_001557115.1 Erythrobacter sp. CCH5-A1
CACCGGATTCTCATCTTGATTGTCGCGCATTCTCATTCTGATTGTCGCGCGACAGTCTTGCCCGCGCCGGTGGCCATCTGGATCAGGGTGCGCGGCTGGTCCTGGGCGAGCGAGTGCTCGATCCCCTCAATGGCCTCGACCTGGCACTCGCGGAGCCCTTGGGTGTCCAGCGGGGGCATCTGTGTGAGGCGTGCCCGCACGCTCGAACCTGACTTGAGCCATTCCAGCAGCGTTTCGGGCTTGTGGAAGGCGAAGAGGCGGCGGGATCGAGGGGATGGGTCGGCACGGTCCGCGAACATGATCTCGGCCCCGCTCGCCTCATATCCGAAGCGCAGGGGAGAGCCCCAGCTAGCAAGCTGCTCTGGTGCGCCGTGTTGGTAACGCGAGGACTGATCGGCAACGCCCGACAATGTGTTGCCCTCAGGCTTGGCCTCGATCACCCCGCAGGCTTTCCCGTCGACGAGCAGCAGGTAATCGCAGGGACCGGAGGCCATAGGATACTCGCGCACGGCGACCCCGAGGGACGCCTTGCGGTTAAGCGCTTGGCGATCCTGGATCACCCACCCAGCCGCCTCGAGCTGGGCGTCGATCAGTTTTCGCGCTTCTTCCTCCGGCGTCCCCATGGCCGCACCATGCCGCAACGGTGAAGAAACGCAACCATATCAGTGAAGTCAGCAGCGGGCTTACGAGCGCTTCGGGCTGATGGCCTTGGGGTACTGAACGAGTTCCACCAGCTCCTTCAGGCGAGCGAGGTTGAGCCCCTGGGGCGAATAGATCCCATAGGTGAAGCCCGCTTCGTGACCCACCAGCCGCGCCACCTCAGACTGATGGACGCCGCGCTGCTCGAGCTGGCTGACGAAGTTCTTCCGCGCCGAGTGGAAAGTGAACCTGCGGCTGGTGAAGCCAGCTGCCCGCTTCCAAGCACCGAAAAGCTTCGAGGCATCGCCGGTGCCACTCTTGCGTGGCCCCTCAGGCTTGAAAGTGGGCCAGACCAGCTCGTCCGCCCCTCCCTTGTCCTTCGCGAGCAGCCAGCCAAGCTGGGAATGGATCGGCACCTTGCGCCGACCGGCCTCGGTCTTGGCGTCCTCGACCAGGATATAGTCCACCCCCTCCTCAGACCGGACGCGCCCCCAGGTGAGCTCCGCGAGTTCACCGAGCCGCATGCCGGTGTACAGCGCGGCGACAAAGACCTCGACGATGTCCTCCCGCTTCGGTAGGTGGAGGAAAAGCTTCTCGAGATCGGGAGTCTCCCACGCGAGATAGGCCTTCTTCTTCACCTGCGGCAGCTTGAGCTTGAAAGGGTTGTCCCCGCTGCAACGCCCATGCTGCTTCGCCCAAGCCCAGATCTGGCTCAGCACGACCATGTGCCGCTTGATGGTGGCCGGAGCGAGACCCCGCTGCTCTCCTTCTGCTGCATCGATGGACTGCTGAAGCGATAGACCCGTCAACCCGCCGCGCCCGTAGTTTGGCGGCAGCTTCTTCAGCAACTCGACGAAGGCGGCGGCATCCCTCTCGGTCACCTCGCGGATCGACCGGTCGCCCCAGAAGTCGACGAAGATCCTTATGGCCGAGCGATACTGTGAGGCGGTGTTGCTGGGACGTCGATCCCTGCTAGTTTCCCAGCTGCCGATCCACTCGTTCGCGACCGTCTGGAAGTTCGGCTCATAGCGCTCGCGATGGTTGGGCTTCTTGCCCTTGCGCAGCCGCAGCCCGTCTAGGAGTCCCCTGAGCGCGGCCTCCTCGTCTACACTCAGGATCGGATCACCATCCTCGTCATATCGCCGCCCTGGTTTGTCGAGAATCTTGTCGACTGCGAGTTCGACGCCGAGGTCGACAGGATCGTCTTCGGGTCTGCCAAAGGCCAGGATCTCATTCTCAAGCACGGCCTTCACTGAGTCGTCGTAGGTGCTGCGAGTTAGCGCCTGCTTGGCCTGGGGCACGCCTTCAAGGGCGAGGAAACGCAGCTTGTATTCACCGGCCAACTGCTTGGCTTTGGCCTCGGCAAGCCTCTCATCCCGCGTCGAAAGCGTCTGTTCGACCCGAGCACGTCCACCGAAGTGCTCACGCAGGTGTGCCGGTATCTCGAGCTGGAAGTACCAGCCCCGTTTTCTCCGCTTCAGGTAACGCGCCATGTGCCTCCCACGATGCCCTACAGGGGCACCAATCTGGGGCACTTTCTGGGGTCACTACCCCTTCAAGTCAATGTTTTTCAATCCCTTCATCTGCTTACGGCTAGCTAGAAAATAATCCTGTCTCCCCGACCACTTCCTGCCCGCCCGCCCATGCACCCCGGCGCGCGCGCGTGCTTCATGCCGCCACCGGCGCAGCGAGGTGATCGAGGAAGGCCTGATGGCTCGGCAGGCCCGCCACGGCCTTGCCGATGCCCTGCGCCAGTTCCGCGAGGCTCCGTCCCAACCGCTCGCGCCCGATCATCTGGCCGAGCCGGTGATGCGCCTCGGGCTTGAGCCCCTGCCCCAGCATCACCTGCACCCAGGAATCGATCCGGAACAGCTCGTCGCTCGCCTGGAAGGCCGTGGCGCTTTCGCGGAACAGGGCGATCCGGCTGGCGAGGCTTTCGGGAAGGTCGAGCGCGCGGCAGCCGTCCCAGAAGGGCTCGCCCTCGCGGGCGTTGAGATGGTAGTGGAGAATGATGAAATCGCGGATGCCCTCCAGCTCGGTGCGCGAGAGCTGGTTGAAACGGTCGGCCAGTGCCGCGGTCACGCCGTCGAAGGGGAACAGCTGCATCAGCCGGGTGACGGCGATCATGATGAGGTGGATCGAGGTCGATTCCAACGGCTCGACGAAGCCCGATGACAGGCCGATGGCGATGCAGTTGCGGTTCCACGCCTTGGCCCTGGTGCCGGTGCGGAAGCGGATCACGCGCGGCTCGGTCAGCATTTCGCCTTCGAGCCTGCCCTTGAGGCGGTCAAGCGCGGCATCGTCGGACAGGTGGGCGCTGGCATAGACCAGGCCGTTGCCGACCCGGTGCTGGAGCGGGATCTGCCACTGCCAGCCAGCATCATGCGCGATCGCGCGGGTATAGGGGCGCGCGGGCCCCGCGGCGGCGGTCTGCACCGCGAGCGCGCGGTCGGTGGAGAGCCAGTGGGTCCAGTCCTCGAACCCGGTCTCCAGCGTTTCCTCGATCAGCAGCCCGCGAAAGCCGGTGCAGTCGATGAACAGGTCGCCCGCGACAACCGAACCGTCATCCAGCGCGAGCGCGGCGATGTCGCCGCTCTCGCCGTCACGCCGCACCTCAAGGATGCGGCCCTCATGGCGGGTGACGCCGAGCTTCTCGGCGAAGTCGCGCAGGAACAGGCCGTAGGCGGTCGCATCGAGGTGGTAGGCATAGTTGAGCGGCACGCTGCCGCCGGTGCGGAACTTGCCCGCGAGCGCAGCCTGCGTTTCGAGGCTGTAATCGCCCAGCGGCCCCGCCACGCCCAGCGCGCGGGCCTCGAGCCACATGTGCTGGAAATCGGCCATCCAGGTCGAGCGGCCGGTGACCCCGAAGGAGTGGAAATACCGCTCCCCCTCGCGGGTCCAGTTCTCGAAGGAAATGCCCAGCTTGAAGCTCGCCCCCGTGGCGCGCAGGAACTGGGCCTCGTCCAGCCCCAGCAATTCGTGGAAGCGGCGGGCCGTGGGGATGGTGCTCTCGCCCACGCCGACGGTGCCGATTGCGTCGGATTCGACCAGCACGATCTCTATCAGCGGGCCGAGATTTTTCACCAGCGCCGCCGCCACGGTCCAGCCGGCGGTGCCGCCGCCTGCGATCACGACCTTTCTGACCGGCTTGCCTTGTCCCATCGCCTTGTTCCTCCCTACCGGTTGAGCCGCGCCGCGACCTGTGCCCGCAACCGCCGCGCCGCGAGCGCATCGAGCGGCGCGAGCGGCCCGCGCGCATGTTCGGGCAGATGCGCGCCCGCTGCCGGGGCATCGTCGCCGAAGACGTAGTAATCGAAGACCTCGCGCCACGCCGCGCGCTCGCCCGCCGGCCGGTCGCGCAAGCTGAGCAGCGCGTGCAGCAATGTCGTCTGCGGCGTGTCGAGGAAGGCAGGCACCGGGTTCCACCAGTAGTTCGCCAGCACATTGAACGGCGCGAGGGCATCGACCTGGTGCCACCACATTGCCGGGTAATAGAGCACGTCGCCGGGCGCGAGGTCGGCGATGATCGCGGCCTCCATCGCCTGCGCGAAACGGGGGAAGCGCGCCAGATCGGGCGCGGCCAAATCGACCATCGTCACCACCTGCCCGCCGGGTGTCGGCTCGAGCGGGCCCGGGTAGAGATTGGCGATCTGGTCGGGCGGGAACAGCGTGAACCGCCGCGCGCCCGCAAGGCAGCAAGCGAGGTTGTGCGAGATGTCGTAATGCGCCGCGGCCGTCGTGCGGTTGCCGATCCAGATGCTCGCCAGCGGGGGCTTGTGCGCGAAATCGGGGTGAGTGAGCGCAAGGTCGTTGGCGGCGCGGAAGCCGGGGAGGAATTGGTCGATATCGGTCGATCCAACATAGATCGCCGGAGCCTGCGGATCGCCCTCGGCCGCAATCAGCGCATCGAGCACTTCGCCCAAAGGCGCGCGGGCGCTCGCAAAATTGAAGCCGGAGACCTTGGCGTCATAATGGAACCGCCCGGCGATTTCGGGCGGGCCGGTGTAGACCGTGACCGGCGCGTCCCCCGCGTGTCCGCGCAGATAGGCGGCAGCGGCGGCAGCGCCCTCGCGCCCGGCCTCAACCACCGGCCAATGCGAGGCCACGCCTTCGAGCACCACCGGTGCCTGTGCGGCGAACAGGTCATCGAACGGGATCGCGGCAGGATCGACCCCTGCAAGGCGGCGGGCCGGCGTGCCCCATCCGCTCATGCCGCCGCGCCCGCAAGTGCGCGCGCGGCCATCCGGTTGGCCAGCTGCTGCATGTTACCCAGCGAGGCGGCGAGCATGAAGGCCGAATGGAGGAAGCCCGCGCGGTGGAGTGTGTCCAGCTCCCCGCCGCCGAGCGCTGCCAGCCGCTCGCGGTCGATCGTCTGCGCATCGGAAATGGCATAGGCCCGGTCGGGCCCGGCGCGCAGCTGGATGTCGAACGCCCGCAGCAGCCCCGCGCCGCTCAGCGCCTCGACCAGCGGATCGAGCAGGCCATTGCCGACATAGATCGCCCGCAAGGTGCCCAGCATCGCCTCCAGTGCCGGGGCCTGTCCGCCATGTTCGAGAAACAGCGGCGCGCCCGTGGTGCGCGACAGGCGCGGGTGGTCGGGATCGACGAGGATCTGAAGCTCGCCCGTGCCCTCCGCCGCGGCGATCGCGAAGGGGCGCGCGTCGAGCACCGCCGGGACATAAGCGCTCTGCCAGCTGCCGTCAGGGCCGAGGAACAGGTTGTCGTCCCGGTCCAGCCCAAGCACCGCCACCGGGCGCAGGCGGCCCTCGGCATCAGGGCGCAGCAGGATCGGAAATTCGCGCGCCGCCGCCTCGAATTCGGTCGGATAGACCAGCACCTGATTGACGCTGTCACCAAAGGCACGCCCGCCGCGCGCGATCAGGCGCAGATCGTGGTGGTCGACATTGTTGAGGAGAACCTTGCTCATCCCGTCCCGCCCGGTTCGTTCGCACGTTTCGGCATAGTGCCGCACGAGTGCTGGAATCTCAACGCAGGAAGGGGAGGCGGCCTGCCCCGTCGCAGGCCCCCTCCCCCGTTTCCTTGCGCGATGCGCGGTGTCAGAACCGGTAGCGCACCCCGGCGAACAGACGCGGCTTCAGCTCCTGCGCGAAAAACAGCTGCTTCTCGTCGCGCCCGAAGGAGCGGATCGGTTCGCTCAGGATGTTCACCGCTTCGAGGCTGAAGGCGAGGCTTTCGTTGAAGTCCCAGTTGACGCTGGCATCCAAGGTGCCGAAGTCATCGAAGAACACCGGGTTGCGTGCCCCCCCGCGGTTGACCCCGCCGAGGAACTTGCCGCGCCAGTTGTAGGCGACGCGCGCCGACAGGCCGTCCTTGTCGTAGATCCCGGTAATATTGTAGCTGTCCGAAAGACCGATCAGCGCAAAGACATCGGTGTTGGGGTCCGACAGGATGTTCACATCGACATCGCCGTACACCTTGGTCAGCGAGCCCGAGACGCCGAAACCGCTGTCGCCGAAGAAGTACTGGCCCTGCAGTTCGAACCCGTGAATGTTGCCTTCCCGGTTGTTTATCGGGGTCGCCACGTCGAACACGAACAGCGGATCGGTGCCGTTGGCGATCACGTCCCGCTGGGCGAGGACGGTATCGACGAAGGCCTGATCGAGCTGCCCGTTTGCGCCGAGGTTCGCCTGGAACTGCTGGCGCGCGGCGGCGACGTTGCCGTTGTTGGCATCGATCAGAGCGGTGAAGGTGAACAGGCTGACATCGCTCAGCACCGCACCGAGGTTGGCGATCTCCGCCGCCGCCGCGCCCGAACGGGTGCCGGCCGCGCCGGTGGTGGGATCGCGCAGGCCGAACAGGTTCTGCTCGACCTGGCCGATCCCGACGAAGTTCGACACCTTCTTGTAGAAGAAGGCCCCCGAAATGAAGCTCGCCGGAGCGAAGTACCATTCGAGGCTGATGTCGAAGTTGTCCGAGACCAGCGGGTCGAGATCGGGGTTGCCCTGCGTGCCTGCGGCGATCCCGCCAAGCAGCGTCGGGCGATCCGGGCCGTTGGCCGATTGCGAGGCGAACAGGTTGCCGTAATCGGGCCGGGCGAGCGTCTTGGAGTAGGACACGCGGGCCACAACATCGTCGACCGGCTCGATCCGGAAGTCGATCGAGGGCAGCAGCTCGTTGTATTCGCCCGTGCGGGTGATCTCGGCGATGTTGCCGCTCACCACGCGGGTGAAGTCGTTGTCCGAATCCCATTCGATGCGAAGCGGCTGGTCGACCAGCGAGAACGAGGTGGTCTTGGTGTTTTCCCAACGCACGCCGGCCACCAGATTGGCCGGACGGTCGCCGATCTGGCCATCCCAGTTGAACTGGGCATAGGCCGACCAGATCTCTTCGCCAACGCGGTCGAATTCGTTGCCGGTGATGTTGTTGGGATTGCCGCGCGCGGCGTAGAAGGGTTCGAAGATCTGGAACAGGTCGACGGCATTGCCGCGGAAGGCGATCCCCGCGTCGCCCACGGCGTAGCGGTCGAACTGGCAGGCGAGGCAGAACTGCTCGACCAGGTTGCCCGCCTGCGCCTGGATGTCGCCGACATTGTTGATGCCCCAGTCGCCCAGCGTCTGCTGGGTCTGGACACGCGCGCTCGTCATGCTCGAATCGATGTAGCGGGCGCCGATATCGAAGCGGCTGCCTTCATCGAACTCCCAGCCGAGGTCGACGCTGAACTGGTCGATCCGGTGGCGCTGGCGCGAGGCATTGGTGCGTTGGATCTGCGTGCCCAGGTCGCCGATGTCGAGCACGCCATTGTTGTTGCCACGGTCGTCGGCCGTGCCGCGGATGCCGTCGGTGCCGAGCCCGCGGTCATTGACCACGTAGCGCTGGATCGGCACCGGGCCCGAGAAGTCGACCGAGTGCGAATCGACCACCGGCGCGCCGAGGCTGACGAGGGTCGAGCTCGCCCCATTGGCCGAATCCGGGTCGGAGGTGGACAGCGAATGGTTGCCGTCGAGCCGCAGGGTAAAGCCCGATCCGATCTCCCATTCGGCGTTGAGGCCATAGGACTGGAGTTCGGTCTTGGTCGCGCGGTATTGCTGTTCGAAACCCAGATCCTTGGTGGCATAGCCGCTGCCCTCGGAGATGAAGATCGAGGTCGGCACGGCATCGCTGGGATCGAAGGTGATCGTGTCGAACGGGCGGTTGAACCAGTTGGTCTGATCGGTGCGCTGCTCGCTCAGACTGTTGGTCACATACATCGCGTCAGCCGTGAAGGTGAGCGTTTCGGTCGGCTGAAATTGCGCCGTACCGGCAAGGTTCAGGCGCTCGCGCTCGAACTCCGAGAAGTGGTAGCGGCTGTCGTTGGGCACCGCGACCAGCGTATCGGGGCTGCTCGGCGCGCCGGTGACGACTGTCGCCGCGCCGCGGCCGGGGAATTGCGAGAAGGGCGCGACGTTCCAGGCGTTGGAGGTGGCGCTCGCCGCGGCGCTGCTGCGCTCCTGATAGGCGCCGAACAGCGAGACGCCGAAGGTGTCGCTGGGATCGGTCCAGGTGATGACGCCGGAGAATTCCGGGTTGATCGTGAAGTCCGAATTGCTGAGGTCATAGAGCGCCTTGGCACCGATGCTGCCGCGCAGGCCCTCGCCCTTCATCTCGAGCGGGCGCGCGGTCACGACGTTGATAGCCGCCCCGATGCCGCCCGAAGGGATCGCCGCGCGGCCGGTTTTGTAGACCTCGAGCCGCTGCACGCCTTCCGAGGCGAGGTTGTTGAAATCGAACGAACGGCCGGTCGCGCGGCTGAAGTCGACATCCTGGTCGCCGCCGACGGCATTGACGAAGGTGGTCGCGATCTGGCGCCCGTTGACGGTAACGAGGTTGAACTGCGGGCCGAAGCCGCGGACCGTGACCTGCGAGCCTTCGCCATTGATGCGGCTGATCGAGACGCCAGGGATGCGCTGGAGGGATTCGGCGAGGTTGGTGTCGGGGAACTCGCCGATGTCTTCGGCCGAAATCGCATCGACCACGCCGAAGGCATTCCGCTTGAGATCCATCGCGCGTTCAAGGCTGGCACGCACGCCGGTGACGATGATTTCCTGCCCTTCGCTTTCCGGTGTTTCGGACTGGTCCGCGGCATCCTGCGCCGCCGCCGGCGCGGCCATCAGGCCGAGCGCGAGCGCCGATGCGCTGGCCGAAAGCAAGATCCGGGTCCCGCTGGACGCGGGCCGACGACGAACGCTATTTGAGGCCAAAGCCTTCATGACTGATCTCCCTCCCATTGGTGGCATTGGCGCCACTCTGATGGAAGCGCCTCATGCCGCGTCGGCATGTATGATAGCGCTACCATTGGGTTCGTTATATTCAGGAATCTTCAGAAGTCAATCGGGCTGCAATGTGGGCAGGGACCAGTACAATTCGGTCCAACACCTTTGATTGCCTTGGCTTAACCAGGTGATTGACGCGCTCATCGCTGAGTCGCTGCGATGGAAAAGCGAAAAGTTAGCGCAATCATCGCTCCACACAGAGCGGGATATGGCGCAATATGGGCACGCGGCCGAACAACGCAGGCGCGGCATGCGACCAGGCGACACGCGGGCCAGGGCCACGCTCGCTCAAATGACCAGCGACCACTGTCGAACCTTTTTGCGAATGCGATTCGATATTATCTACAACCCCTCGCCAGGATGAACTTCTGCGTTGCCCGGGCGGAACCGATCGCAAGGTGAGAAGGTCCAACTGGTTCGGCCACCGCCAACCTTCGTCGAAGCCCGACAATGCCCCTCGCAAAACGGGGGCTCCATGCAATCCGCAGATAATTGCGATTGATTCGCATTTACAAATAATCGACCCCCTGCTAACCGCTCCCCACAGACAAGACAGGGGTCTTCCATGCTTGAAGCCGATACCACTTCCGCTGTCGCGACTCGGGTCGCGGGCTCGTGCTCCCCGCGGGAGCCACGGGCATGACCCGCACCGGAATTCGGGCCTGGGCGTGGGTCCACAAGTGGTCGAGCCTCATTTCAACCGCCTTCCTGCTGATGCTGTGCGTCACCGGCCTGCCGCTGATCTTCCATGACGAGATCGACCGGCTGACCGGGGAACCGCCCCGCTTCGGCATGCCGGGCGTCGGCTCCTCGGGCACCGCACCGGGGCTGCTGTCGTTGGACACGATGCTCGCCCGCGCGCTTGCCAACCGGCCGGGCGAGGTGCCGCTCTACATGGCCTTCGACAACGACCAGCCCTCGATGACGATCACCACCGGCCCGCGCCCCGATGCGCCCGCGGCCGAGATGACCATCCAGTCCTTCGACCGTTCGACCGGCAGGTTGATAGAGGCGGTGAACGAGGACAGCGTCAGCGGTGTTGCGGCAGTGATGCATTTCATCCTCGAGCTGCACACCGACATGTTTCTCGGCCTGCCCGGCATGCTGTTCCTCGGCGTCATGGGGCTGTGCTTCGTCGCCGCGCTGGTCTCGGGCGTGGTGCTTTACGCGCCTTTCATGCGCAAGCTCGACTTCGGCACGCTGCGCACGGCCCGAGCCGCGCGCACCAAGTGGCTGGATTACCATAACCTCCTCGGCATCACCGCGCTCGCGTGGATGCTGGTGGTGGGGGTGACGGGCGTGATCAACGCCTTTGCCGTGCCGATCGAGGCCGCGTGGAAAGCCAATGAGCTCGCCGCGATGACCCGCGAATATGCCGGGCGCGCTCCGCTCGATCCGGCGCGCTACGGCTCGCTCGACAAGGCCATGGCCGCCGCCCGCGGGCGGCTTCCCGGCAACAACCCGCAATTCATCGCCTTTCCCGGCGGCACCTTCAGCTCGAACCACCACTACGCGGTGTTCTTTCAGGGAGACACGCCGCTGACCGAGCGCCTGCTGACGCCCGCGCTGGTCGATGCCGAGACCGGCACCTTTACCGCCGCGCGGCCGATGCCGTGGTACTATCAGGCGCTCTCGCTCTCGCGTCCGCTCCATTTCGGCGATTACGGCGGGCTGCCATTGAAGCTGCTGTGGGCGGCGCTGACGCTGTTCACGATCCATGTGCTGGGGACCGGGCTGTATCTGTGGCTGGGCAAGCGCAAGGCCCCAGCCGCTGCCCCCGCCCCGTCCGCCCCGGTGCCCGTGCCTGTCGCCGAACCCGCCGAATGAGCCGGCCCCGTTCCCTCCCGGCGATCTTCGCATGGCCGCTCGCGCTCTTCGTGCTCGGCATCGCGGGTCTCGTCATCGCGCTGACGGGTGACGGCTGGCGCGATGGTGCCGCCTGGGCCGCGCTCGCCGCGCCGCTTGTCGCGGTAGCCGCCGCGATGCGCTGCAGCCGCCGCTGAACCCGATTTCCCTCTCCCCACCAACCAAGGAACCCAGAGTGACTGTTTCTCTCCTCCGTTGCCGCCTGCTGACCGCCACCGCCATTGCGCTCGCGCTCCCCGCCCTCCCGGCCACCGCGCAGGAGCAGGGCGACGAGACCACCATCATCGTCACCGCCCAACGCGCCAACCAGTCGGGAGTCGAGCAGGCAGGCAGCGTCGGCGTGCTCGGCGACAAGGACGCGGCCGACGTTCCCTTCTCGATCCGCAGCTACAACGAGGCGCTGGTCCTCAACCAGCAGCCGCAGACGCTCGGGCAGGTGCTGGAGAACGACCCGACGATCCGCACCACCACCGGCTTCGGGATCGCGGGCGAACTGTTCGTGATCCGCGGCTTTGCGCTCGCGGGCGACGACGTGGGCTATGACGGGCTTTACGGCATCATGCCGCGCCAGCTGGCCGCGCCCGAGCTTTACCAGTCGGTGCAGGTGTTGAACGGGTCGAGCGCCTTTCTCAACGGCGCGGCCCCCGGCGGCACGGGACTGGGCGGGAGCGTCAACCTGATTCCCAAGCGCGCCGGGACGGCCGATCTCAACCGCGTGACGGCAGGCTTCACGGGTCCCGAGCACATCGGCGGCAGTTTCGACATCGCGCGGCGCTTCGGCGCGGGCGGCGAATGGGGCATCCGCGTCAACGGCACCGCGCGCGGAGGCGACGTGGCGATCGACGACGAATTCCGCAGCACCTATGTGCTCGGAGCCGCGATCGACTACAATTCGGGGCCGCTGCGCGCCTCGCTCGATGTTGCCTACCAGCGCGTCAAGGTCTCGCACTTCCGGCCCAAGCTCTCGATCGCCGGGCTCGCCGTCATCCCCGAGGCGCCTGACGCCTCGACCAATTTCGGCCAGCCGTGGCAATACACCACCCTGCGCGACATCTTCGGCCAGGCGCGGATCGAATACGACATCGCGCCCGGCGTCATGGTCTACGCCGCCTTCGGCGCGCGCGACGGGGCGGAAGAGGGCATCTACAGCACGCCCACGCTCACCAACGCCGCGACCGGCGCGATCAATGTCAGCAGCTCCTTCATCCCGCGCACCGACAACAACGAGGCCGCCACCGCCGGGGTGCGCGCGAAGTTTGCGACCGGCGGGATCAGCCACGAGGTCAATGCGGGCGGCGCGATCAACTGGCTGGTCAACCGCAACGCCTACGAGTTCTTCGCGCTCTCGCCGGAAGCGAACAATCTCTACGCGCCCGTTGCCGTCACGCCGTCGCAGACGGTGACCTTCGCGGGCGGTGATCTGGCCGATCCCTTCCCCATCGGTCGCACCCGGCTGACGAGCGGCTTCGTGTCGGACACGCTCGGCTTTGCGGATGACCGGGTGCTCTTCACCGCGGGTCTGCGCGTGCAGGCGATCCGCACCCGCTCCTACTCCTATTTCGGCGGCGCGCTGACGAGCGAGTATGACGAGAGCAAGGTCACCCCCGTCTTCGGCGTGGTGGTGAAGCCTGCCGCAGGCGTCTCGCTCTATGCCAACCGGATCGAGGGGCTGGTGCAGGGCGCCGTTGCCCCCGCGAGCGGCGCGAATCCCGCGGGCGGCGCGCCGCTGCCGGTGACCAATGCGGGCGCGGCGCTGCCGCCTTTCGTCTCCGAGCAATACGAGATCGGCGGCAAGCTGGCGCTGGGCGGGATCGACCTGTCGCTCGCCGCCTTCCAGATTGACCGCGAGACGGCGATCCTGCGTCCCTCGCCCACCACGACAGGCGCGCTGGAATTCGGTCCCTTCGGCGTGCAGCGCAACCGCGGGGTGGAGTTCACCATCGCGGGCGACCTGGCCGAGGGATTGCGCCTGATCGCGGGCGGATCGGTTATCGACGCCAAGCTGCGCCGTACCCAGAACGGGGTGAACGAGGGCGCGCAGGCGGTCGGCGTGCCCGAATATCTGGTCAACGCCAACCTCGAATGGGACGTGCCCTTCGTCCCCGCGCTCACTCTCACCGGCCGCGTGGTGCACACCGGCGAGCAGGCGGCGAACATCGCCAACACCCTGTTTATCGAGAACTGGACGCGGGTGGACATCGGCGCGCGCTATGTGGCGGTGGTGGCGGGCAGGCCGCTGACCATGCGCGTCACCATCGATAACGTCGCGGACGCGGACTACTGGGCCTCGGCCTTCGACAGCTTCCGGCCCGATCTGCAGCTGGGAGCCCCGCGCACCTTCAAGGCCTCGCTGACCTACGACTTCTAGTTGCTCTCGATCCGCACGGTGAGGCTCCGGAAACCCACCGTGCGGACGAGGTCGCCATAGCGCTCCGCGCCCGGCTCGGCCGCGAGCACGGTGATCGCGCGGGTGCGCGCGCCGAGCTGGCGGATGAGGCTGCGCAGCAGCGTGCGCGCGTGCGCTGCGCCGAGGCAGTTGTGGTGCCCGCTGCCGAAGCCCAGATGCGGGTTGGGCGCGCGGTCGAGGCGCACTTCCTCGGGGCTATCGAACACGGACTCGTCGAAATTGGCCGAGGCCCAGCACAGCGAGGCGCGCGCGTTGGGGACGACCCTCTGCCCGCCGACCTCGGCGCCGCGCGGGCACACCCGCCCGATATGGGTGAGCGGCGAGGTGACGCGGACGAATTCCTCGACCGCGAAGGGGATCCGCCGGGGATCGGCGCACAGCGCATCGAGTGCCGCACGGTTCTCGGCGAAGAAGGCGATGATCGCCGAGACTGCGGTGATCACCGTGTCGCGCCCGCCGGCAAAGACGAGGTTGGCGATCCCGGCCATCTCGTCGTCGGTGAGCGGGCGGCCGCCAATCGCCATGCGGGTCATCGCGCCGAAGAAATCCTCCCCTGGCGCGGCGCGCGCTGCGGCGATGCGGGCGCGGATGTGGCGGTCGAGCGCCGATCCCTTGGTCGTGCTGTCCGTGCCATCGCGGAACACGTGAACGCCCCAGCCGATCCATTCCTCCGCCTCGGACTCGGGCAGGCCCAGCAGCAGCGTGAGCGCGCGCGATTGCAGCGGCAGGGCAAAGCCGCGCACCACCTCGATCTCGCCTGCGGTGGCGGCAGCATCGATCGCGCGCGCGACCAGCGCGTCGATCGCGGCGATGTAATCGGGCTGGACGGGGCGCATGAAGGTCGGCTTCAGCAGATCGCGCCATGCCTTGTGCGCAGGCGGATCGGTCTCGATCGGCAGCTGGCGCACCGAGCGGACCGCCGTCTCCTCGGGGATCGGCACGCGGCCCGGCGCGTCGGAGCTGAAGGTCTGCCAGTCGCGCGCCGCCGCCCGCACCGCGCGGTGGCCGAGGATCATCGGGATCGGCTCGCCCGCGAAATCCACCACCAGCACGCCATCCGCGCGGCGGGCGGGGCCGAAGGGGTCGCCTGAGTCGGCGGCTTTGTCGGCGGCGGGGTCGGTCACGGCAGTCACGCGGGACCTGTGCACAAAGCCGCCCCCGCTTGTCTTGCGCAACTTGCCCCAGCGCATGGAATCGACAGTTTTTGACCGCCACAGCGCAAGCATGGCCGACAGACGACAGGGATCGGACAGATTATCCTGCCGCCCATAACAGAGAGGATCACCGATGAAACGCGCCCCCGCCGCCCTGGTGGCCGCCTTCGCCAGCGCGCTTGCGCTGCACGCCGCCCAGCCCGCCGCCGCCGCGCCTGAACCGGCGCGCGACGTGCTCGAGGGCGAGGTCGTCTACCACATCTTCCAGCGCAGTTTCCGCGACAGCAACGGCGATGGCCACGGCGATCTCGAGGGCGTGCGGCAGGCGCTGCCCTATCTCGAAAAGCTCGGCGTCACCGCGATCCTGATGACCCCGCTCTACCCGGGGCGCACCTACCACAATTACTTCGCCACCGATTTCGAGGGGATCGACCCGCGCTACGGCACCCGCGCCGACTTGCAGCGCCTGATCGCCGACGCCCATGCCAAGGGCATCAAGGTCTTTCTCGACATGGAGTTCCAGTATCTTGCCGAGGGCCACCCGTGGTGGTCGGCAGCGATGGCCGACCGCGCCTCGCCCTACAACGACTGGATGCTGTGGGACGACCGCGCGGCGGGCATCGCCGAGGAAGGCCCCTTTGGCCTCAGGGAAATCCGCCATTTCGGGCGCGACACCCACGGGGTGACCACGGTCGCGCTCAAACACCCCGATGTGCGCGCCTATTTCGACCGCTATCTCGCAGGCTGGGTCGACCCCAATGGCGACGTCCAGTTCGACGACGGGGTCGACGGCTTCCGGCTCGATCACATGATGGACGATCTCGACAGCAAGGGGCGGCTGACGAACCTGTTCGAGGAGTTCTGGAATCCCGCCATCGCCAAGCTGCGCGCGACAAATCCAGATCTCGCCTTCCTCGCCGAACAGTGGGACTGGAAATATGGCGAGGACTACCTCGCCCGCGCCGATGTCAGCGCGGTTTTCGCCTTCCCGATCCACGACGCGATCCGCAAGTTCGATGCCGCCGCGCTGGCGCAAGCGATCACGCGCACGGGCGAGGTGACGCCGCCGGGCAAGACCCAGATGATCTTCGCCGAGAACCACGATGTCAGCCGCATCGCCTCCGACCCCGGCATCAGCCCCGAGCGCCTCAGAACGGCAGCAGCGCTGATGTTCCTGCTGCGCGGCACGCCGATCGTCTATTACGGGCAGGAGCTCGGCATGCGCGGCGCCTATGACGCGGGCTACACTACCGACGAGCGCGACATTCCGATGCGCGAGGCCTTCAAGTGGGCCGCGACCGACGCCGCTCCGGGGCAGGCGCTGTGGTACAGGCGTCCGGGCGAGCGCTACTGGGACCAGCGCTATGCCCGCGACCACGACGGCGTGTCGGTCGAGGAGGAGGATGGCAACCCTGCCTCGTTGCTCAATCACTACCGCAAGCTTTTCGCCCTGCGCGCCGCCCATCCGGCGCTCGCGCGCGGCACGCAGCGGGTGCTGGAGGCGCCGGCCGGAATGCTCGCGGTCGAGCGCGTCTTCGATGGCGAGCGGCTGGTGATCGTCGCCAACCTCACCGGCGCCCCTGCCGCCGTCCCCGCGCTGGCGGGTGACGGGCCCGACCTCATCTCGGGCGAGCGCAAGCCCCTGCGCGCGTGGCAGACCGCGCTCTACCGCCCCGCCAGATAGCGCCGTCGGAAGTCGCTCGGCGAGACGCCGAAGCGCTTCCGGAAGGCGGCGGTGAAGTGCGAGGGCGTCTGGAACCCGCTGCGCCAGGCGATGTCCGAGACCCGCGCGCCCTCGGTCATGAGGCTGCGGGCGGCGGCACGCAGGCGGAATTGCCGGGCATATTCGGCAAATCCGACGCCGAAGGCTCGGGCAAAGGCGCGCGAGAAATATGTCGGCGAGAGGTGGCAGCGCGCCGCCGCTTCCTCGACCGTCACCAGCCGGAAATCGGCCTGGACCACCAGATCGAGCGCAGGGCGCAGGCGGTGGAGGCTGCGTTCAGCGGCCGTCGTCTCGGCCTGAGGTGCAGTGCCCGGCAGCTCGTTGAGCAACAGCCGGGTGAGCATCACCACATCCCCCGCCCGGCCAGGCGCCTCGGCGAGCGCCACCAGCCAGTCGAACCCCGCCGCCAGCCGCGCCGCGACTGCCGCGCCGGGCCGGATCGCCTGCGCGGCGGAGAGGTTCTCGTAGCCCAAGGATGCGTCGCAATGCACCAGCACCCATTCGGTCGCCCCGGGATCGAGGCGGAAATCATGCGTGGTCATCGCGGGCAGGAACAGCAGCGTACCGTCCGAAATGGGGAGCATGCCCCATTCGGTCGCCACGCTGCCCTCGGCGCGGGCAAACCAGATCAGTTCGGCCGGCTCATGGAAATGCGGAAAGGGCTCGGGCGCGCTCGAGGTGGCAGGGCGCAGCACGCGCTCGACCCGGACCGAGGAGGCCGGATCGAGCGCAATCGGCTCGCAGAGTGCGCCGGTGTCCATAGGTCAAGGATAGAACAGACTTGGCGGGTGCGCGTCAACGGGTCAGGCCTGCCGTGCGAGCCGAAATGACAAGGATCGGACAGAAATTCGCCGCATGGGAGCAATCTGCAAAGGGCTTGCCGGCCCGCCAAACCTGCTATGCATGAGCGCAGGAGGGGGAGGAGCTCCGCATGAAGGCATGGAAGCGTCTGGTCGCAGGGGTGGTGGCACTCATGACTGCCGCCGCGCCCACCGGTGCGCAGCCCGAAACGCCCGCGCCCCCGGCCCCCGGCCCCTCGGCTTACGTCGATCCCTTCATCGGCACCGACGGCACCGGGCACACCTTCCCCGGACCTGCGCGTCCCTTCGGGATGATCCAGCCCGGGCCCGACAATGCCGATACCGGGTGGGACTACACCTCGGGCTACCAGTACCGCGCGCCGCAGATCATCGGCTTCTCGCACACGCGGGCGAGCGGGACAGGGATCCCGGAGCTGGGCGATGTCTTGCTGATGCCGTCCGCCACCCGCCGCGCGGCGATGGCGAGCGGCAAGGCGGACGAGGTGGCGCGCGCGGGATATCACGCCGTCACCCTGCCGGACAACGGCGTCAAGGTGGAGCTGACCTCCAGCTTGCGCAGCGCGATGCACCGCTACACCTTCGCGCAGAGCGGGCGCGTGTGGGTGCTGGTCGATCTCCAGCACGGGCTCACCTTCCGCACCGATGAACAGCCGGTGCAGTCCATCACCAACCGCTTCGGCACCGACAGCTTCGAAGGCGAAGCATTCCGCCGCAACTGGACCAAGCGCACAATCGCCTGGAGCGTGCGTTTCAACCGCCCGATCGCGGCGGTCGAGACCCTGCCCCCGCGCAAGGGGGACGCGGCGCCGCGCTACGTGCTCGCCTTCGATCTGCCGGAAGGCGAGAGCACCTTGCTGGTCAAGGCGGGGATGGCGACCACCGACCCCGCAGGCGCGCGCGGCAACCGGGACGAGGTGTTCGGCTGGGACTTCGACGCCCTCGCCGCTGCCGCGCGGGCCGAGTGGGACGCGCTGCTCGCGCGCGCCACGATCGAGGGGCCCGAAGGCCAGCAGCGGGTGTTCACCACCGCGCTCTACCACGTCTTCCTCCACCCCTCGGTGGTGAGCGATGCGGACGGTCGCTTTCGCGGGCCCGACGGGACCATCCGCACCGCGCCAAAGGGGCACCTGCGCTACTCCACCTTCTCGCTGTGGGACACGTTCCGCGCCGCCCATCCGCTCTACACTCTGCTGGTTCCTGAAAGGGTGGACGATTTCGTGGCCTCGCTGCTCGATCACCAGCAGGCGGCTGGGCGCCTGCCCAAGTGGCCGATCTGGGGCGGGGAGACCGGCACGATGATCGGCGAACCCGCGCTTCCCGTCATCGCCGAGGCCTGGGCCAAGGGGTTTCGCGGCTTCGACGGCCAGCGCGCCCTGGCGGCGATGGTCGCGACATCAACCCGCGATGCCTCGCCCATCTACGAGGGCGACCACTCGATCTCGCAATGGTCGCTCTATGATCGCTACGGCTATTACCCCACCGACGCCACCGGCGGCGAGGCGGTGTCGCGCAGCCTCGAGGCGGGGATCGGCGATGCGGCGACCGCGCGCATGGCGGCGATGCTGGGAGACACGGCCGAGGCGAAGCGCTTCGGCAAGCGGGCGGAAAGCTGGCGCAAGCTGATCGACCCCGAAACGCGTTTGGCCCGCGGGCGCGATGCGGCGGGCAAGTGGCGCGAACCCTTCGATCCGCTCACGCCCACATCACCGCTCAACAACCCGGGCGACTATACCGAGGCGAACGCCTGGCAATATACTTGGACGCCTGCGCTCCACGACCCCGAGGGCCTCGTGAAAGCGCTGGGCGGCAGGAAAGCGGCGGGCGCGATGCTCGACCGGTTCTTCTTCGAGCTGCCGGTGACCAAGGGCGCGGAATATCTCGGGCAGGAGGCGATGATCGGGCAATATGCCCACGGCAACGAGCCGAGCCACCATGTCGCATGGCTATATGCCTACACCGACCGCCCTGAGCGCACCGCGGCGCTGGTGCGGCGGATCGCGGAGAGCTTCTATCGCGACACCCCCGATGGCCTCGTCGGCAACGAGGATGCGGGGCAGATGAGCGCCTGGTATGTCTTCGCGACGCTGGGCTTCTACCCGCTCGATCCGGTCAGCGCGCATTATGTCGCAGGCCTGCCGCTGACCCCGCGCGCGGTGCTGCGGGTTCCGGGGCGCGCCGAACTGACCATCGAACAGGCGGGCTGCAAGGAGGGCCCCGTCGGCGTCTCGCTGGGGGGCAAGGCCTATCCGGTCACCGCCCTGCCCCATGCGGCACTGGTGAAGGGCGGGACGCTGACTCTGACTGGCTGCGCTAGACGCTGACGCCGAACAGGCGGCCCACGGCAGCCGTGCTCGCCATGGCGAAGACCCCCCAGCCGACCACGCGCAAGGTCGCCGGGACGAGCGGCGCGGCCCCCGCCTTCGCGCCGAGCACGCCGAGCACCGCCAGCGCCAACACCGAGACCACGACCACCGTCACCATGATCGCGCCCGCTGGAGCCAGCAAGGCGGCGATGAGCGGCACGGCGGCGGCCGCACTGAAGGTCACGCCCGAGGCGAGCGCCGCCTGCAGGGGATTGGCTGCAAGGTGTTCGGCGAGGCCCAGCTCGTCGCGCACATGCGCCGCCAGCGCATCGCGCGCGCTGAGTTCGCGGGCCACCAGCGCGGCAGTGGCCTCGCTGAGGCCGCGCGCGCGGTAGATCGCGGCAAGCTCGGCCTCCTCGTCGTCGGGCGTGGCAGCAAGCGCCTCCTGCTCGCGGGCGATGTCGGCCTGCTCGGAATCGGCCTGACTGGAGACCGAGATATACTCGCCCGCCGCCATCGACATCGCGCCTGCAATCAGGGCGGCCACCCCTGCCACCAGCACGGGGCCGGCCTCGGGCGTCGCCGCCGCCACGCCGATAATCAGCGAGGCGACCGAGATGATACCGTCATTCGCCCCCAGCACCGCCGCGCGCAGCCAGCCGGTGCGGTGGACATAATGCGGATCGTCGGGGTGAGCGCTGTTTGCCGTGGCCATGGACCCTTGTCCGCCTTCGCTCCCGCCAAGGCAAGCGCAACCTAGGTTGCAGACCAGCCCGCGTCGATCATCAGTGCCGATCCCGTCACCACCCGCGCCGCCTCGCTCACCAGATACATCACCGCCGCCGCTGACTGCTCGGAGGTGATCTTTTCCTTGATGAGATGCGGGGTGAGCTGGAGTTCGTAGGCCTCCTCGATCCCGAGCCCCCGCGCGGCGGCCAGATCGTCGGTCGCGGCCGCGACCATCGGGGTGTCGACGAGGCCGGGGCACAGGGCGTTGACGGTGATCTTGTGCTCGGCCAGCTCCCCTGCCATCGCGCGGGTCAGCCCCATCATACCGTGCTTGGAGGCGCAGTAATGGGCATAGCCGGGGGTGCCGACATGCCCCGCGACCGAGGCGATGTTGACGATCCTCCCACCTCTACCGCCCGCGATCATGTGCGGCACCGCGGCGCGGATCACCCGCCATGCGCCGGTGAGGTTGACGTCGATCATCGTGGTCCACATCGCCTCGTCGAGCTCGTGCGCGGGGCGGCCGCCGGTGAGGATGCCGGCATTGTTGACGATGATGTCGATCCGCCCGAAGGCCTCCATCGCCGCCGCGACGAAAGCCTCGACCTGCGCCATGTCGCGCACGTCGCAAGCCATGGCGAGCGCGCGCACCCCGTGTGCCTCAATGCCTTGCGCGACCTCGCCCAGCGCCCCGCCGAGCGCATAGCCGACCGTTTCCATCGCCGCCGCGCCGACATCGCAAACCGCGACATCCGCGCCGGCCTCGGCCAGCGCCAGCGCGATCGCCTTTCCCTGCCCGCGCGCGGCGCCCGTCACCAGTGCGGCCTTGCCTGCAAGTGTCCCTGTCATGTCCTGTCCCTTCCCTGTCCCGGGAAAGAGACTATTCGCCTGGCGCGATTTCCCAAGCGGCTGAAGTGATAGGTGAGGGCAGGTTCAGGCGGCGGCGTTGGTCTGCTCGAGAATCCAGTCCGGGATGGCCTCCTGCCGCAGGTCGGCAAGCTCCAGGCCTTGCGCACGCACCGCGTCATAGCGGTCGCGCGGGGCGTAGTCGGCCGGGCGCTGGACGAAGATCTTGCCCTTCGTCTCGGCAAGGATCGCAAGGCCGCGCACCCCATCGTTGCCGTTCCCGGTGAGCAGCCCGCCGAGCGCGGGCAGTCCGCTCCGCGCAAGACTGCCGAACAAGAGGTCGGCCGAAGGGCGGCAGCCATTCACCGGATCGCGCTCGACGAGCCTGAGGCGCGGCGGCTCGCCCGCCTCGATGATGACATGGCGGGTCGGATCATGCGCCAGCCACACCTTGCCCGGTTCGAGGCTGACGCCATCGACCGCATCGCCCAACTGGCACGGCAGCGAATGGCGCATCGCGCGCACGGCGTTTTCGACCGCGTTCGGGTCGGCGTCGAACAGCACGATCGTCGGCGGACAGCCGGCATCATAGGCGGCAAGCACCTGGCGCGCGCTCTCGATCCCCGCCGCTCCGCAGGCGAGCGCGACGATGCGGCCATCGGAGCGGTATTTCGCCCCGCCAGCGCCGCCTTCGGCGCCCTCGCCGCCGGGCTTCAGCTCGCCCGATGCCGCCTTCACCACGATATCGCCGAGCTGGCGCACGGTCGCATCGAACTCCTCGCGCGAGGTGTGCAAGGGCTTGGGGAAGCAATGCACCGCGCCCAGCTCGAGCGCGCGGCGCGCGGTGCCGGTGCCGGCCTGCGTGATCGAGGACAGCATGATCACCGGCATCGGACGGGTTTCCATCACCTCCTCGAGAAACTCCATCCCGCTCTTGCCCGGCATCTCGACATCGAGCGTCAGCACATCGGGCCTCAGCTTTTCGAGCTGGTCGCGGGCCTCGTCGGCGTTCTTGGCGGTGCCGCACACGGTGACACCCTTGGCATTGTCGAGAATGTCGCAGAACAACGCGCGCATCGCGGCGGAATCGTCGACTACCAGTACCCGTACATTGGCCATGTTCGCTCAGCCTCTTGATTGACGGCTCGCATTAGGCCGCGAGCGCCGAACAAATTCGCGCGCGCAGGCTAGGGGGAAGCGCATAGGGGCGTGACAGCGACGGCTTATCGACCAAGCGCGTAGAGGAGACCCTGTATCACTCCGGCGCACTGCAGCGGCCGGGCCATGACGAGGCAAGCTCCAATGACGATCGAGCAGTATTCGCGTATCGCCGGCATGACGCTGTGCTCCATGCTGGCCGCGATCCTGCTGCTGGCCGGGATCGGGATCAATCACATCCGCAACGGCGGGCCGCTCGACAATGGCGAGCAGATGCTGTCGGATTTCCGCGCGGATATCCTGCCGCCGCCGATGTTCCTTGTCGAAAGCTTCGCCAACGCGAGCATCATGACCATCCACCGCGATGCCTATGCGATCAACGAGAAGCGGCTGGCCGATCAGGAGAAGACCTATTGGGATTCCCAGCAACGCTGGGCGCAGAGCGCGCTGTCGGATGATCTGAAGGCCGGTCTGGCGGCGAACGCCCAAACGACCGGCAAGGCCTTCTGGGACGAGGTGAACCAGTCGCTGAAGCCCGCCGCGCGGCGCTGGGATCAGCCAGCCATGGCCGCCTCGCACCGCCGGCTGCTGGAAATCTACCGTGCCCACCGCGCGGGGATCAACGATCTGGTCGCCCGCAGCGAGAAGGAAACCGCGGCCTCGATGGACGAGAATGCCTTCATCCAGATCCTGATCATCGGCGGCGCGTGCCTTGCGGTGCTGCTGGTTCTGGGGAGCTTCGTGGCCGCCTATCTGGCCTTCCGCCGCAAGGTGCTCTGGCCGATCTACATCACCATCGAGACCATGCGCGACATGGCGGCGGGCGATGTCGATGCCGGGATCACCACCAACCACCGTGCGGATGAAATCGGCACGATGACCCGCGCGATCGAGACGTTCCGCGCGGCGATGAAGTCCGACAAGGCCCGCTCGGCCGAGCAGGCCGAAGTGGTCGCGACGCTTTCGGGCGCACTGGACAAGCTCGCGGCGGGTGACCTCTCGCATCGCATCGCGGCGATGCCACCGGGCGAGCACCAGCGGCTGCAGGAAGCCTTCAACGCCTCGGTCGGGCGGCTCGAGACGATGATCGCCCAGGTGCGCGCCACGGTGGGCGGGGTCACGACCGGTTCGGACGAGATCCGCGCCG
>NZ_LSKQ01000111.1 GCF_001557115.1 Erythrobacter sp. CCH5-A1
CGCCACCATCCTCACGCTCTACCCGGAGATGTTCCCCGGGCCGCTCGGGCACTCGGTTGCGGGGCGCGCGCTGGCTGAGGGCACGTGGACCAAGGAAGGGGAGGCATGGAAATGACGATCATTTTCCTCGGTCTTGCCGCTGGCCCTTTGCTGTTCATTTTGGCCTACTTCGGCCTGGCCAAGCTCGTTGGGCGAGGCTCGACGGCTCACTTTGCACTGACCTGCATGTTGGTGCCGTTGGTGCTGGTGGTCGCGAGCCTCGCAGCGACAAGTCAGGAGCCCACGCCCGAGCAATTGAAGCTGGTCGATGCCGGTCTTGCGCCTGATCCGGGTCCCGCTTCGTTTGCGCTGTGGGTTGTCCTCTTCGGTCCGCCCGTCCTGTCCTATATCGTCTCGTCGATACCCCTGTTCTGGCTCTTGAGGCACCGGGCTGCGCGATGACCTTCGCCGCCACCATCCTCACGCTCTACCCGGAGATGTTCCCCGGGCCGCT
>NZ_LSKQ01000112.1 GCF_001557115.1 Erythrobacter sp. CCH5-A1
GGGGAGTGGTGGGGGAGGGGACTAGGCGGTGCGCGTCAGTCGGATATCGATCTCGCGGCTCACGTAAGTCCACTCCTCGCTAGCGCGCAGGCGGACCAGTAGCTCGTCGAACAGCCCCTCGTGCTTGGGGGCGAATTCGAACCAGGTGAGGAAATCGAAGGGCTCGCCGAGGTCGCGGCCGTGGTGGAGGCGGCGGGCGATCTGGGGCAGGTATTCCATCCCGATGCTCGTGTGGCGCGATTGCTCCTCGTAGATCCGGCGGCGTTCGTCCTGCGCCAGCGCCCACCATGCCTCGGACTTGCTGATGGGGATCAACGCCGCGCGCCGCGCCTCGCGCCGCCCGAGCGGGCTGCCGCGTTCGGACAGCTCGGAGAATTCCTCGCGCAAGGTGTAGCGCAGGTGGCTCGCGACCCCGCACAGGGTCCACACCGGCGCGGGGGCCTCGGCAAATCCGCCCTGCCGCACGCTCAGCGCGGCGACCTCGGGCAGGCTCTCGCCCGCGAGTGTCGTCATTCCGGTGACGGTCCAGTCACCCCGGGCCCCGCCGTCGAAGGCATAGAGAACGCGCGCGCCATATGTCATGGGGCGATGATGCGACGAACCGCGAGCCCGCCTCTATCGAATTAGCGCGGCCGCGCTTACCTTGCGCCCATGCCCGACGCCGCGTCCCCGCATTTCAGCCTCAAGCTGGCGAGCTACAACATCCACAAGGGGATCGGCACCGACCGCAAGCGCGATCCGGCGCGCATCCTCAATGTGCTGAACGAGGTCGGCGCGGACATCGTCTGCCTGCAGGAGGCGGACCTCAGGTTCGGCACCCGCGCCGCCGTGCTCCCGCGCTTCCTGATCGAGAGCCACACCGAATACGTCCCCGTCCCGCTCGACGTGCAGACGGATTCGATGGGCTGGCACGGCAACGCGATCCTCGTGCGGCGGGGAATCGAGGTCGAGAGCCACGACATCCTCCACATCCCCTGCCTCGAACCGCGCGGGGTTGTGACCGCAAGGTTGCGGGTGGGCGGGACGGCGCTGACGGTGTTCGGCATGCACCTCGACCTGTCGGGCCTGTGGCGCGTGCGGCAGGCCCGCACCATCGCCGCGCTGGGCGAGGCGGCGCGTGAGCAAGGCCCGGTGGTGCTGATGGGCGATCTCAACGAATGGCGCACCGTCGCGGGTTGCTTCCGCGAGTTCGGCCGCCACTTCACCCTGCTCGACCCCGGCCCGAGCTTCCCTAGCCGCCGTCCCTTGGGGAGGCTCGACCGGATCATGCATTGCCAAGCGCTGGTAGCGCAGGACTGCGGCGTCCACCGCAGCGCGCTCGCGGCGAGCGCGTCCGATCACCTTCCGGTGTGGGCGGAGTTTTTAGCGGGGTGAGGGGCGGATGGCTGCTTTCGGGCGAAAGGCACGATGCGCTGAACGACCGGGAGTGGGTGGTTTCCGGACACTGCCTTATTGAACCAAGTTGCCGGTTCTTTTCGACGTTGGGGCATCTAACTCGGCAGCGAAATGTCGCCGTATCTCGGCCAAGGCAGCATCACTGTCTCTCAGCCCAAGCGAAGAAAGGGCGTCTGCGATGTGGCGTGCTGCATCTGCGAGTATCGTGCCCCAAGCCTGCTCCTCGCGAATGCCTTCCGCTTCATAGACGCCGACTTTCAGGGAACAATGCAAGCCACCCTCGGCGACCCATGCTCGCAGAAGCTCCCAGCTCTCTTCGTCAGTCTGTGCCGCAGGCGGTATTCTTAGCTCTCTCATCGCAGTCTCCTACAGGTTTACTGCCTGTGGGAGCTGACCCTGATTTCCGCAACTGATGTCGTGGACGGCTCTCCACCCCGCGGGGTAATTTCTGCGGAT
>NZ_LSKQ01000113.1 GCF_001557115.1 Erythrobacter sp. CCH5-A1
GCATCGTGTTCGGCCGCCGCCGCCATGGTGTCGACGAGCGCGCCGTGCTCGGGAGCAATGAAGGGAGGAACGTCGAGAATGCCGTTCAGCAGCTTGAAGGCTTCCTTGGCTCCGCCGTCTTTTTCGAACATGACAAGCCGCCGTCCGGTGGGCTGGGGGGCCATGATCACAGGGGAAGCCATTGTTTCCTCGACGGCCATGCAGAACTCCGAACGTCACCAGCGTGGGGTGCAGCCTTTAGCATGATTGCAGCTGAAGGGCACCCCGAACGCGGCGTGTTGAGTGTCACGTTTCGCCTCGCACCGGCGTCCGTTTGGAGGGGCGGCATTGAAGCACCGCCCCGCCGATTCGTCAGAACTTGCCGAGCAGCGTGATGATGCCCTGGTTGCGGCTCACGCCGATCCCGGTGTCCGTTCCGAAAAGCTCGAGGTTGCCGTAGTCCGAGTAACGATATTCGAGACGGATGGCATAGTTGCTCGAAAGGTCGATCTCGCCGCCGGCGCCCAGACGAACGCCGCCGAACGAGACCTCATCGGAGATCTCCCCCGTGCCGTCGTCATACTCGCCCTCGATCGAGGCGTCCGTGTAGCCAGCCTTTACAT
>NZ_LSKQ01000114.1 GCF_001557115.1 Erythrobacter sp. CCH5-A1
TCGTTAAGTCTCGCGCCCCTCCCGTGAACGGGAGGGGGGATTTGGATCAGCCCTCGGGCCGCAGGCCCGCAAGCGCGAACGCGCGCCCGCAGCGATGCGATCTTCAGATCGCGTGAGCGAGGATTTCGCACGCCGGATGGCGTGCGGAACACAAGGACGCCCCTCCACCATCCGTTGGATGGTCCCCCTCCCCCAAGGGGGAGGATTTTCCATTTTCCTACAGCCATTTGCCTCTGATAGCCTCCGTCATAGCGTTTGTTTGCCTCAAGCGCCGGCGCGGGCGTCCGCCCGCTTGGCTATCCTCGGCCCTGTCGGGCCTGCGGGCGGCCGGTCGGCCTTGCGGTCGCTAACACGCCCGAGAACACTCAGCTCCGGAGGAAACCGCCATGTCCGACACGCCTGCGTCCGCGCCCACCACGCATATCGTCGATCCCGCCAGCCTCGTGCCCGATGTCGCGCCCGAGGCGCAGGCGCGGTTTGTCGAGGTGTTGGCGCAGTGGGGCAATGTGCGGGCGGCGGCGGCGCAGGCGGGGGTGAGCCGCGCGCATCTCTACCGGATGCGGCGCGCTTCCCCCGAGTTCCGGCGGATGTGGGATGCCGCCCTGGTGCTCGCCCGCCCGCAGGTCGAGGAGGTGCTCGCCGACCGGGCTTTGAACGGGGTGGCCGAGACGGTCTATTACCACGGCGAGGAGGTCGCCACGCGCACCCGCTTCGATACGCGGCTGCTGCTGGCGCATCTCGGGCGGCTCGACCGGGTGGAGGACACGCAGGGCGTGCGCGCAGCGGTGCTCGATTTCGACGAACGGGTCGAGGCGCTGCGGAACCCGCCGGTGACGATCGCGTGGGACGGGGAGGACGAGGACCTGCCCGAGGACGGCGCGGAAGGCACGCAGGAGGGCTGACGCGGGGGCCGGTTTTCCGGCTCTGGACAGTGTCTCATGTGTCTCCAACAGGGGCGGCGGGGGCGGCGCGGCGCTGCTCCCACGCGGCGAGCGCGGCGAAGGTGAGCGTGCCGCTCGCCAGCATCCACAGGAAGGCGCCCGGCAGGCCGAGGCCCCAGTCGAGCACGCCCAGCACCGCGATCTGGACCACGATCGACGCGAAGGCGGCCAGCCCCGCGCGCGACCCGGCGAGCCCGGCGATGATGGGGACCGCGAGCGCCGCGCCGATCGCACCCGCGTCCATCACCAGCGCCCGCAGGCTCTCGCCCGACAGCGCCAGCCCCGCCGCGAGCGCCGCGGCTGCGACCGTGGCGGTGCGGGCGGCGCGCAGCAGGGCGCGGTCCGAGGCGGCTGGACGCAGGCGGCGGTACCCGCTCTCGGTGATGACCGCCGAGACCGCGAGCAGCGCGGAGTCGACCGAGGAGAGGATCGCCGAGACGAGGGCTCCGGTGAAGACGATCAGCAGCCAGCCGGGGAAGAGCGCCTTGGCGAGGCTGGGCAGGAAGGCCTCGCCCTCGCCGAGCGGCAGGCCGAGCTGGGGGGCGAAGAGGCCGAAGGCGACCGGGACGAGCCCCGCGGCGAGGTAGACCCCCGCGCCGAGCAGCGCGCCGGAGCGGGCGGCCTCGGGGGTGCGCGCGGCGAGCGTGCGCGAGATCGCCTCCTGGCTCACCATGGTGCCGATGATGGGGATGAGCCAGAGCTCGGCCCGGTCGGCCCAGGTCTCGGAGGCCGGGGGCGGGCGCAAGGCGGTGTCCGGCAGGGCGGCCCACATCGCGGCGGGGCCTCCCGCGGCCGCTAGCATGAGCGCGAAGAGGATGGCGATGGCGACGAGGATGACGATGCCTTGCAGGATGTCGGTGACGACGTCGCCCGCAAGCCCGCCGAACAGGGTGTAGGTCATCACCAGTGCCGTCGCGCCGAGCAGGGCGGGGACGAAGCCGATGCCGGAAGCCGTGTCGATGATGGCGGCGAAGGCGAAGAGCTGGGCGGCGGACCAGGTGGTGGCCGAGAGCGCGATGACGGCGGCCGAGAGGCTCTCGGTCCGCCCGCCGAAGCGGTCGCGCAGGAAGTCGGCGAGGGTGATGAAGCCCCCCTCGCGCAGCCGGCGGGCGAAGAACAGCGCCACCGCGACGAGGCCGAGCGCATAGGCGAAGGGCTCTGCCCGGGCACCGACGATGCCTTCGGCGGCAACCTCGGAGGATGTGGCGATGAGGCTCTCGGCGGCGAACCAGGTGGCGAAGATCGACATGCCCACCGCGCCCGCCGAAAGGCTGCGCCCGGCGACGAGGTAGTCGGTGTCGGACCGCGCCCCGCGCCCGACCCAGACCGCGAGCGCGATCTGCACTGCGACATAGGCAAGGATGAGCAAGAGCGTGATGGCGAAGATCCCCGAGCAGCCCGGCAGGGCAGAGCCATTGGTTAGCTCGCCGGCGCGACTGCGCAAGGGGCAGGGTGGCGCTATCGTCAGCCTGCTGCATCCGCTCAGGGGTCTGCGCAGTAGCTGTGTGCGGATGGGGACATGCGCAAGGAGTGTCGACGATGCCTTACCCCGAAAATTTCGCCCCCCGCCTGCTCGCTGCCGTCGCAGCACTCGCCCTGAGCGGCACTGCCGTCAGTGCGGGCGTGATCACGTCAGGGCTTCAGATCGAAGCGGGGCAGACCTTCGAGCTTGGCGGTGGCCAGAAGGGCAGCTTCACGGTGACCGGACGCAACACCGGACCGGTGGCGGTGGTGGTCTACGGCCTTGCCGAGGACGCGCGCGCTCCTGTCGAGCGCGGCACGATGGCACCGGGCGGGGCGGTCAACGCCGCTTTCGGGCCCGGAGAGCAGGCGCTGCTGCGCAATACCTCAAGCATGGAGACCGCGCGGCTGAAGCTGAAGATTTCCGGCGACACGTCCTCGCTCGGGATGACCTACGCGGCCAATCCCTGATCGCGGCGTCAGTCGGCGATCACTGCGAGTTCGACCGTCCCGTGGCCGCGTGCGACAAGGCCGAGCTCGCTCGCGGCGGCGCGGCTGACGTCGATCATCCGGCCGCGGCTGAAGGGGCCGCGGTCGTTGATGCGCACGATGACGCTGCGGCCGTTGGCGACATTGGTGACCCGCACGAGGGTGCCGAAGGGCAGGGTGCGGTGCGCTGCGGTCATCGCGCCATTGTCGAACCGCTCGCCGCTGGCGGTGCGGCGGCCATCGAACTTGGCGGCGTAGTAGGAGGCGCTGCCGCGGCCCATCACGGTTTCCTGCGGGGCCGAGGGCGCGGGCGCCGCATCGGGAAGCGCCGGGGCGGTGACCTCTGTGTCCGGCTGGAGCGGGACGAGCTCGATCGCCGCGCTGCTGGCAACGGCTTCGGTCGGGGTCGCCGCGTCGGGCGAGGCGGCCGTCGAGGCGGCGAGCGGCACGAGGCTGGCGAGACCCGCGATCGCCCAGACGAGCGGAAGGCGGTTCGCGCGCAGCGGGCCGGTGTGGGGGGCATCGAGGCCAAGTATGCGAATTCCCGTCCGCATGGCGGGGCCGATACAGGGGCTGCCCTGCAAAAGGCAAACCAGGTTAGCAACTCACCGATGGGAAGGTTCCGATGGGCCGCGAAATGAGCCGGAAATGCGGCGAGCCGTGGAACGGTAGGCAGGCCGGGACGTCTTTGCGAGCCGAATGCGATGCGACGACTCGGCGCGGGCAGGTGCGTCGCCGGCGGCCGCGCGCAAGGCAAATGGGGCCGGCATCGCTGCCGACCCCACTCTCACCGGCGTGTGGATGACCGCTCCGCTCGCGATGCCTCCGGCGAACCTTCGGCATCCTTCACTTTGCGGGCCATGCTTGGCGCCCGATGTCTAGCCTCCCGTCGCCTGCGCCTTGCGGCCGGCCCTCCGGAAGATTTGTCACCGGCGCTCGCGCCGGCATCCGGCTTCTGTGCGTCTGCCGGGTTTGCGTCTGCCGCCTGACCATGGGTCCGCGCGCTTTCGCTGCCCTTCCGCATTCGCCCGTCCGCCGAGGCCTTCGTCCCTTTACCGTTCACAAGAGCCGCGGCTTGGGGGCTTTCGCCGTTTCCGCTGCACTTCCGCTCGGCCAGGTTCTCGGACCTGTCCGGTGCCACCGCGTCGCTCCGACCCTTGAATTGAGCCGGCTTGCCTTTGGCCGAAGCCTCCTGCATGCCGTCTCCAGACCGGCGCGTGGACAGATGTCACCGCCATCCTTGGGATAAAAACCTCCGGTTCTCCAAGGCCTTGCGGCTTTCGGTTCCGGTTGCTTCGTGTCCCGAAGACAGGTTCAAAGTGCGCCTGAATCGGCGTTCTGACAACATTCGGACCCGCGACTTTTCCACTCGGCGCAGTTTAGCCTGTGGACATACGTGGATAACTCAACGCTTCGTCGCATTTGACGCGAAGCGGAGCAAATGCGGGAGCGAAACCGCCTCCAAATTGTCATTGTAACGTTTCCAAGCCGCTCCGGCGATCGGCGCGACTCGGTTTTCACCTATTCAAAAGCGCAGATCAGGCGTCGCGGTTGCGGCGCGAGAGCAGGCGCAGGCGGAGGCCGTTGAGCTTGATGAAGCCTTCGGCGTCCTTCTGGTCATAGGCCCCGGCATCATCCTCGAAGGTGACGTGGGCTTCGGAATAGAGCGAGAAGGGCGACTTGCGGCCCACGACGCTCGCCAGGCCCTTGTAGAGCTTCAGGCGCACCGTGCCGGATACCTTGTCCTGCGAATGGTCGATCGCGGCCTGCAGCATCTCGCGCTCGGGGCTGAACCAGAAGCCGTTGTAGATGAGCTCGGCATACTTGGGCATGAGCTCGTCCTTCAGGTGCGCCGCGCCGCGATCCAGCGTGATCTGCTCGATCCCGCGATGCGCGCGGGCGTAAATCTCGCCGCCGGGGGTCTCGTACATCCCGCGGCTCTTCATGCCGACGAAGCGGTTCTCGACGAGGTCGAGCCGGCCGATGCCATGCTTGCGGCCAAGATCGTTGAGGGCGGCCAGCAGCGTAGCGGGCGACATGGCCTCGCCGTTGAGGGCCACGCCGTCACCCTTCTCGAAATCCAGCGTGATGTATTCGGGCTGGTCGGGCGCATCCTCGGGGTTGACCGTGCGCGAGTAGACGTAGTCCGGGGTTTCCTCCCACGGGTCCTCGAGCACCTTGCCTTCCGAAGAGGTGTGAAGTAGGTTCGCGTCGGTCGAAAAGGGGCTCTCGCCGCGCTTGTCCTTGGGCACCTGGATCTGGTGTTTTTCCGCCCAGGCGATCAGTGCGGTGCGGGAGGTCAGGTCCCATTCGCGCCACGGGGCGATCACCTTGATGTCCGGGTCGAGCGCATAGGCGCTGAGTTCGAAGCGCACCTGGTCATTGCCCTTGCCGGTCGCGCCGTGAGCGATGAAATCGGCGCCAGTCTGGTGTGCGATCTCGACCAGACGCTTGGAGATCAGCGGGCGCGCGATCGATGTGCCGAGCAGGTAGTCGCCCTCATAGCGGGCATTGGCGCGCATCATCGGGAAGACGAAATCGCGCACGAATTCCTCGCGCACATCCTCGATGAAGATGTGATCGTCGGGGATGCCCATCGCCCGGGCCTTGGCGCGCGCAGGCTCGATCTCCTCGCCCTGGCCGAGATCGGCGGTGAAGGTCACCACCTCGAGGCCCCGCTCCACGCTCAGCCACTTGGCGATGACGCTGGTATCGAGACCGCCCGAATAGGCGAGGACGACTTTCTTGGTGTCTGACATGACGGGCGCACTCCTGATTGCGCGCGCCGTTAACAGCGGGGGGCGGGAACGGCAATGGCGATTGCCGCGCGGGGGCACCGCGCGGGGCGGCGGGTTGTCGTCAGGCTTGGTAAGTCGCTGTCAACATACTGAAATAAAGTAAGGAATCGTTTGACTTGCAGATGAATTGAAGCATTCTCTTGGCGACACGATCAGGGGAGCATCGACATGGACCGTATCAATCCGCCGCCGATTCCAGTGCCGCCGCCGGTTCCGGCGACAACCATGGCCCAGAGAATGATCGAAGCGGCGATCTGCGCCTATTCGATCGTCGGATCGACCTATCAACGCGTCGATTTCTTCAATGCGCCGGTGGGGTGGGGCGATGCGCCCAAAGTCTACACCGCCGGGCCGGACCGCATCGATGCGGGTCTGGTTGGCGAGACCCCCGATGGCTGGGTGATCGTGTCCTTGCGGGGAACGCTGAGCACCTTCGACAGCATCAGGTCGCTGATCGCCTTCTTCAGGGACTGGCTGCAGGACGACGAGACAAAGCAAGTGGCCTTCAGCCCGGCGCCCGGCCAGGATTTCGGCATGGTACACCAGGGCTTCCACGCTGCCATGACGGAGCTCTGGCGCGGGATCGGGCCAGATCTCGCCGGGCGCGACTGGAGCAAGTTCAAGGGCCTGTGCATCACCGGCCATTCCAAGGGTGCGGGGATGAGTTTCCTTTGCGCAGCGCTCGCGCAGGCCTGCTTGCCATCGGCGGCCAATGGCGGGCCGAAAACCATTCAGGTCCACGCTTTCGCCGCGCCTCTGGCGGGCAACCAGGCGTTCGTCGATGCCTATCGTAGCGCAGGCCTCGAGACGAACACCGTGCGCTACCAGCGCGAGGATGATCTTGTCCCGTTCCTGCCCGCCTATGACAGCTTCGATATCCTGAAAGAGTGGCACCGCGGTTCGAGCTGGGAGCTCGATGCCGTTCTGGAACTGCTGGAGCTGACCCATGGCGGATACGCGCTCGCAGGCACGCTCGAATACTACCCCGATCACCATAACGACAAGCCCTGGCCGCAACCCGTGACCGGCGATCCGGGGCAGAAGGCTGCGCAGACCGCGATCCTCGAGGCGATCCGTCGCGGGGCGAAAGGCAAAATCGAGGACGCCCATTCGGCGATCAACTCCTACTGGCCCTCGATCTTCGCGCAAAAGCTGCCGGCGGGTGCCGCAC
>NZ_LSKQ01000115.1 GCF_001557115.1 Erythrobacter sp. CCH5-A1
CGCCTGTCTAGCCGCTTGCCCTTGCCCCTCCCCTTCCCTATCTGCGCAGCCAATCTTCCAGACCCGTTACGAGGACCCTCCGATGGCCGCCCAATACGCCTATGTCATGAAGGGCATGACCAAGACCTTCCCCGGTGCGCCCAAGCCGGTGCTGAACAATATCAACCTCCAGTTCTACCAGGGCGCGAAGATCGGCATCGTCGGGCCCAACGGCGCTGGCAAGTCGACGCTCATCAAGATCATGGCCGGGATCGACAAGGACTTCACCGGCGAGGCGTGGCCGGGCGAGAATATCACCGTGGGCTATCTGGAACAGGAGCCCGAGCTCGATCCGACCAAGACCGTGCTCGAGAACGTGCGCGAGGGCGCGAAGGAAACCGCCGATCTGGTCGCCCGCTTCAACGAAGTGTCAGCACTGATGTGCGAGCCCGATGCCGATTTCGATGCGCTCGGCGCGGAGATGGGCGAGCTGCAGGACAAGATCGACGCGGTCGATGGCTGGACGCTCGACAACCAGCTCGAAGTCGCGATGGAAGCCCTGCGCTGCCCGCCGAGCGACTGGCCGGTCAAGGACCTCTCGGGCGGCGAGAAGCGCCGCGTGGCTTTGACCCGCCTCCTCATCCAGAAGCCGTCGATCCTGTTGCTCGACGAGCCGACCAACCACCTGGACGCGGAAAGCGTGAAGTGGCTGGAAAACCACCTCAAGGACTATGCCGGCGCGGTGCTGATGATCACCCACGACCGCTATTTCCTCGACAACGTGGTCGAATGGATCCTCGAACTCGATCGCGGCTCCTACTACCCCTATGAGGGCAACTATTCGACCTACCTCGAAAAGAAGGCCAAGCGCCTCGAACAGGAAAGCCGCGAGGAAAGCGGCAAGCAGAAGGCGCTGCAGCGCGAACTCGAGTGGATCCGCCAGACCCCGGCCGCGCGCCAGACCAAGTCCAAGGCGCGTATCCGCAAGTTCGAGGAACTCCAAAACAGCCAGGACAGCCGCCAGGTCGGCAAGGCGCAGATCGTCATCCAGGTGCCCGAGCGCCTCGGCGGCAAGGTGATCGAGGCCAAGGGCATCACCAAGGCTTACGGCGACAAGCTGTTGTTCGAAAACCTCAGCTTCATGCTGCCCCCGGGTGGGATCGTGGGCGTGATCGGGCCGAACGGCGCGGGCAAATCGACTTTGTTCAAGATCCTCACCGGCAAGGAACAGCCCGACAGCGGCACGATCGAGATCGGCTCCACGGTGCGCCTCGGCTATGTCGACCAGAGCCGCGACCACCTCGATCCGAAGAAGAACGTCTGGGAGGAAATCTCCGACGGGCTCGATTACATGAAGGTCAACGGGCAGGACATGTCGACCCGCGCCTATGTCGGCGCGTTCAACTTCAAGGGCGCGGACCAGCAGAAGAACGTCGGCAAGCTTTCAGGCGGGGAACGCAACCGCGTGCACATGGCCAAGATGCTGAAGCAGGGCGGCAACGTGCTGCTGCTGGACGAGCCGACCAACGACCTCGACGTAGAAACGCTCGCCGCGCTGGAAGACGCGATCGAGAACTTCGCGGGCTGCGCCGTGGTCATCAGCCACGACCGCTTCTTCCTCGACCGCCTCGCCACCCACATCCTCGCCTTCGAGGGCAACAGCCATGTCGAATGGTTCGAAGGCAACTTCGAAGCCTACGAGGAAGACAAGCGCCGCCGCCTGGGCGATGCGGCCGACCGCCCGACGCGGGTGGCCTACAAGAAATTGACGCGCTGAGACACCGGCTGCGCGGGGAGCAGGCTCAGCCGAGCTTGACCTTCCCGCGCATCAGGTTCTCGCTGAACATCATCAAATCAAGCGTCGCGTATTTGCGGGCCTCGTCCGAGATATCGGTGCGGGTGGCGAATTCGCGCAGCTTCTCGCGCTGCATGGCGACAAGGCCATCGTGATAGCCGTTTGCGGCTTCGGGATTGTAGAGCACTACTCCGAAGCGCGCTTCATCGAGCACCTTGCGCAGCGGATCCTCGGGGCTCATCGTGGCGAGCCTTGCCACCGTGACCGGGCTCTTGGGCAGCGCAAGAATATTGCCCATCATGTGCGGCTTCAGCCCGATCCGTTCGAGCATGGGGCCGATCGCGGGATCGTCCCACAGGCACGGTGCGAAGATGAACCCGCTGTGGAAATCGAGATCGAGGCCGAGCGCCTGCGAAAGCATCGCGATCGCCGCGTCCGCGCCGTCACTCCCGCCGGGCTGCGGCGCACGCGGCTGCGGTGCGAAACGCTGCGGCGGGTGCTGAACCTTCTTGCGACCAAACATCATGGCACCTTTCTGATGCGCTGGAACCGGTGCATCGACCTACGCCAAAACAATGGAGACACCGTAAACTTGTGCAAGGCATCGGCGTGCCCGGAAGTTGCGAGTTACGGAAACTTGCCAAATTCGTCTCTGCGCCGAAGCCTCTGCTTTACGCGTCCTTAATCAGCCTTACGTCATTCTGCCTAAGAACAAGGCAGGTCGCAAAAAGGGTAACGGGGCGTGATGACGGGGATCGTAGTGCCACTCGAAGTGGCCGCCATGCTGTGCGCGGGATGTGCTGCGGCAGGCTTCTGGGGAAGCCGGGTCCGCGCGCACCGCCGCCTCGATCCGCGGAGCGACGCCGCACCCGGCCCGCTGGCTGCCCTCCATAAGCCCGATATTTTCGCGAAGGCGGTCGATCTTGCCACACGCCGCAACGCGATGCGCGCCCGCTCGCAGGCGGTGCTGCAAGGACGTATCGATCAGCTCGACGCGCCCGGCGCGGTCTGGAACGGTGACACCCACGCCGAGGTCCGCGAGCATGTTGCCGCAGTCATGCGCGCTGGCCTGCGCCGAGGGGACCGCTTGGCGCACGGCGACGGCAATGCCTTCACCATCACGCTGACCGGCGCCGATGAGCGGGCCGCAGTGCGCATTGCCGACCGCCTGCGCCGCCGGCTCGCTCAGCTTCGCCTGCCGCAGCTGGGCGGCGATGCGGCGGTGACGGCAAGTTTCGGCGTTGCCGCCGAGCGCTTCGGCGATGGCGACGATGCGATTGCAACACGTGCCCGCCGCGCGCTCGACGCTGCCGTCGCCTCCGGCACCGACCATGTTGTGCCGGCCAGCGAGATCGAGGAGATCATGCTCCTGCCCGCCCCGGCGCCCTCGCCCTCGGCCGATAGCAGCACCGCAGCCTCGGCGGCCTGAGCCGCCTCGCGCACAGAACGTCTCAGGGCGAGACCCAGCGCCCTTCCCACAGTGCGGCCCCACCAGACTGCGCGCGCGAAAACTGCGCGCGCACGTGCCCGGTATGGGCGAGATAAAGCCAGTCGAGCGCGGTCAGCGTGATCTTCAGCACCGCGAAGTTTTCGCGCGCGGGGACGAGCTGCGCCTCGTCGGGCTCTACCCCCTCGAATTCCGGCGGCAGGCCCGAGGTCGGCCCGTCCGAGCCCGCCCCCGGCCCCTCGCCGAGATAACAGCGCCGCGCGAAGTTGGTGCTGGCGTTCCATGCGGCATCGACCTCGGCGCCTGCGCGGAGGATCTCGCCCGTCCCCCGGGCGCGAATCTGGATCTTGGCACCCTTGTCGTAGAACAGCACGCCGATGCGCGGATCGCCCGCGACAGTCGCGGCCTTGGGCGCGCGCGCATCGGTGTGGAGCCGCAGCGTCCAGGCAGCAGCATCGAAAGCCCGCAGAACCATGACCCGTGCATCGACATCGGACGTCACGATGACCGGCGTGTGCAGGGGCGACTTGCGATCCCGGGGCGCGCGAATCAGGCGGTCACGGCAATCGGCGAGGCAGGCATCGAGGGTGTCGAACATGGCGCGAGCGCCTTTGGCTGCCGAACCGTCCGGGTCAAGTGGCAAGGACAATGTTCAGCCACACTGCATTTTTTCTGAACATCGCCGAACCGGTTCATCGCTGCGACAGTCTGCCGGGTCTAAGCCGCCTTCATCACGATAAGCCTGTGGTGGGCTGGCGATACTGGAGGCACTTGCCAATGATGACCTTCCTTGCCCGAGGTGGATCGCTCGCCGCACTGGCGGCCGCGCTCGCCCTCACCCTGCCCGCCGCACCAGCCACCGCCCAGAACCTCACGCTCGAGCGTGACGAGCCGGGCGGAACGCCGATGCGTGTCGCTCCCCCTCCCCGCGCCGAACGTGCTCCGCGCCCCGAGCGGGCAGCGGCGCCGCGCGCCGAGGCGCCGAGGCCCGAGCGCGCCGCGCCGCGCTTCGAACAGCCCCAGGCACAGCCGCGTCCCGAGCGCCCCGCACCGCGCGGCTTCGGCGGCGAAGTTGCGGGCCGGGCCCGTGCGGCACAGCAACAGCAGCAGCAGGCGCAGCGGGACCAGCGCGCCGATCGCATTGACCGGCGCAGCGAGCAGCGTGCAGACCGCGTCGACCAGCGCTTCGATCAGCGCGCAACCCGCGTCGAACAGCGCGGCGATGCCGAGGCGCGGCGGCTCGAATGGCGCGGCCGTGACCGCGCCGCCGACCGGGTCGACACGCGCACCGATATCCGCGCGGGCCGCATCGAGGACCGCGGCGATGTCCGCGCCGATCGCATCGAGCGCCGCGGTGACGCCCGTGCCGACCGTGTCGACGGGCGGGGCGCCGGCTGGCAGGGCGGCCCGCGGGATGCGCGTCAGAGCGACGGCCGCGTCGGCGACGTCCGCGCCCGCGGTGGCCGTGACGGCCGCTTCGAAGGCCGGGGCGACGGCGGGTTCTCGGGCCAGGTCGGCGACATCGCCCGCGATGCGCGCCGTGCCGACCAGCGCGGCGACTGGCGCCGCGATGATGACCGTCGGGGCGACTGGCGCGGTGACCGTGACCGGCGAGACGGCTGGCGCGGCGACCGCCGGGGCTGGCGTCAGGACGACTGGCGCTGGGGCTGGAACGGCCGGCCGGGCTGGGACCGCCGCGATTTCCGCCGCTGGGACAACCGCTGGCGCGACAATCGCCGCTACGACTGGTACGATTTCCGCCGTGGCAATCGCTTTCTGTTCCGTCCGGGCCCCTACTACGCCCCGTTCCGCAGCCACCGTTACAGCCGCCTGAGCATCGGCTTTTACCTCGACAGCCTGTTCTTCCAGCCGCGCTTCTTCATCAACGACCCGTGGGCCTATCACCTCCCGCCGGTTTACGGGCCTTATCAATGGGTCCGGTATTATGACGATGTCGTGCTGGTCGATATCTACACCGGCGAGGTCGTAGACGTGATCCACGACTTCTTCTGGTAGGTCTTCGCCAGAAAAGGGACGGCCCCGTCGGAGCGATCCGGCGGGGCTTTCTCTTTGATCGCCCCTCGGCGCGACCCACCGGGAAGCGCCCCGGAACGCAGCGTCGCGCCCTTCCGCAATTGGACACACTGCCGGGGCGGCTTGCACGGCCCCGCGCCCGGTTGCTAGGCTTGGCCCGCGATGACCGCGACCACGCCCGCCACCGCTCCCGATCAGAACGCCCTCGCGCGGCTCGGCGCAGCGGTCCGCTCGCGGCTCGCAGACGTGCCCGGGATCTACCGCGTGCCCGACGAGCGGATCGAGCTCTATGCCATCGGCGGGTTCCTGTCGGGCGAGGAGTGCGGGCGCCTAACCGCCATGATCGACGCGGTGGCCAAGCCCTCGGCGCTTCACGAGCTCGACTATGCCAGCGGCTATCGCACCTCCTTCTCGAGCGATCTCGACCCCCACGATCCTTTCGTCGTCGGCATTTCGGCGCGGATCGATGCAGTGCTGGGCGTGCCCGGCTCCTTCGGCGAGCCGGTGCAGGGCCAGCGCTATCTGCCGGGACAGGAATTCAAGCCGCACAACGACTGGTTCTACACCTCCGAGGCCTACTGGCCGCAGGAACAGCAGCGCGGCGGGCAGCGGAGCTGGACCACCATGGCCTACCTCAACGCAGTCGAAGCGGGCGGCGCCACCGCCTTCACCCTCCTCGGCATCGAAATCGCTCCCACCCCGGGCGTGCTCCTCTTGTGGAACAATGCCCTGCCCGACGGCCGCCCGAACGAGGCGACGCTCCATGCCGGAGCTCCCGTGGAGGCGGGGGCGAAATACATCATCACCAAGTGGTACCGCACCCGCCGCTGGCGCTGAGCGTCATGCCTTGGCGAGCGCCTCCGCGATCAGCGCGCGGGTGGGCGCGATGCCGTAAAGTGCGATGAAGCTGCCCATGCGCGGGCCCTGTTCGCTGCCGAGCAGGGTTTCGTAGAGCGCCTTGAACCAGTCGCGCAGGGATTCGAAGCCGAACTCCTCGACCTTCCCGATCTCGTAGACGATGGTCTGCAAGTCCTCCGCGCTGGTCGCCAGGTCGGCCATTTCGAGCGCCGCATCGAGCGCCTTCAACGCCGCAACCTCGCCGCCGACCGGCGCACGCTTCTCCAGCGTCGGCGCGACGAAATCGCGGTTGTAGGCGAGCGCCCGGCCCACCAGCGCATCCAATGCCGGGTGCGCCTCGGGCGTGGCATCCTCGACATAATTGCCGAGATAGGACCACACCGCCTCGCGCGTCGCGCCCGCGCCGAGCACGCCCACCAGATTGAGCAGCAGGCTGAAAGGCACCGGCAGGCTCTCGCCCTGCCCCGGCGCGTCGGCGCCCGCGAGGCGCTGATTGGCGCGCAGCAGGTGCCACACCGGATTGCCGAGCCGCTTGTCCACATCCTGCCCCGGAATCGCGGCGCGGAACTGCCAGTAATCGTCGACCGCCTTGGGGATCACGCCGGCGTGCAGCTGCTTGGCGCTCTTGGGATTGGCGAAGATGTAGAAGCCGAGGCTCTCGGGGCTGCCATATTGCAGCCACTCCTCGATCGAGAGGCCATTGCCCTTGGACTTGGAAATCTTCTCGCCCTTGGCATCGAGGAACAGCTCGTAGATCAACCCCTCGGGCTTGTTGCCGCCGAGCACGCGGGCGATCTTGCCCGACTGGATGCCGGAATCGGTCAGGTCCTTGCCGTACATCTCGTAATCGACGCCAAGCGCCACCCAGCGCATCGCCCAATCGACCTTCCACTGGCACTTGGCCATGCCGCCCAGCGCCGATTGTTCGACCGTGCTGCCGTCCTCGTCGGTGAAGCGGATGATCCCGGCGGCGGCATCGACCACCTCGATCGGCACCTGCAACACCGCGCCCGTGGTGGGGCTGACCGGCATCACGGGGGAGTAGGTCTTGCGCCGCTCTTCGCCGAGGGTTGGCAGCATGATGTCCATGATCGCGCCGAAATTGGTCAGCACCCCGCGCAGGGCATCATCGAACCGGCCGCCATTGTAGCAATCCGAGGAGCTGACGAATTCGTACTCGAACCCGAACCGGTCGAGGAAGTCGCGCAGCATCGCGTTGTTGTGCGCGGCGAAGCTTTCGAACTTTTCGAACGGATCGGGGATGCGCGACAGGGGCCTCCCAAGATTGGCCTCGAGCAGCGCCTTGTTCGGCACGTTGTCGGGCACCTTGCGAAGGCCGTCCATGTCGTCGCTGAACGCGACCAGCCGGGTCGGCTGACCGGTCAGCGTCTCGTAGGCGCGCCGCACGAGGCTCGTGCGCAGCACTTCCTGAAAGGTGCCGATATGCGGCAGGCCCGAGGGGCCGTAGCCGGTCTCGAACAGCACGCCGCCGGGCTTGCCTTGCGGCAGCCGCTTGGCCAGGCGCTGCGCCTCCTGGAAGGGCCAGGCCTTGGAGTTGGTCGCTGCGGCGATGAGGGCATCTTGGGTGATTGTCATAGCGGGGCGGCTATTACGGGGCTCGGGGCGGCTTGCAAGCACAATGGCGCGCGCAAAGCGGACAAAGCGGACACCGTGTCCGCTTTGCACGATGCGATATTGTTCAAGTCGATCATGGGCTTGCACTCGATTTGCGAAGCGGACGGACACGGGTGGCGGGGCTTCGTATCTGTCCGTGCCGCTGACATCTTTGCGCTTTCTACCGCTTGCGGAGCCTGTAGGACAGATGCGCGGGGCAAAGGCGCAGCAGGCGGCGTTTACATGGCCGCCACCCTCGCCCATCTAGCGACAAGTGACCCTCCCCGATCCGCTCCCCCTTCCGGCACTCCACGCCAGCCACGGCGGCCACTGGCTGCGCAGCGGCAGCGGCGGGACGCAGGCCGTGTCCAAGGGCGATGCGATCATGGCCGCCGCCGATACCCCGGTGCTGCTGCTCAACGCGCCGCTGGTGGCGAGCCGGCTGGGCTATCCCGACCTTTCGGGATTGGACTTGCTCGAGGCCTTCGCCTTCATCCACCCGGCGCGCTTCTGCGTGCCGACCCCTCGCGGCCTCGCCGAGGCGCTGGGCCTGCCCGTGCCCGAGGATGACGCAGCAGTGCCCGAACTGCTCCAGCGCGCGGCCGGCGCCTTGGTGGCGGCGTGCCAGGACCCCGAGTGGTTCGAGCGCGAAGGCGCGTGGAGCGCGGTGCAATCCTTGGAGCGCCTGCGCTGGCCGTGGGCGCAGGTCTTGCGGCCCCACATCGCCAAGCCCGAGCGCGCCGAGCGCTGGCTCTTCGCCAAGCTCCCCGAATGGGAGGAGACCGGCGAGCGCCCCGCCCCGCGGCAGGTCGAACTCTCGGCAGAGGCGGTGCAGGCGCAGCTCGCCCGCCTCACCGGAGAAGGTGCCGAACAGCGCGAGGGCCAGCGCGCCTATGCGGCTGACGTGTCGCGCATCTTCGCGCCCCGTTCCGCTCCCGGCAGGCCGCATCTGGCGCTGGCGCAGGCGGGGACGGGGATCGGCAAGACGCTTGGCTATCTCGCCCCCGCCTCGCTCTGGGCGGGGCTCAGTGGCGGCACCGTCTGGGTCTCGACCTTCACCAAGAACCTGCAACGCCAGCTGCGCGCCGAAAGCCGCCGGGCGTGGCCGGTGAAGCGCCCCGACGGCACCCCGCCGGTGGTGGTGCGCAAGGGGCGGGAGAATTACCTCTGCCTGCTCAACCTCGAGGACGCGCTGCAAGGCGGCTTTGCGGGCCGCCCCGCGATCCTTGCGCAGCTGGTCGCGCGGTGGGGGGCCTATACCCGCGACGGCGACATGATCGGGGGCGATCTGCCGGGCTGGCTCGGGACGCTGTTCCGCAAGAGGGGCATCGCCGCCCTCACCGATCAGCGCGGCGAGTGCATCTATGCCGGCTGCCCGCACTACCGGAAGTGCTTCATCGAGAGGGCGGCGCGGGACTCGGCGCAGGCCGATCTGGTGATCGCCAACCATGCCCTCGTTATGGTCAACGCCGCCCGCGCCCGCGATCCGAACCAGCGCCCGACACGGCTGATCTTCGACGAGGGTCACCATGTCTTCGACGCCGCGGATTCGACCTTCGCTGCGACGCTCTCGGGTCAGGAGACGATCGAACTCAGGCGCTGGATCATCGGGCCGGAGAAGGAATCGCGCGGTCGCCGCCGCGGACTCTCGGCGCGGCTTGCGGACATCGCCAGCTATGACGATGCCGGGGCCGAGGCGATCACGGCCGCGTGCAAGGCGGGGCAGCTGCTCCCCTCGGACGGGTGGCTCCAACGCCTTGCCGAGAACAGCCCCTTCGGCCCCCTCGAAGCCCTGCTCGCCGCCGTTCGCACCGCCACCTATGCCCGCGACGAGAGCGGCGGGCAGGAAGCGGGCTACGGGATCGAGACCGAAGCGGCGGGGCTGCCGGGCGAGGTGATCGAGGCGGCGGGGCGCGCTGCGGAGGCCCTCGCCAGCATCCGCGTGCCGCTGATCCGGCTCGGCGGGCGGCTCGAGGCGATTCTTGCCGAACCGCCGGACTGGCTCGATGCGCAAGGCCGCGCGCGCATTGAAGGCGCGCGCTTTGCGCTTGCGTGGCGGATCGACCTGCTTGCGGCGTGGGAAGCCCTGCTCGACCGGCTGGGCGGGCCTGCCGACCCCGAGTTCGTCGACTGGCTCGCGGTCGACCGCTCCGACGCGCGCGAGTTCGACGTGGCGATTCACCGCCGCTGGCTCGATCCGATGAAGCCCTTTGCCCGCGTCGTGCTCGAACCCGCGCACGGCGTGCTGCTGACCAGCGCGACCCTGACCGACCGCACCGAGGACGACGACAGGTGGGCCTCCGCCATCGCCCGCTCGGGCGCGGCCCATGTCGAGGTCGCCCCGCTGCTTTCGGCGGCGGAGAGCCCTTTTGACTACGCCGCCCGCGCGGAGGTGCTGATCGTCACCGACATCGCCAAGGGCGACCTCCCCGCCCTCGCCGGCGCTTACGCGCGGATCATCGAGGCATCGGGCGGCGGCGTGCTCGGGCTGTTCACCGCGATCCGGCGGCTGCGCGCGGTGCATGGCCGCATCGCCGACCGCCTCGCGCGCGCAGGGCTCCCGGTCTATGCCCAGCATGTCGACCCGATCGACACCGGCACCCTTGTCGACATCTTTCGCGATGACCCGCGCGCCAGCCTGATCGGCACCGATGCCCTGCGCGACGGGGTGGACGTGCCCGGCCACTCCCTCAGGTGCGTGGTGATGGAACAGGTCCCCTGGCCGCGCCCGGACATCCTCCACAAGGCGCGCAGGCTCGCAGGCGGCGGCAGCGCCTATGACGACCGGATCATCCGCGCGCGGCTGGCGCAGGCCTTCGGTCGGCTGATCCGTTCGAAGGACGATGCCGGCCACTTCATCGTCCTCTCCCCCGCTTTCCCCTCGCGCCTGCTCAGCGCTTTTCCCAAAGGCACCCCCGTGCTGCGTGTCACGCTCGATGAGGCTTTACAACGCGTGCGCGCTGGTGTTCTGGACGTGGTGAGCGAGCCAGCGGGAGAGACCTTTCAGCCATGAAGATTCTCGGCCTTCTGCGCCATGCCAAGTCCGACTGGGACGACACCAACCAGCGCGATTTCGACCGCGGGCTGAACGCGCGGGGGCGCAAGGGCGCGGCCCTGATCGGCAAGCATATCCGCGAACACGGGGTGAAGTGGGACCGGCTGATCGCCAGCCCCGCGGTGCGCGTGAAGCTGACGCTGGAGGGCGCCCTGCCGGAGATGCCGGTGATCTGGGACCAGCGCCTCTACCTCGCCAGCTTCGACACCATCGTCGAGACGATCGAGGCCCACGCGGGCACGGGGGACGAGGAGGCCAAGGCGATCCTCATTTCCGGGCATAATCCGGGCCTGCAGGACGTGCTGCTCGAACTCGTCGCGCCGGGCAAGGAGAACGCCCTGTTCAAGGAGGCCGTGGTGAAATTCCCGACCGCCGCCTACGCCGTGCTCGAATGCGACATCCAGCACTGGAGTGAGCTCAAGCGCTACTGCGCCGAGCTGGTGCATTTCGCCCGGCCCCGCGATCTCGATCCGGAACTGGGGCCGGAAGCCTAGGCCACTATTCCCCCCTCCCGCGAGGGGAGGGGGAGACGCCACCTCAGTTCACCGCCACCACGTTATCGTCCGCATCGCGGTCGATGTAGAAGTTGTAGGGATCGACCCCGGCGAAGGCGGGCTTCTTTGCGGTGACGATCTCCACCACCTGGCTGCCGCCCTTCACCGGCTTGCGGCTCATCGCCAGCACCGCCTGCCTGTCAAAGGCACCCGTGCCCGGACGCGCGGTGAAGGCGCCGATTTCGATGCTCTCGGCGAGCCTGGCGGGGGTCTCCACGCCCTTGCCGTCGGCGTAGAACTTGCCCGCTTCCACGGTGATCCGCGTCACCCACTTGCCGTCGGCGCGCTTCGTGCTGGTCGCCGCCTTGGCCTTGAGGTCATAGATCGTGATTTTCTCGAACAGGTCGGTGATCAGCGCCTGATCCTCGGGCGTCTTGGCCTCCTTGCGCAGCTCGGCAATCAGATCGAGGCTGCGCGGATAGGGCGCGCCCTTGAAGCGGTACTTCGCCACCAGCCGCGACAGCGCGCGGTTGACCGCATCCTCACCGATCCGATGCTGGAGCAGGTACATGACCAGCGAACCCTTGCGGTAGTGGATGTGCTGCTGGTTTTCGACCCGGTACAGCGGCTGTTCGGGCAGGGGATCGCCCTTGCGCCCGCCCAGATAGCGGTCGAGCTCGAACTTCAGGAAGCGGCGGATCTTGTCCTCGCCATAGAGCTGCTTCATCACCATCAGCGCCGAATATTGTGCCAGCGTTTCCGACAGCAGCGTCTGGCCCTGCAGGTCCGCGCCGACGATCTGGTGCGCCCAGTACTGGTGCCCCAGCTCGTGCGCGGTGACGTAGGAGACGTAGTCGATCGTTTCCGGATCGCGCACGTCGGCGGCAAAGCCGATGCTCTCGGAATAGGGCATGGTGCCCGCAAAGGCCTGCGCGAAGCTCTGGTAGCCCGGAAACTCGATGATCCGGGCATAGCCGAACTGGTAGGGCCCGAAATTGCGCTGGTAGTAGCCGAGCGCAGTCTTCAGCGCCTTCTGCATCGCGGGCACGTTCCAGGCGTGCTTGGGGTCATAGTAGACGCTCAGCAGCACCGGCCCCTCCTGCTGCTCGGCCACGGCATAGCGCGCCGATTGCACCGAGAAGAAGTTGAGGATCGGCGCTGGCGACTGGAACACCGCGATGCGGCGGCCACCCTTGACCACGTCGGAAATCTTGTTGCCCGGCGCGATCGGGGTCTGGTCGGCGGCGGTCGACAGGGTGATCTTCGAATTGACCCAGTCGGCGCCGATATAGTTCCTCACCTGCGCGCGGGTGTCTTCGAGCTTGGCCATGCGCAGCTCGGCCGGCAGCCCCTGGCGGCGGCGCGCGGTGCGGTCCTGCAACAGCCCATTGCGGTCCATCCCGACAATCGGCGCGAAGGTGTAGTTGTTCACGAAGGTGCCGTTGTCGACGATGTCGGTTGCCGCCCCGCTGTTGGCAAAGCCGCGCCGCCAGATATTGCTCGCGAAATCGAGCCGCGTGGTGGCCCCCGGCGCGAGCGGCGTGGCAAAGCGGTAGATGCGATAGGAATGCCGCTCGTCGAAGCTGGCGAGCTTGGCGCCGGCGATGTCGAGACGGGTGAACGTCGCGTTCTCGTCACCCTGACGGATGTGCAGCTCGGTGATCGGCACCCCGCTGTCGTTGCGCAGCAGGTAGTGGCCGGTCGCCTTCAACCGCTTGGCGGCCGGATCGATGTCGATGGCGAATTCGACATCGGTCACCACGGGGCGCGGCAGGCTCGCATATTTGAGATATTTGCGCTCCAATTCGGCGGTGCGGGCCTCGGCCTCGTCCGAGGTCTCGAAGCGATTGAGCTCCTTGATGTTGTGGTGGATGACCAGCCCCGAGCCGACCATTCCGGCAATCGCGGCCAGCGCGATCCCGCCCGAGGCGAGGCTCGCGCGCCGGGCTACGCCCTTCAGGCGCGGCACCACGGCAACCACCGTGCCGCGCGGCCAGGCCCAGTGCGCGAAGACCAGCATCACGACGCCGAAGCAGGCCCAGTAGAACCGCGCGATCGCCGCGCCGACCCAGAAGCCCCCGGCACCGTTCATGTCGGAGAGCGGCTCGGACGGGGTGCCGCTGTAGCTGTAGAGGATGTTGGTGTAGCCGAGGTTCGACATGAAGATGCGCACCAGGAACCACACGAGGAACAGGCCCCAGCCGACATATTTGTTGGGGCTCAGCACCTGGAAGAACACCGCGAGGATCGCGATCATCAACAGGTCGATGCTCTGCGGGAGCACGTAGGCGGTGAGGTAGAGGCCGAGGTCGAGGCTGCCGCTGCCCTTGGCGAGCTGGTAGAGCACGCCGGTCAGCATCCCCGCAAGCGCCATCGCCAGCAGCACGGTGAAAATCGCGAGGATCTTGGGCACGAACATCGCCCAAGCAGGGACGGGGGTGGCGTCGATGATCTCGGCCATCTTCACGTCGCGCTCGCGCCACACCAGCTCGCCGCCGTAGAACACCGCGATGATGATGCTGAACAGCGTCATCGAGCCGACCACCGTGCCGATGATATTGGCGGTGAGCGGGTAGGAGGGGGTGCCGTAGAGCGTCTCGGACAGCGCGAGATTGACCATCGTGAAGCCGATGGCGAGCGGCAGCAGCACGAGGAAGCCAGGGCTGCGCGTGACCATCCGCACTTCGGCCTTGAGCCGCGCCCAGAAGGTGGCGAAGGCATGGCCGGTGCCGAAGGAGCGGGCGGCTGCCAGCGGATTATAGGCTTCGCGCTGGGGAACAGGGTCCTGACCCGGGATCGCGGCAGGCTTGATCAAGGGCACCTGCGGGCCGACCGGTGCGGCGTCGGCAATGGCCGCCTGCTTTGCCAGCCGCCGCAGCCGCCAGCGCGAGGGCGCGCGCTCGGTCATGCTGAAGCGAAGCCACGCCACGCCGAAGAACAGCGCCGAGAGCGCCAGCACGAAGACGCGGTTGAACAGCAGGTTGCCCTCAAGCGGAATCGCCTTGCTGTTCATGTCGGCGGCGGTCCAATATCGCGAGACCTCGGAGATCGCGCCGGTGCCGAGCGGCTCGTAGCGCGCGACCGGGTCCTGAAAACTCGGATCATTGCCGAGCAGCAGCGGCACGGTGAGATAGCCCATCACCAGCACCACGACGCCGATATAGCTCGCCAGCATCGAACGGGTGAAGGTCGCGAGCGCGAACAGGAGCGCGGAGGACAGGATGAGGTTGGGAATGGCGATGACGAGGAAGGGCCAGGCGTAGGTCGCAAAGGTGTTGGGGCCGACCGTCTCGGGATCGACCCATGGCATCGCCGCGCCCAGCGCAATCCCGGCCGGAACCGCAATGTAGCCGAGGATCGCGATGGCCAGCCCGCCGAGGAAGCGCCCGCCGAGGAAGCTGGTGCGCCCCACCGGGGTCGCGCGGATCATTGGGCCGAAGCCGGTCACATCGTCGCGCACCACGGCGTTGGCGACGAAGGCGGTGATGACGAAGAGGTAGAAGGTCGTGAACACCGCGGTCGCGAGCGTCACCGTGAAGGGCGAATTCTCGTTGACCACGCCGGGCGAGCCGAAGCTCACATTGTCGCTGGCCGAAAGGCCGAAGCCCAGAAGGAAGAAGATCGCGATCGAGACCCAGAACACCGGATTGCGCAGCTGGTAACGGATCTCGAACGCGGCGAGGCGTGCGGTGAGCATCTGTCCGGCCCTCCCTTACTTGGCGAGGACGGTAGCGACGGGCGCGCGGCGAGTTTCGGCGAGGGTCGCGAAATAGACATCCTCGAGCCCGCCGCTGACCGGGCCGAACCCTTCGGGCTGGCTGTCGGCAAGCACGTGGACGACGATGTCGCCGGCAAAGAAGCGGTGCGAGATGACCTCGTATTGCGCCTGCATCTCGGAAAGCTGGGTGTGGTGCACGGTCTTCTGCCACACGCGGCCCTTGGTCGAGGCGATCAGGTCGTGCGGCGCGCCTTCCAGACGCAGCTTGCCGCCTGCCAGCACCGCCATGCGCGGGCACAGGTCGGCGACGTCGTCGACGATGTGGGTCGAGAGGATCACCACCACGTTCTCGCCGATGCCCGCAAGGAGGTTGAGGAAGCGGTTGCGCTCTTCGGGGTCGAGCCCGGCGGTGGGTTCGTCGACGATGATCAACTCGGGCTGGCCGATCAGCGCCTGGGCGATACCGAAGCGCTGGCGCATCCCACCCGAAAAGCCCGCGATCGCCTTGCCGCGCACGTTCCACAGGTTGGTCTGGTTGAGCAGGTGCTCGACCATCGCCTTGCGCTCGCCCTTGCTGCTGACGCCCTTGAGCACCGCCATGTGATCGAGCATCGCCGCGGCCGAAATGCGCGGATAGACGCCGAAATCCTGCGGCAGGTAGCCGAGCGTGCGGCGCAGCCGGTCGGGCTCGGCCAGCACGTCGATATCGCCGAAGCGGATGCTGCCCTGCGTTGGGGCCTGCAGCGTCGCGATGGTGCGCATCAGGGTCGACTTGCCCGCGCCGTTGGGGCCGAGCAGTCCGAACATCCCCTTGGGGATCGAGAGCGTGACGTCGTCCAATGCCTTGGTGCCATTGGGATAGGTGTGGCTGACGCCGCTGAGTTCGAGCATGATTGGCAGACCCCTGTAGTTCAATCCTTTGCACACTAGCCGAAGCGGGCCAGCGATAAAGCCGCGTTGGTGGAGGCCAGCGGACGATTGATCGAGGGCAATGCCGTTCGTCGATGCAGGTGAACGGTTTGGCGCAAGGGTGGGCGTCAGGCAAGCAGCTTGCGCGCGCCCGGGCCCTCTTCCGCCAGCTTGTCCTGCGGGTTCCATATCGCGCAATGTTCAAGGCTGAGGCACCCGCAGCCGATGCAGCCGTCGAGCCGGTGCCGGGTGCGGGTGAGTTCGGCGATCCGCTCGTCGAGCCGGGCGCGGATCGCGGTGCTGATCGCCTCCCAGTCCTTCACCGTCGGCGTCCGCCCGCTGGGGAGCGTGGCGAGCGCGGCCTCGATCTCGGTCAGCGAGAGGCCGAGCTTCTGGGCGATGAGGATGAAGGCAAGGCGGCGGATGTCCGAACGCAGGAACCGCCGCTGCCCGCCATTGGTGCGCACTGGCTCGATCAGGCGATGGTCCTCGTAGAACCGGATCGCCGAGACGCTGAGCCCCGTGCGGCGCGCGACTTCGCCGATGGTGAGCAGGTCGGAAGCGAGCAGGCGGCGCAGGGCGGCAGGCATGGCGGTTGTGTCCGGAAATTCAAAGCTTGACCTCAAGTTAGGTTGAGGTTGCACAAGAGGCAAGCGAATCGTTCGCCGCGCCTGCCCTGCCGACGCGTCCACCTAAGGCCGAGGAGCCCGCCATGCCCAGAGGACATCTTGAACATATCAACATAACCGTCTCCGATATCGAGCGGAGTGCCGCCCTTCTGGAGCAATTGTGCGGCTGGCGGATACGCTGGCGCGGCCCCTCGATGCTGGGCGGAGAGACAATCCATGTCGGCGACGAGACCGATTACATCGCGGTCTACACCAAGGGCGCCGCCCTCCCAGGCCGCCATGCCAAGGGCCTGCCGCTCAACCATGTGGGGCTGGTGGTCGATGATCTCGACGCAGCCGAAGCGGTGGTGAAAGCCGCGGGGCTCGAGCCCTTCAACCACGCCGATTACGAACCCGGCCGCCGGTTCTACTTCTTCGACTGGGACGGGATCGAGTTCGAGATGGTGAGCTACGCCTAGCGCGGATGCCCGTCAGTCGAGGTTGAAGGTCTTGGTGACGACCACCCATTCGTCGTGCACCTGACGACCGGTCTCGTCTTGAAGCCGGATGCGCATCCCGCTGCGGCCCTTGAGTGCGGCCTCGCCGAAGCCGTAGCCCTGCGGCTCCTCGCCGATCAGGCGGCAATCCTTCACCCGGTCGCGGCGGGTGACGAAGCAGTAGAGCCAGGCCGTGCCCTCGACCCGCTTCTCGCGTGCGGCGCGCGGGTAGAGCAGGTGATCGCGCGAGAAATCCATGCCCGGCGCCCAGGTGGCGGTGAGGATCCGCCGCTGGCCGCGCCCAGCCCCGTTGCCGCCGGTGCCCGACCCGCTACCGCCCGTGCCGGTCCCTACGGCTGCGCCCTCGCCCGCACCGGCGCCCGCCCCGCCGCCGCCGCCACTCCCGGCGACGACGCTCACCCCTTCGGGCGACGCCGCCGCGAGGCCTTGCGCGACGACCACGACGCCGCCTGCCTCGCCCCCCGGCCGGGCGGATGGCACGGGCGCCGCTTCGTCTTCGGCAGGCGCTACGACCGGATCGGCGGTGGCGGTGGACGCAGTGTCCGACTGCGCCCGTGGTGCCTCGCGCCGGGGTGATGGTTCGTCCGGAGCGGACTGGCGCGCATCGGCCGGGCGCGCATCCGCGCCTCCGGACGCGCCCGCCGGGGCGAGCCCGAACACCGCCAGCGCCTCGGGGGCTGCCTCCCGCACGGCAGGCGAGACCAACAGGAGAAGGCTGAATAGCGAAAAGGTCGCTCCCGCCGCCAGGGCCAGCGCCGTTGCGTCGCACGGCATCCTGGGGGACGAAAAAGGGACCGGGTCAATCCGTTCGCCTGGACGGTGCGCCGTCACTGTAATGCCGGTTCCTGCAATCCTCGCCTAACGCATCCGATTATGCCGGATCGAAGCTTACACGTTGATTAACAACAATATTTGCAAGTCTCGCGAGGTATGGGCGGGCATCACAGCAACAGGCGATCTCCGGTGGTGCCGCGCGCCCACGGATCGCCGGTGCGCGCGATCGCGAGCGGCCCCGTCCACCCCCGGCACAGGGCGAAGGCATCTTCGGGCGGGCCGCCCAGCCAACGCGTCTGATCCTCGGAGCCGAGCAGCACCGGCATGCGGTCATGCACCTGCGCCGCATCGGTGCCATCGCTGTCGGTCATCACCATCGAATAGCAGTCGCCCCATTCGTCGGACGGCCGCCACAGGCCCGCCACAGCGAAGATCGGGGTATCGGGGAGCGATAGCCACGTGCGCGTCATCCGGCCCTTCGGCCCCTCGGCCTCGCCCCAGGCCTCGAGCGGGATCAGGCAGCGGCGGTGTTCGAAAGCGTGACGCCAGAAACCGGTCGCCAGCTTGTCGGTGCGCGCATTGTTGACCGGCTTGGGTTTCAGGGGCTGACCCTGCTTGCCTTTCAGGACCAGCGGGAAGCCCCAGGTCATAGGCCGGACCGCTCCCTCGGCCACGACAAGGCCGGTGTAGCCCGGATAGACCTCCGCCGCAAAATTCGCCCCGCCCGTGCCTTCCACCGCATCGAACCACGCCGCGACCTCGCTCGCGTTCTTCGTCATGCGGTAGAGGTTGCACATGGCTCAGGCGTTCCCGACCACGAAGCACGCCGCCGCCATCAGCGCCCCCGCCCAGCGGTTCGACCGGAAGCGGGCGAGCGGGTTCGTGGGATCGTCGGCGTCGAGGCTCGCCACCTGCCACGCCAAATGCACCGCCACCGGCAGCAGCGCGAGGAGCGCGAGCGGGTCGGCGCGGTAGAGCCAGAAGGCCAGCGCCCACAGACCGATGGCAGCGGCATAGAAGGCAGCGATGCCGCCCCGCACCGCCGTCCCCATCGCCAGCGCCGAGGAGCGGATGCCGACCATCGCGTCATCCTCGCGGTCCTGCAGGGCATAGATCGTGTCGTAGCCGATCACCCAGCAGATGCACCCGGCATAGAGCGCCGCGAGCACGTCCCAGTTGTCCCACCTGAGCTCGGTCCAGCCGACCAGCGCGCCCCAGGTGAACACCATCCCCAGCCACGCCTGCGGCCACCAGGTGATGCGCTTCATGAAGGGATAGGCCGCGACCAGCGCCAAGCTGCCGAGCGCCACAAGCTGCGCCTGCCACCTGAGTTGCAGCAGCACCACCAGGCCGACGAGACACAGCGCCAGCAGCCAGCCCCACGCGGCTTTCTTCGACACCCGCCCGCTCGCCACCGGCCGCAAGGCGGTGCGCGCGACCTGCCGGTCGAGATCGGCGTCGACGATGTCGTTATAGACGCACCCCGCCCCGCGCATCGCGATGCTCCCTAGCAGCAGCCAGCCGAGCAGGGCGAGCTGCCAGCCCGCGCCCGCCAGCCAAACGGCGAAGACGCAGGGCCAGAACAACAGCCACCACCCGATCGGCCGGTCGAACCGCGCCAGCAGCGCCAGATCGCGCGGTAGCTGCGGCAGGCGGGCGACAAGGCCGTGATGCTCGCTGTCGGGGACGATCGTTTCGCTCATCGCTTGCGCTGTAGCGGCCATCGCGCCTAGGGCCAAGCCATGCCCGCCACCCCCGCCTGGCCCCCGAAAAGCGCGCCGCGCCTGTTCGTCGCCGAGACTCTTGCGGCGGGCGTGTCGGTGCGGATCGAGGGCAATCCGGCGCATTATCTCGCGCGGGTGATGCGCGTGGCTGCTGGCGACATCGTGATCCTGTGCGACGACGTGACCGGCGAATGGGCCGCGCGCGTGGTCGATGCGGGCAAGCGCGATGTGGTGCTGGAGGTCGCCGAGATGCTCCGTCCGCGCGAGGCCGTGCCCGATCTGTGGCTGTGCCCTGCCCTCCTCAAGAAGGACCGCTTCGATCTGATCCTCGAGAAGGCGACCGAACTCGGCGCCGCGCGCATCCAGCCGCTCGTCACCCGCCGCTGCGTCGCCGACAAGCTCAACTTGGAGCGCGCCCGCACGATCACCACCGAGGCCGCCGAGCAATGCGCCCGCACCGCGCTGCCGCAACTGGCCGAGCCGGTGAAGCTCGACGCGCTACTGGCCGATTGGCCGGAGGGCCGCGCCCTGTTCTTCGCCGACGAGAACGGGGGCGAGCCCGCTGCTGCCGCCTTCGCGCAGCATCAAGGCCCCGCCGCGATCCTCACCGGCCCCGAAGGCGGCTTCGACGAGGCCGAGCGCGCCGCGATCCGCGCCCACCCGGCCGCGCGCCCCATCACCCTGGGCCCGCGCATCCTCAGGGGCGAGACCGCTGCCATCGCCGCCCTCGCCCTGTGGATGGGCACCGCCGGCGACTGGTGACAGCGCAGCGGCTCGACGGATTTTGCAAGACAAACCGGCTTCCCATGCGCAAAGGCGAATTTGCCTTCCCAGCGGCAAATCAGTTTTATAAAGCAACCGGCCAGAGAGGGCCTGCCATGAGCACACGCGAAGCTTCCACTGCCGACGATCCGGTGATCGAAAGCCTCGACCAGCTGATCGCCCCCATGATCGGCGGCGAGAAGCCGCCCGAGCGCTGGCGGATCGGCACCGAGCACGAGAAGCTGGTGTTCAAGACCTCCGACCACCGCGCGCCCTCGTACGATGAGCCTTGCGGCATCCGCGACCTGTTGAAGGGCCTCGAGAAATTCGGCTGGAGCCCGATCGAAGAGGGTGGCCACGTCATTGCCCTGAAGGGCGAGGACGGGGCGGTCAGCCTCGAGCCCGCGGGCCAGCTCGAGCTGTCGGGCGCGCCGCTCGAAAACCTCCACCAGACCTGCGCGGAAACCGGCCGGCATCTGGCGCAGGTCAAGGAAGTGGGCGAGCGCTGCGGCATCGGCTACCTCGGCCTCGGCATGTGGCCCGACAAGACCCGCGAAGCGCTGCCGATCATGCCCAAGGGCCGCTACGCCATCATGCTGCGGCACATGCCGCGCGTGGGCAGCATGGGCCTCGACATGATGCTGCGCACCTGCACCATTCAGGTGAACCTCGACTACCAGTCCGAAGCCGACATGGTGAAGAAATTCCGCACCAGCCTTGCCCTGCAACCGCTGGCGACCGCGCTCTTCGCCAATTCGCCCTTCACCGAGGGCAAGCCCAACGGGTTCCTCTCCTACCGCTCGCACATCTGGTCCGACACCGATCCGGCGCGGACGGGCATGCTGCCCTTCGTCTTCGAGGACGGCTTCGGCTATCAACGCTGGGCCGAATACATGCTCGACGTGCCGATGTATTTCGTCTTCCGCGACGGGAAATATATCGACGCGGCGGGGCTCTCCTTCCGCGATTTCCTCGAGGGCAAGCTATCGGTCTTGCCCGGCGAGCGGCCGACGCAGAGCGACTGGTGGGACCACCTCTCGACCGCCTTCCCCGAGGTGCGCCTGAAATCCTTCCTCGAGATGCGCGGCGCGGACGGCGGCCCGTGGAGCCGCATCTGCGCGCTCCCCGCCTTCTGGGTCGGGCTGCTCTACGATCAGGGCGCGCTCGATGCGGCGTGGGATCTGGTCAAGGGCTGGTCGATGGAAGAGCGCGAGCGGCTGCGCAACGAAGTCCCGCGCCTCGCGCTCGCCACCCGCGCGCCCGATGGCGGCACTCTGCAGGATTTGGGGCGCGAGGTTTTGAAGATCGCGCATGCGGGCCTGAAGGCGCGTGCGCGGCTCAATGCGGCAGGCGACAACGAGACCGGCTATCTCGAAACGCTCGATGAAATCGTCGCCAGCGGGAAGGTTCCGGCGCAGCGGCTGCTCGACGCCTACCACGGCGAATGGAACGGGGACATCACCCGCGTTTACGAACAACAATTCTAAGCAGGGGAGAGGAACATGCTGATCGTACTGGCCAAGGCCCAGGTGGGTGAAGGCGCGCTTGCGCCCGCGATGGCCGCCATCGCCGACATGGTCGCCGCCTCCAATGCCGAGGAAGGCTGCATCGCCTATGCCTTCACGCAGGACCTGCTCGAGCCCGGCCTCATCCACATCGTCGAGAAGTGGCAGGACCAGGCCGCCCTCGCCGCGCACTTCGCCACCCCGCACATGGCCGCCTTCGGCGCGGCCATCGCCGGGCTCGATTTCAAGGTGATCGAGGCGCTGAAGTTCGAGGCCGACGATGGTTCGCCGGTGATGTGAACCTACTCCGCCGGGAAGGCCTGCGGGTCTTCGCGGCGCGCTTCGCCCGGCCCCAGCAGGCGGCGCTTCAACCGCGCGAGCGGCGCGGTGACGAGGCCATGCGCCTCCATCCACGCGTGATATTCGGCGTATTTGGGGTCTTCGGCGAGGAGATGCGCCTCCTCGGTCCGCGCGCGCCAGTAGTAGATCGCGTTGACCGCGAGCAGGAAGATGCAGTTGCGCAAGGGTTCGAGGAACCCCTCGCCGTTCACCATGAAGGGCAACACGCTCGCCCACCAGAACAGGTTCTTGGAGAGATAGGCCGGGTGGCGGGTGAAGCGGTAGGGGCCGTTGGTCAGCACGCCGCGATAGGTGAGGTTGGAAAAGCGGATGCCGAACACCACCGTCGCCCAGGCGTAGATGCCAGTGAGGAACACCAGCAGCGCCCCCCAAGCCCACAGCAGCGCGGTGTTACCGGCAAACCAGTGCGCCCAGCCCGGCGTCGCATATTCATAGCTCAGGATCTGGTTGTCGGGCCCGATGATCCCCCACACGAAGGGCGGGTAGCACAGCAGCGCGGCGAGCCAGCCCGCAAGGAACGGATTGCCCGACCGGATGTGCGAATCGAGCGGGCGCAGCGTCAGCAGGTAGCCCACGGTGCCGATCTGCACGTCGACGAGGAACAGCAGCGTCACCAGCAGCATGATGAACTCGACCGGGTTCGCCAGCAGCGCGGCCGGCTGCGCCTCCACCACCTGCGCGAAGCCGGGGGGGAGGATCGAGATCATGAAAGCGCCGAAGAAGCCCTTGATCGCCCAGGCGCGCCAGTGCTTGGCGATCGCCGCACCATCCCACTGGTCGCGCCCCGCGACCCCGCCGCCCGCAACGAAGGCGCCGAAGTGGAAGCAGCCGTCGCGGGGCTCCACCAGATAGCGGTCGAGCCAGATCACATAGGGCACCGAAAGGATCACCAGCGGGAAGATGGCGAAGCTCAGGACGTCCATCGAAAACAGGTAATTGCCCGACCAGTACCAGCGCCCCAGCGTATAGAAGGCGGCCAGCAGCGCCCAGGTCGACCACAGGCCGACCAGCTTGATGACCGCCACCGGCATGACCTCGGGCAGGGGGCGTTTCAGGCTCCAGTCGATCCCGGTCGAGGGGCGCAGGTGGACCTTGTCGACCAGCACCGACCACACAGCCATCGGCAGCGCGGTGAACAGCATCGCGGCAAGCGCGGCATAGGGACCGGAGAGCACGCCGCGCGCGCCCGAAAGCCCGCCGCCCAGGCCCAGCGCGCTCGCGATCTCGGGATAGGAGCGGCAGAAGGCGATCCACACCGCAAGCCCCGCCAGCCCCGCCAGCCCGACGCCGGTCGAGACATCGCTGCGCGGGGGCGCGGGCGGCACGGGAGTTGCGGGCGCAGTCATACCGCCACGCGCTTACACGCAAAGGGTTAACAGCCCCGCAAAGCCCCGCGCAGAGCGCTTACTTCCAGGCGTGCACCGTGCCGCTGTCGTCGAGCAGGTAGAGCATCCCGTCGGCCACCACCGGCGCGATGCTGATCGGCTGACCGATATCGGCGAACAGCGTGGCCGAACCCTCGCCCGCGCTCACCTTCCACAGCTCGCCGCGCGAATTGGCAGCCCACAACTGGCCGCCGGCGAGCACCGGACCGGTCCAGAAGATCGGGCCTTCCTTGTCTTCCTCGTCGCGGTAGCGCTGGAGCTGGGTGATCCAGCGCACCCGGCCGCTCGACCGGGCGATGGCGAGCAGGCGCGCGTCGTCGGTGAGGGTGAAGATCCACTCGCCCGCGATGGCGGGGGTGGAGATTCCTGCAAGGTTCAGTTCCCAGATGCGCTGGCCGCTGACCAGTTCATAGGCCGCCATGCGCCCGCCCTGCCCGAGCGCATAGACGCGGCCCGAATCGATGATCGGATCGGCGTCGATATCGGTGACCGAGCCGACCGTGGTGGAGATATTGGTGCGCGCCAGCGCATCCGACCACAGCGAGCGGCCGTTCTCGTAGCGGTAGGCGGTGAGCTCGCCCGAGGAATAGCCTGCAACGATCGTGCCCTGCCCGGCGGCCGGCGCAGCGACGCCGAACACGCCCGACTGGGTGTTCGACCCGCTCTCGTCCCAAACCAGCGAACCGTCGGTCATCGACAGCGAGATCAGCTGGTTGTCCTGCGTCATCACGAAAAGCTGGCCGAAGGCGATGGTCGGCGAACCGCGCAAGGGGCCTGCGGGCTTCACCTTCCACAGCATCGCGCCGGTCTCGGCATCGATCGCCTTGACCTCGCCCACGCCGTTGGTGGCGTAGAGCTTGCCGCCTTCATAGCTGGCCCCGCCGCCGAAGGCCGAGGGGCGCATGTCCTTGGTCATGCTCTCGTCGTTCTGGAGGGTCCAGAGCTGGGCGCCGGTGTTCTTGTCGAAGGCGTGGATCACCCCGTCGGTCCCGGTTACGAACAGCTTGCCGCCGCCCACCACCGGCGCGGCAGCGAGGCGTTCGCGGTTGCTCGATCCGGCGATCCGCCCGGTCCACACCTTGGCGGGGTTCTCGGCGAGGGAAAGGTGCCCGTAGGACTTGCTCGCCGAACCGCCGGCCTGCGCCCATTCGGTGTTGGTCCGCTGCGGGGGGAGCACCACGCTGATACCGGCCAGCGCGGGGTCGACTTCGGCCCCGCTCTCGATCCGCGAGAGGATCGGCACGCGGTTGCCCACGGTCGGCGTGGTCTTTTCATCGCCGCCGCCGAACAGCCCGCCCTTGCAGCCGCCGAGGCCCGCCGCCAGCACGCCGGCCATCAGCGCGGCGCGCAGGATTGTGTTATGTGTCATGAGCGCTTCGATTCCCATCCCAAGATCATTGCGCCGCCGGCGCCGGCTGAGCCGCCGCGCCTGCGGTATCGCCCGTGCCGTCGGACACGACCCCCTCGTCCTTGAGCAGCTTCTTCACGTCGACGATCGCGTCGACACCCATCAGCCCAGCCATCTGGCGCGCGCGGCTGCGCAGCGTTTCGGGCAGGTCTTCATCCTTCGAAATCTCGGAGAACAGCTTGCCCGCCTCGGCGCGGTTGCCCGCTTCGAGATGCGCCATCGCGACGAGCTCGCCCGCCGAGCCGAACCAGGGATTGCCCTTGACCGCGAGGTCCTTGAGCTGCGCGATCACGTCAGCCGGCTTCATCGCGTCGTAATTGATGCTGACCTCGCGCACACGGGCGAGATCCTTCAAGGCCGGGGGCGTGGTCGGATCGGCGGCGACCTGCTTGTAGAGCCCGCTCGCCTTGGCCTTGTCGCCCGCTTCGAGCGCGGCAGCGGCCTGGATGAACCGCGCCGCCGCGCGCGCGCCGGGCGAGGAATCGTCGCCCAGCAGCCCTGCGACCTTTTCCGACGCGCTCTTGAAATCCCGCTTGTCGGCCATGTCGAGCGCGGCGATCACGGTTTCCGACTGCGTCTCGAGGTTCTTCTCGGCGTAGTGGTGCCAGATCATGTAGCCGCCGAGCGCCGCGATCAGCGCCAGCACGCCGCCGAGCACCTTGATCCCGTGCTTGCGCAAAAATTCGAGCAGCGCGTCTTCACGCACCGCCTCGTCGATTTCGCGGATCAGCACCTCGTCCTCGCGCGAGGGGGCGGGGGTGTCGGGAGAGGTGATGGGAGTGCGCGCCATGGTCGGCCTTGGTGTCCTCGTGAATTGGTCTGCGCCGTCACCGTCGTGAAGGCGCGAGGGCGCTCTTTAGGCAGGTGAAAGCCCGCGCGCAATGGCACCGGCTGTCACGGCGGGGCAATGCTGGAGCCGGGTTGAACCGGAGATGAAGCAATCTGCGAGGGAATGAAGGTATCAGAAAGCCCGCCCCATCGCGCGCGCATAGGCCGCTTCGTAGGCCGCCTGCATCACCGCGAAGTCGAAATTTGCGCGCGCGCGCTCGCGGTTGGCGGCGCCGAGCGCGCTGCGCATATCGGGGTTGGCGGCCAGCGCAAGCAATGCGCCCGAGAGGGCCCCGGCATCGCCCGGTGGCGCGAGCAGCACGCGATTGGGCTCGCACAGGATCTGCCGGATGTCGCCGACATCGGTCGCCGCCACCGGCAGACCCGCCGCCATCGCCTCGACCACCGAGAGCGGAAACTGCTCGGAGGCCGAGGACAGCGCGAAGATATCGAACAGGCCAGCCACTTTGGCGGGATCGACATTGCCCGGCAGGTGGACCCGGCTGGCGATGCCGAGCGCCTCCGCCTTGGCAGCGATCGCCGCGCGCTCCGGTCCCTCGCCGCAGATCACGAGGTGCCATTCGGGTGGCAGCGGCGCGCAGGCGGTCACGAGATCGGTCAGCCGCTTGACCGCGCGCAGGCCCGCCAGCGTGCCGACCCAGAACGCGTCCTCGCCCTTGCGGATCGGGAGCGCGGCGGGATCGGGCGGAACGGCGAAGGCAGCGGTGTCGATGCCGTTGGGAATGCGCAGGACCCGGGCTTGCGGCTGGAGCCAGATCTGGCGGGCGATGATCTCGAGCCCGGTCGATGGCACGATCAGCGCTGACGCCCCGCCCAATGCGGCAAGGCGGTAGAGGTTGCGCGCCGGCTTGAGACGCACCGCCTCGTCCTCGTTGAAGCCGTCCTCGTGGTGGACCAGCGGGGGCAGGTTCCAGAGCCGCACGAACAGGCGGTGCGCCATCACCGCATCCATCGCGCCCCAGTTGTAGGTGCACACGAGATCATAGCCCTGCATCGCGCGCGCCAGTGCGGCCAACCGCGCGGGCGTGGGCTTGCCCGTCAGCGAAGGGAAGTCCTGCGGGTAGCGGACCGGTACATGATCCTCGACCAGCGCGGCGGCCGCCATCGCCTGCGGCTCGGCGGAGACCACGGTGTGATCGAGCCGCGTCCCCCAGGCGTTCATGAGCCGGACCGCGCGCACCTCCTTGCCGCCCGCGGCGAAGGTGGAATGGCAATGCAGGATGCGGGGAACGGCCCCCGCAGACGCGTCGGTCACTCCGCCTCGTCCAGCAGCGCATGGATCGCGGCGCGGACCTCGGGCTCGTCGAGCGTCGGGGCATGGCCGACATCGGGGACGGTGATGGTGCGCATCTTCGGATTGCGCACCCCCATCTGCTTGACGGTGTCGGCGCTGAGGAGATCCGACAGCCCCCCGCGCACCAGCAGCATCGGCACGCCCGCCAGCGCCTCGAAGGCGAGCCACAGATTGGGCGGCGCGGCGTTGCCGGGTTTGGCGAAAGGCTCGGCGATGGCCATGTCGTAATCGAACACGATCCGCCCGTTCTGGCTCACCACCATGGTGCGCTTGGCCATTTCGAGCCACTGGTCGAGATCGAACTTCGGGAAGGCGCCCCCATGCGCCTCGGCCAGACCGCGCGCGGCGTGGACCCAGGTGGGATAGGAGCGGCCCTGCCCGACATAGCCCGAGATGCGCGCGAGGCCCGCGGTCTGCACCTCGGGGCCGATGTCGTTCATCACCACCGCGCTCATCCGCCCGGGCTTGCCCGCCGCCATCAGCATCGTCATCAGCCCGCCCATCGAGGTGCCGACCACTGCGAAGCGGGTGATATCCTGCTCGGCGAGCAGCTTTTCCACATCCTGGACATAGGTGAGCGGCGAATAGGTGTCCGAATCCTTGGCATAGTCGCTCATGCCCCGCCCGCGCATCTCGGTGACAATCACGCGGCGCGTGGCAGCCAGCGCCTCGGCCAGCGCGCCGAAGTCGCGGGCGTTGCGGGTGAGGCCGTGCATGCACAGCACCGGCAGCTTCGCGGTGCCCTCTGGCCCCGGGTAGTTGCGGTAATGCAGGGTGAGCCCGTCGCTGCTGGTCCAGTAGCGGTCTTCGTACAATGCGGCCATCCGTGCCGGTATTCCCTTCCCTCGAAGGCCTGCGCGGCTTGCGCGCCGCCCTGCCCTCGCCCACTATCGCGGCATGAGCGAGCGACTGCAACACCCGGATGCGCACTGTGCCTATCGTCCCGATCCCGCCATCCTGTCGCTGGCAGACTGGCTGGGCGATCCGGTCGCGGCCGCGGACTTCCCCGAGACGCGGCTTCGCTGGCGCAATGACAGGGCGGCGGCGAGTGTCGGGCTGGCGGGCTTGAGCGACGAGGCATGGGTGCGGCACTTCGCGCGGTTCCAGCCGCTCGAAGGCAATATCCCTCAGCCGCTCGCGCTGCGCTATCACGGGCACCAGTTCCGGGTCTACAACCCCGAGATCGGCGACGGGCGCGGCTTCCTGTTCGCGCAGATGCGCGCAGCCGACGGCCGGCTGATGGACCTCGGCACCAAGGGTTCGGGCACCACCCCGTGGAGCCGCAGCGGCGATGGCCGCCTGACCCTGAAGGGCGCGGTGCGCGAGATCCTCGCGACCGAAATGCTCGAGGCGCTGGGCGTCAACACCTCGAAAACCTTCAGCGTGATCGAGACGGGCGAGAGCCTCTATCGCGGGGACGAGCCCTCGCCGACGCGCTCCGCCGTGCTGGTGCGCCTCAGCCATTCGCACATCCGCATCGGCACCTTCCAGCGCCTGCTGGCGCTCGAAGCGGCGGACGATATGGAAACGCTCATCGCCTATTGCCTCCAGCAATTCCCAGCCCCGCCCCC
>NZ_LSKQ01000116.1 GCF_001557115.1 Erythrobacter sp. CCH5-A1
ATTACATACATATTTCCTTTCTGCGCCGTCACGGCGCTCACATGCAGCAATTGCGCTTGCGCCACAGAAGGTAGCCGAAGTCCTCGCCGCCCACCGGATAACTGCGTCCCGCATCAGGTGGCATGGTCGAGGCACCGATCGGGGAACAGGCGTATTTGCCACTCACCGTCGCAATCGGATTGGTCATCTGGATGCGGTATTGCGACTTCTTGAGGATCGGCATGATGTACTTGCCGCACAGCGCACGCGAACCCGCGGTTCCAAAGGCAAGGCCCTGACGGTGCATCTTGAAGAGGAGACGTTCGGCAGCGAGCCGCGACGACTGGACAGGAGAGTTATGCGCCGCAATGTTGCCGTTCATCGGGAACATCGATCCGTTGCAGCCATCACACCAGAACAGCTCGTCAAGCGGAAGGCGGGCGGTTGCGGCTGCGCAGTCCCCAGCGCAGGCGGCGACCGCGATAGGATTGGCGAAGAGAGCAACCTCGGGGTTGATCAGCGTCGTCAGCGTGTCGTCGTTCCAGAGCGGATCGATCTCGGTGATGTAGGCGATGTCGAAGCTCGCGCTCTCAAAGCACAGGAAATCGGTCAGGATCTCCATCCAGTAGAGCAGCGGATAAACGTAGTAGTGCGCATGGTAATTGGCGGTGTTGGCTGTGCGCCCTCCCCCCATCTGCGGTGGTGTCACCTGGCCGCGGCCGATGTCGAAGCCCGGATCAAGCTTCAAACCGCCAAGGTTGGGAAAGCACCAAGGCTTGGTGGTCACGTCGACCATCCGCGCCGGCTCCCAAAAGCCAACCGCAAGACCGATGCGAGGGATCGGTGTGCCACACGCGCAAATCGGCAGATCGGGATTGTTGGTGTCGGGGCGCCCGGGCCAGAGCTTCGCGCCTCCCAGCGAGATCGGGAAAATGCAGCTCCAGCAGATATCGGTCACCGGGTTGACGAATTTGCCGGTGCACTTCGACGGCGGTGTCTGAGCCGACGCGCTGACGGGCGAAAGCGCGAGGGCGAAAAGCGCGGCGAGCGTGAAGAGCAGACGGCGGATCATTGGTCCGTCTCCGCAAGAAGCGCAGAAAGATGCGCATCATCGGCGCGGGTCTTGATCAACAGATAGACAGGCACGAGCGCGGCGAGGATCAGGAGCAACCCTGCCACGACCGCGCCCGCGCCGATCCCGATCGCGGCCCGCAGGGGGTCGATGGCCGCGACCGAGACAACAACCATCATGCTCAGCACAAGGATCGCCATGCGCATGACCTTCAGCGTGCGCGTCTCGGGCGCAGCCATGGGGGTCTTCAGCCAGTCGAGGACCGTCAGCATGGCGGCTCCTCCTCGAAAATTACCGATGAAGCTTCAGGCCGCTGCCCGAAGGCAATCACCACAAGGCACAGGAACAATACAACCAAACATGTGGCGGCGGCGAAAAAGAGCGCAATTACGACGACATCGAGGACCCAGCCCCGTGCGTCAGGAAAAACGACAACGAGGAGCCTTGCCAGCAAGGCAAATCCAATCATCGCACATAGTAGAATGAGCGGATCCTTGTTGGATGTTCTAATAACCAGGCGCATCACCTTGCCCCCTTCGCTGGCAGGACGATCTCACGCACCTCAAGCAGCTGACCCTTCTGCGAGACGACTGCGGGCACATGGGTGATCCCGAAATGGGCAGTGAGCTTACCGTGCTGATCGAAGAAGAACCGGCGCTGGTACTCAGACATCCGATCAAACGGCGAGCCCGACACGAAGATGATCTTGGCTCTGGCGCTCTCCCATTTCTTTGTCGCCCATTCGAGCTGGTCCGCATCTCGCCCGTCGACGAACACCAGATCGATAGGCATGTCGATCAGAGCGAGCGGGTTAACCCGCGCGCCGCGCGCCGCGATCACATTGCCCTTCTGATCGCGCACGTCGTTCTCGACCACGATGGACGGGTCGAACATCCAGCTGCGATCCTTCTGCGCCGCCGAGATGCCAGCGACAGGCAAAGGATTGCGCACGCGGTGCTCGGTTTTGGCAACCAGCTCGCGCTGCATTCGCTCGATGCTGCCATTGCCCTCGAGGGTCTTCAGCTTCAGGTCGATCGTCGTGAGCAGATCCGGCTCGGCAATCGGCCAGGTCTGCCCCATGACGCCGTAATCGCGCGCGAAAACGGTCGAGACCAGCGGCGCGACCGTGGTGAGGCTCAAGAGCGTGAAGCCCGTGGCAAGGATCGGCCACGCCCTCACAGGATGGGTGTCCCTGTGCCAAGAATTGCCTTGCGGCAGGCAAAGCCGATTTCGGCATAGCGGCTGTCGAACCCGTCAGGATGGTCCGTGCCAACGTAGAAGCAGTCGCGGGGCACACGTCCAGTCGGCCCGGGGTGCAGAGGCTCGCCCAGACGGGTGCGCGGCTTGATGCGGGCCACCTTGACGCCATCGACGTAGACCAAGCCATAGCGGTGCTCAACCAGCGCGCCGGGCATGCCGATCACCTGCTTGCCGAAGGGCCCCTGGTCCGGGCCGAAATGGCGACTGACCAGCTCACCGGGCGGAGGGACGAAAAACACATAGTCGCCCTTCTCAGGCTGCTTGCCCGCGCTGACAAAAAACGCCCAGTTCGGCAGGCTTTCGCTCACGTTGATCATGAAGGAATGGCTTTCCTGCCAGGCTGCAATCGCATTGTGGGAGACGATCCCCGCAGCGAGCACGCCAATCATCGCCCAGCGGGCAAGCACCGAAGGACGGCGGGTGGATGCCGACGCGCTCACCGGTCTTCATCCACGGGGATGTTGCGATCGCCTGTAGCGGCTTCCACGACATCGGGCGACGGACTTGGCGGGGCAGCCATCCGCGGAGCGGAGGGACGACCCATCGACCTTTGGCGTTCATCAATCCGGCGCTGATCTTCTTCGAACCGTCGATCAAAGGCCTTGCGATTTTCCTCGAATCGCCGGTCAAACTCCTCCACCCTCTCATCGAACCGCTTGCGGAACTGCTCGCTGCGTTCATCGAACCGACGATCGAAATCGGAGAAGGCGTCACCCCGCGCGCCAGTCTGGCCGCCGCCAGCACCGGGTGCCCGGAACCCCTCGGGAAGCTCCATCTCTATGGAGGACTCCTTGCCGTCAGCGTCCCTGACGCGCATTTTCATGCCGTTCTCGGTCTCGACGATATCGGCGCTCACTTCAGCACCATCGGGACCTGTCATGCGCATGGTCGTGGCATTGGGGTCGCGATCTACGGGGGGCTCCTCGGTCTTGCCGCAGCCGGAAAGCGCGACAACAGCCAGAAGGACCACCGCCAGCACCGATCCGCGAAGGGGTGACATCGGCGAATTGTGCATGGCGGCGGCCCTCCCCTGCCCGACCTACTGGCCCGGTACCGGCATCGCGGCCGGACCATTGGGCAGTTGCTGCTGCGGCGCATACGCGGGGGGCGGAGCGGATGCGGGTGCGGCAGGCGGGGGGACTTTGGCATAGATGGCGTTGCGCACATCAGCCGTGATGTCAGGCACGTTCTGCGAGAGCACCGCCTCGCCGACCATCACCGTGGTGCCGTCGGCACCGCGCGCTTTCAGCTCCTCGCCGAGCGCGGCCATGAAGGCCTGCGTCTGCTGCGTCACGACCTCGGGCGGCGTATTGCTCCGTGCCTGCGCTTGCACATACTCGCCGATGATCTGCTCGAGCCTGACGCTGGCGATCGGCGCCTTGACTACGGAAGGATCAAGAATGTTCTTGGTGACCCACGCGCCCCACAGAAGCGCGACAACCGCGAAACCGCTCAACAGGAATGCGCTCGGTGGAAGGCCCTTGCGGCGCTGACTCGATCGGGGTGCGGAAGGCCCGGACGCCGTGTTTGCCGTGCCGCCATGGGATTTGGACACGCCATGGTCGATCTCCACGAAAGCAGAAGGCGCGCTGTGGGTCTGCGACGGTGGCGGGATGAGAGTGAGCTGCTCGGACATGATCAATCCTTTCGCGGGGCCGGGTCGGCCGAAAACACGGCGGCCAGCGAGCGATATCGCGCCGCGCTGACAATCAGGAACAGGACGAGGGTCACAAGCGCGAGCTGGCGGACAAAGATCACCTGACGGGCAGGTTCCGCTTCGCCAAAGCGCACGGAGAGATTGGCGAGATGGGCGAAGAAGCCTTCGGCCGAAAACGCGCCAAGCGCCATGAAGAAGACCGCATAGAGCCCAAACGTGGTGAGCAAAGTCAGCGCCAACCACCCGGACAGGCGAAGGGTGAAATAGCACAGCTCCGCAACGACTTCCCGTAGGGACAAGCGGCCTGTGGCGGCGGTACGATGTCTGCTAACAGGCTCGACCGCCAAGGGGATGATCCCCGCACCGCCGCCGCGCGAGGCCCTCTGGAAACGGCCGTGAAGGAGCGCGTTCATTCCGCCGCCTCCCGCATCATCTCGCGCTCCAGATGGGGGAAAGCGACCATCTCGATCGCCTCATCCATCGTGAAGCCCTCTTCCATGAGCCGCTCGATGCGCCCGAACACGGCGGGGGAAGACGAATAGAGCGTTGCCGAATAGGGATCGAGCACCAGGCGGCCTACCGCCAGCGTATCAGGGCCCTTGATCATCACGTCCGAGTAATCCGTGCCGCTACGCTTCAGAGACCGGAGCAAGGCTTCCGTATAGGCGTCCATGTCGAAGCGGCCGTGCTTCTGAAAATCCGCGATGGTCTCGGGCTTCTGCTGTAGGATGACGGACCAGTCGGAGTTCTCGAGCGCAGCCAGCGAGCCTTCCGACTTGTAGTAGTCGTTGAGCGACTGGGTCGCGGTGATGAGCGAGGCTCCATACTTGCGGCAGGTGCGGCTGTATGTCTCGACGAAGTCAGCCATCGATCCGCCCCGCAGCATCTGCCAAGCCTCGTCGATCAGCAGGGCCTTGGGGATCTCGCGGTTGATCTTGCGCATGCTCTGCGAAGACAGGAACATGATCGCGGTTAGAACAACCGAGCGCAGTTCCTCGCGGCTCGACAGGTCGGAAAGCTCGAAGACGGTGAAGTCGGACGACATGTCGACCGTCGCCTCGCCCATGAAGAACCGGCCATAGGTGCCCTTCGAGGAGAACGGGAACATGGCGGTCGCGAGATCCTCGGCCGCGAGGCTGCCATGGGACACAAGCACCTCGATCACGTCATCGATGGAGCCATCCCTGCCCTTGGCATGCCAGGCTTGCCCAACCGCATTGTCGATGAGGCCGCGCTCGGTATCGTTCAAGTGATCCACATGCCGCGCCATCTGGCCGATGATGGATTTGAGCATGGCGAGCGCATCGACGAGGTAGTCCTCATCGCTGTCGATCAGGTCGGCGTCGATCATCGAAAAGGGGTTGAGGCTGAACCCGTCACGCAGGCGAAACTCGACGAACTTGCCGCCCAGCATCTTGGCCATGTGTTCGAACGAACGCCCGTCATCAATCACGATAATCCGCGCGCCAATGCCTGCAAAGGCGGCGCACAGCTCCTGGAGTGCAACCGACTTGCCCGAGCCCGATTTGCCGAACACCGCCACGTTGTGGTTGCCCGCGCTGTTCTCGAAGGGCGACCAGAAAAAGGGCTGCCCGCGCCGCCCGATGAACATCAGGTGCGGCTTGGCCCCGCCAAGGAACTCACCCTGAAGCGGTGCGAGGTTGGCAGCGGTTGTGGTGAGCATGGTGCGCAGCCGCTTCATGCGCTTGAGATCGACATCGAGCCCGTTGCCAAGGGTCATCGGCAGACAAGACATGAAGGCCATGATCTGCAGGAAGCGCTCGTCGAGCAGATCCCAACCGGCCGCCTTGTAGATCGACTTGATGGTGCGCTCGTTCGCATCGCCCTTCCCCTTCGGGCTCATGATGCCAACCGTGTAATAGACCTGCACAAGCTTGCGCCCCAGGCGCAACTCCTGCTGGACATGCTCCCACTCGCGGCTCTGGTCCTTCAGCTGCGGCAAAAGCCTCGCTGAAGGCGTATCGGCAAGGCTCGAGGTCCGCATGAACTTGTAACCGGCCTTCGAACTCGCCGCTTCCTCATCCTGATAAACGATGCACAGGCTGGTCATGGTCGGGCAGCCCGGGCGCAGCTTGTCAGCGAACATATCGCCGATGACCTTCTGGCAATCCCATGGCGCCCAGCGTGTCGGCAGGTTGCGAACCGAGAAGAAGCGGTAATCGAAGGTGTCGGGGCGGATCTCCTCGAACTCAGTGTCCCCGCCCAGCGTGGTCACGGCCCGCAGCGGCTCGCAGGAGACGAGGATGCGATCGGCTTGCACCACGGTCTGCACATCACGGCGCACGCACTGGTCCGCGATGGGATCGAGCTCGCAGTATTCCTCGACATGGTCGGAGACATCGAACGCCGGAGCGGTCAGGTCATCGATGAGGGCGATAAGGTCGACCGGAGAGTAGCGGCTCACATCAACATTGATCGATTGGAGCAGCGAGGTGATCGAGTCGCGAACCGTGATCAGTTCCTCGACACTGCCCTTACCAAGCTTGAAGGAGACAGAAAGGACGCAGCGGTGCTGGCGCACGTGGAAGGGTCCATCCTGCGCCAGCGAGTTCCATGCGCCATGCCCCAACATCCGCGAACGATGCTCGGCGATCTTCTTGTGCACGCCGCCGGCAGCGTAGCGCGGCAAAGCATAGCGCGCGATCGTCTGCCCGACCCGGGGGCTCTGGAACGAAAGGATTTGCAACCGCGAGCACGGCGGCATCGCCTCGGACAGGAATTGGGCGAGGATTTCACCAGTGCGTTCATCGGCACCGATAAGCGGCGCAACCTCGAGGGCAAAAGCGATCGAGTCCGTTTGGTAGAAGATCTGGGTCTTCGGATCGAAGCTGCGATAGGGAAGCCATTGCGCCAGCATCGGCGCACCGTGGCCGGGTGTCCCTTCATCGGGCGCATGCTCGTCCCCGAACAGACGGGCGAACCAGCTTTTCTTGCTCGCAGCGGGCATCGCCTATTCCTCCACAACCGGGTTGAACGACTGCGGGCGGTTCGCCGGAGCATCAACGGGAGCAGAGTCGCCACCCGCCGCGCTTTTGGCTGCCTTGGCCGCTGCGCGGGCGCGCGCAGCAGCGACGGCTTCGGCCGACGGCATGCCGGGATCTTTCATGCTGATGCGCGCCGCCGTGCTCACGGCACCCTCGCCCCCGACGCTAACTTCTTCGCCGAGCTGCGCGAGGATCTCGGGATTGACCGTCAGGTTGACGGTCTGTGCGAGCGCCGCGCCGTGTGAGGCACTCGCTTGCATCCATGCGCCGTTGTCCACCACCGCATTGACGACGCTGGTCTCGTGGTAGCGGCCCGCCCGATCGACATGCGCCGGGAACACGATGCGCAACACCTTCTGCTGTCCGGGCACGACCACGGTTTGCGGGCCAGCGGCGAGCGCCACCGTGCCCGGCTGCATCTCGCGAACGGGCGCACGATAGGGCCCTGCAGGAACATAGCTCGCATCGCCGGTGATCTCTGCGAGCGCGCGGTCGTCTATGACGGTCGCAGGCGAGCAGGAGCCCTCCCCTGCCGGACCGCAGTTGAACTTCCCGTTGATGTTCGTTCCGAACGTCGTGCAGCCGGCAAGAAACAGCAGCCCACCACCGATCGCAGCGATACGCCGCCGCGTCAAAGGTGGCCGCCAGTTCGCAGCCGAACCATGCGGCAGACAGATCACATCAGGAAGAGACTTACGCTTCATGTCATGCTCCCTTCAGCCAGGCGACGAGAGCCGCCTTGGGTCGATATCCTTCGAGAACAGCCCCATCAGACCGCACGATCACCGGCGTGCCAGTGAAGCCATGCTTGCGCGCGAAGGCCTCGTTTTCGTCCAATCCGCGGGTGTCGCAGGTGGCGGCCTTGACCGGCATCTGCGCATAGGCGGCGCGCACCGCTTCACGCTGATCGCTGGCGCACAGCACCCGGTCGGCGATATCGCGGCTGCCAAGCACAGAGATCGGCCGCTCGATCACCGTCACGTTCATCTGCTCAAGCTCGCGGCTCAGCGCGCGGCAATATCCGCACTGGAAATCCGAAAAGACGGTGACCTTCTGGCCCCCCTTCCCCCATACGATCGCACCAGCATCGGACAGCGTCGAGAGATCCACTTTCTGCGCTACCGCCTGTGACACGGTGCGCTCGCTGCGCGACCCGCGTCCCCCTCCAGATGCTTCGCTTTCGCCAGCATTGGCGAGCGCGTTGGCCTTGGCTGCACCGCCCACCAGCATGTCGGGATTAAGCTCGAGAAGGCGCGCAGCCGTCAAATCCTGGCGGGTTTCCATGTCATAGACCCGCCCGATGATGAGGTAACGGGCACTGGCATCGACATAGAACAGGTTTTCCTTGGCGGTGACCTCGCACAGCCCGGCAATGCGGTTGCAATCGACGCCCGTAACTTCGGTTTTAGGCAGCCGAGTCTTGAGAAGCCCAGCCACATCCGGTGAGCTGGAGGCGGCGGTTGCGCCCAGCAATAGCGACATCGATGCAAGCGCGACGTTGGTGGTATTCAGCATGAACAAACTCCTTCACTCCGCGCGGCGCGGGCGTGCTCAGTTCTGGATGAAAACGCCGTCGAGAAAGACGATCTCGACATCGATGCCGGTCGGCATTTCGATGACGGGCTGGTACTGCTCGGCGCGCTCGATGAGATATTGCGAAAGGGTGTTGCCCGCGGTAGCTGCGCCGCCCCCGATCGCCTGGATCCCGACGTCGGACGCCGACGGCAAAACAGGGTCCTGTGCGATGCGCGGGATCTGATTGGCACCCTGAAAGGCGTTGCCGACACCGCTTACGAGGCCGGCCAAGAAGGCTTGCGTCGCAAGCCCGCCTTCGCGGCTGACCACCCTCCCCCGCACGCCGGTCTTCCCGCCGAAGCTGATGAAGCCCTTGACGTCGGAAACTGCGTAACGACCGTTGGCCTGCGGGCAGGTCATGCGCTGAAGCTTCACATAGACCTTCTCGCTCGAGAGATCGCCGCGCGCGGCGCCGTTAACCAGGCATCCCTCGATCTTGGTCGTGAGCAGTTTGCCGTCCCGGTAGACCGACCGGGCCGGGCCGGTGATCCGAAGGACGACTGGCAAGGGATCGGTCTGCGAATTGACGCCCGCCGAGGCATCGACACCGACGATGACGCGCGCCTTGGCGATCGAGTTGGGAGGCAGATAGTTCGGACTATCGGTGTAGCTAGTGGAGCCGCCACTGATCCGGGTAGCGGTGCCCGACGGCCCGCCCTCAAAGGCAACGAGCTTGATAGAGCGTGGGCTGTAAGGCGAACCGGCCACGGCGGCTGCAGCTGCTGCCCCCGCTCCGCCCTGAGGACCGGCGCGGCCCACTGCAGGACCGGTCGGACCATACATGCCTTGCGGCGGCATCGGCGCGGCTGCCCGCTGGGCGAGCTGTTGGCGCAGCTGATCGTTCTCGGTCTGGTAGGCGCCAACCACTCGCTGACCGTCGGTCGCCATCGCCTGATTCTCGGCCTGTAGCGCCGCGATCTGCGCCTGCAGCGCATCGAGCCGCTGATCCTGACCCTCGATGCCGCGCAGCTGGTTCTGCATGCCCTGCATTTCGGCTTCGGACATTGCCTGCCATTGCTGCTGCCCCATGTTCTTGTTGACCATATCATCGGTCGAGACCTTGATCTCGCCCTTGTCCGCCACCTTGGCGGCCTCGTCGGCCGTATCATCGGCGAAGATGTAGGCCGAGCCCGCCACAAGGGCCACGAGACCAGCAGCGGTCATCAGCATCATCTGCTTCTTCCTGACAGCATCATTGGTGCCGAACTCTTCGACATCGACCGTGTCGTCGGCATCGAGCTGCCTGGGCTTGCGCTTGAAAGGATTGTTGAAGTTCATGGACGTCCTCCCACGGAGCTGGCCGCGATCTGGCCCGATGGCGTGATGATGTAGGCAGTGGTCACCTCGCGTTCGGCGAGTTCATGCTTGGCAACGCTAACCGCGACCGCGTTGCTCGGCGCGATGGTCTGCTCGTTCAGAACTGCTGTCGCTTTTCCGGTGTTCTCGATCCTGAGCACACGGCCGACGAGGTTGAGGCCGCGATATTCAGTGATCAACTGGACCTTGAGCGGGCCCACCATGACCGGGCTCATTGACGGCTGACGGATCTCGAACCCGTCCATGCCCTGCCCCTGATACATGGCCTGGATGAGAGAGGCCGAAGTTTCCTCCGGCGACATCGCACGCGCGAGTTCGGCGGGCTCTTCGCCGAGGATATCGCGGTTCTCGACGAAAACCTGATGGGCGCGCTCGCCCTCGAGGCGGCAAGCGAATTTGTAGACGAAGCCCTTGGCTGTCGTGCCGAAGAACGAAACCTCGTCCTTCGTGAATCCTTCGGGCACGGAGATGTAGATGTCGCCGCGCGTCGGTTCGTTCACGACCGTGAAGTCATCGGTCTCGTTGCCGGTGGTCAACTTCGACACGCTGGCGAAGCGATCGTCCTTGAGACTGACCCGCGTCAGGCCAGACTTGGATATGGTGCAAGCGACCTCGCTGTTATCGGTCGCGAGCAGCGTCTCATCTGCGAAGGCCGGTGAGGCCATCAGCAATGCCCCTGCGACCAAAAGCCCTGCGCCAATCGTTCGGCTGCTGAGGCAGAGCGGACGGGCAGCAAGTGCCGTCCCGCTTGCAAACAGGCCGATTGCATATGGCGTGATCATGCCTCTTCCCCTTGTTCCTGGCCTTCGGCCTTGGAGATCATGCCGAAACCGACCAACTGCAGAGACAACCCGGAATACTTCCAGGTGAAGCGAAAGCGCTTGTGTTCGGCAGTGACAGCCTTCGAACCGACGACTGTATGGAGCGTGCCGGATACTTCGGAGGTCAGGGTGTCGGGATCGACGCGGATCGCACCGATCGTGAAGTACTGGCTGATGCTCGAATTGCCCTGCTCCTTGATGACCTTCATGAGGTCGCGCTTCAGTGCCCCGTGTGCCTCGGGCGCGGCGATCTCGAGGATCGTTTCCATCCAGTAGTTTAGGTTCTCAGGGCTGCGATTGAGTGCAATGAGAGCGGTATCGCGCGTCACCATTTCGAGATATTCCTCGGAGACGCCGCTCGACGATACGGTCAGCGGGCTGCGCAGGACGGGTTGAAGAACGATCTCGCGGTCGCGCGTGAACCCAAAGATCAGGAGCAGGACAAGCAGGCCTGCCAGCGTCAGTGCGGTGATACCCAGCATGTTGCGCTGCTTGAGCACACGCTGCGATTGCGCCAGTCCGTACGAATGATCCATGTCAGCCCACCATCATGCGAAGATGGGAGGGCGGTGTCGCCTTCAGACCGGTGAAGCTCGACGGCAGGTACCAGTAGGCCATGTGGAAAACCCACGATGTGGCCCGCCCGGCTTTGAGTTTCCTAAACCCCCACCATCCAAGCACCGCCAGCACCAATCCGATCACGACGTGCTGGCTCAGAATGCCCCAGATGAACGGAACCGCCATCGCGAGGAATTCATCCAGCGTCCAGAACCCGATGAGTTCAGGATCGTCGAGATGCGAAGGAATGCTGTACCGATCCATTTGCTTACCCCCCTCCCCTAGGTTGCACGCCGCCTCAGATCGTCGCGGTGACGGTCGAGGTGACGATCGGAACGCCGGTGCCGGCACCCACGCCGACGGCGACCGGAACGGCGACCTGGGCGAGGCTGAAGCGGCCCGAACCGAGGGCGACAAGGCCGCCGGCAAGGCTCATCACGGTGATGATCCGACCGCCCGAACCTTCGAGGAAGTTCGTGAAGGTCGTGAGCGCGGTGTTGAAGGTGTTGTCGGTACCGGCATAGGCCGCACCGATCGTCAGGAGGCTGACGATGGCGAACACCGCCAGCGCCATCAGGATCGTGTTCAGCGACAGACCCTGCTTCATCGAGAGTGCATTCATTGCAGTTCCCCGTTCCACGGCCCCGCGGGATTGCGGAACCTAGGCGAGGAAACGGGAATCCGGCCTATGCTTCAAGAATTATGTCTTCGACTATCACTCAGCTCACCGCAACTTGTCACTTCGTTTGCCGCATGCATGAATGAATTTCTCGTATTTATGAATTATTTTCCGACATCATGGAATTTTGTTCCTATGTAGAGGAGCAATTTTCCAGAGCGATCAATACGCATTGTCCATCATAGGAAAAATTTTCCCCTCCAGCTCTGAAACTGAATGACATTTCTGCATCAGAGGGTGAGAGCACCGCCGCACGACGCTGATCTGCGCGAACCTCATCCCAAAGATTAATACTTGACAATGTGCCTAGGCTTTAAGTTAATATTTGACTGAGGGGTCGGAAATTTATGCAGAATATCCTTAACGAAGAAAGCAGGGCCGCTCGTTTCGAGCAGTACCGGATCGTCCTAACCGAGGCGTGGCGGCGCAACGGGATGACCAACCGGGAGGTAGCCCTTGCGACTGGCAAGGGAATGAGCCTCGTCAGCAAGGTCAAGAATGGCCGGGCCAACATATGTTCGAGCTTTCGCCACCAGCTAATTGATCTTTTCGAGATGGACAGAGCACGGCTGTTCATTGCGATCGAGGTGGCGGGGGACGGCATGCTGTACTTCGACCCCACCTTCAAGCAAGTATGCTATGCGTCGATGAGCTTCGTACGGGAGCTTCTGACGTTGACGAGAGACGATGTTTCGCCGGAGCAAAGAGCACTTTTTGCAGCGTTCTCCGAGCAAACAATCAGCACAGTCGCAGGCCAAGCCGGTTCAAATGTCACAGAGCGATTCGCTGCAATCATCCCAGCCCTGACCCGCCTTGTTGAAGTGCCGAGAGCTTAGGATCACGATTGTTCCAGGGGTTCAGTCGACGCGCCAATCACGCACTTTGAAGGTTCGCCAACGCCAGCTTGCCGATTTGAAGGTTTTCATTTATTCAAAAGCCACAAAACCTTCAAGGACACCTCTGGATGGCATATTCAGATTCAATTGTAACCCAGATTGGCGATCTCGCGGAGGCGGGCGAACGAATGATCGAGAGGCTGCGGCGGAAGGCTTTTCTGCCTGACAGCCGCAAAGGTCTGAACGTCCGGTTTGGAGTTGCTGAGACCGCGCAACTGCTCGGCTGTTCGACCAACAGGATCCGGATGGCCGAGGAAGATGGTAGACTTCCCCCGCCTCCCTCGAGCGAAAACGGAAGGCGTCTGGGCTACTCGATCGAAGACATACTTCACATGCGGCAGGTGCTGGACGCAAGCCCCGCCCGCGGCCCTAAAGACACTCCAGCGATGATTGCCGTTCAGAACTTCAAGGGGGGCGTCGGGAAATCGACCGTAACCACTCATCTGGCGCATTATTTCGCGGTTCAGGGCTACCGCGTCCTCGTTGTTGATTGCGACAGTCAGGCCACGACTACAACCCTGTTCGGGTTCAATCCGCACTTTAACATCACACGAGAAGAGACCCTTTACCCGTATCTTTCCATCGACCCAACCCAAGCGGACCTCCTCTATGCGGTCAAGAATACACCGTGGCCAAATGTCGACCTGATTCCTTCAAACCTCGAGCTGTTTGACGTCGAGTACGAACTCGCTGCCTCCGGCGCAGACGGCCAGAGCGTCCTTGCAGCTCGGTTCCGCAAATTGAAACAGGGCCTGATCGATCTTGCACGAGACTATGACGTCGTCATTCTCGACCCACCTCCCGCACTCGGCACGATCTCGCTTGCGGTGATGCAGGCGGCGAACTCCCTGCTGGTACCCCTTGCGGCCACCACGCCGGACTTCTGCTCGACAGTCCAATTCCTCTCAATGATGGATCAAGTGATTGGTCAATTGGTCGAAGCTGGCGTGGCGGTAGAGTACAACTTTGTCCGCCTCCTATGTTCGAAGTTCGACAGCGGCGATCCAAGCCATGAGATGGTGCGAGCCATAATGGAGCAGAGCTTTGGCCCCGCCCTTCTGCCTGTCCCCATTCTGGAGAGCGCTGAAATCAGCCACGCTGCTCTGCGTATGATGACGATATACGAGCTGGAGAAGCCAATCGGTACGACGAGGACGCACAAGCGATGCCGGTCCAACCTCGACGAAGCCCTCGGGCAGGTCGAGCAACTTGTAAGACAAGGCTGGGGCCGGACCCAGAACATTGACGAAAGCCTTCTCGTCAATGGCTGAAGCGACCACCCTGCTTGAATCGAGATTACGGGCTCTAATGAGCGGCGCGCCTCCACTGGCGGCACACTGAGAGGCCAACGATGGCAAAGAAGCAAAAGGACTATCTGACCGCATTGCTGGCAGATGAGATCGAGGGCCGGGAGACAGACCCGACAGAGGGCGAGTCTGAAGGCACCCCTGCGCTGCGTGCAGACCGATCACGCAGAAATTCATTGCTTGGGCGCGAAAGCGCCCTCGCCCGGGTCGCCAGTGGCGAGGTCAGGCAGGTTACGCAGCTTGCACTAGACCCTGCACGCGTTCGTCCGTGGACGGGGAATGCGCGTTCCTACAGCCACCTCAATGAAGACAATTGCCGCGAGCTGATTGACGCGATCATCGCCGAAGGAGGTCAGAAAGTACCCGCCGTCGTTCGCCGAATTGAGGGCGATCCGGAGTTTGAATTCGAGGTCATCGCAGGCACGCGGCGACATTGGTCAATTTCCTGGCTTCGCCAGAACTCCTATCCCGATTTGAAATTTCTCGCGCAGGTTGCCGACCTCGACGATGAGGCCGCTTTCCGTCTCGCCGACATCGAGAACCGCGCCCGCAAGGACGTTTCTGACCTCGAGAGAGCTCGCAACTATGCAGCCGCACTGAAGACCCATTACGGCAACCATCAGTCGCGGATGGCAGAACGACTTAAGCTGTCTCAGAGCTGGCTGTCGAAAATGATCAAGGTCGCGACTATCCCCGATTCCGTTGTAGCGGCTTTCGCATCTCCAGCTGACGTCCAGCTGAAGCCAGCCTACCCCCTCGCCCAGGCTTTCAGTGATCCGAAAAGGGCTGCATTGATCCAGAAGGCCGCCAAGGACCTAGCGACGAAACAGGCGCAGCTCCGCAATGAGGGAAAGCCCCCCATCCCTGCGCCGGACGTCATCAAGGCACTACTCACCACAGAGCAATCGCCCACCAAAAACCGAGAAATTGTGCTGAACGGGGCGCATGACCGGCCCGCAGTCAGCCTGCAGCGAACAAATCGGCAGGGCGTGACCTTGCGCCTGCATTCTGGGCACGGCCTCTCCGACGACGAGCTGCTAGCCAAGATCAAACTGCTGCTAGAAACCCTTGCCGCAGATGGTGGAGGACTTCAAAGATGAACGCCCCCCTGCCCCTGCCGATCAGCACCCCGTGGACCAATGATTATTCCCCGGGGAATAATGGCGTCTCAAATTATTCCCCGGGGAATAATTTGTGCAGGGAAAGCGAGGCGGTGCGATGACGCAGGCACTGAGAAAGAGTGTTCCCGAACAATTCGATCTCTTTCTGCCCTACCTGGCGGACATGCCGCTGCGCGACCAACGCGAGATGATGGAGCGCCCCTTTTTCTCGCTCGCCAAGCGCAAGAGAACCAAGCCCATCGAATACACCGCCCCGGATGGCAAACTCTGGGTCCACGTCAGCGCGAACCCCGACTACGGCATGGCGACAATATGGGATGCGGACATCCTGATCTATTGCGCCAGCCAACTCGCCGACATGTCTCGACGAGGAGTGAACGATGTGCCGCGCAAGCTCCACATCATGCCCTATGATCTGCTTCGTGCAATCGGAAGGCCTACCACAGGCCGCGCTTATGAGCTTCTGGGGCAGGCTCTTGACCGCCTGGTGTCGACGACAATCAAGACAAACATCCGCGCCGAAAACCGCCGTGAAGCAACATTCAGCTGGCTCGATGGCTGGACCCAGCTTGTCGACGAGAAGACCGAACGAAGCCGGGGGATGACGCTTGAGCTGTCGAACTGGTTTTGGGAAGGCGTCATGATGAAGGGCGGAGTGCTGAGCATTGACCGCGCATACTTCGATATCACGGGCGGCCGTGAGCGATGGCTTTACCGCGTGGCTCGCAAGCATGCCGGCGGCGCCGGCCAAGCAGGATTTGCGATCTCCATGCCCGTTCTGTTCGAGAAGTCAGGTGCAGAGGGTGAGTATCGCCGCTTCAAATTCGAGATACTCAAGCTCGCCGAAAAGAATGTCTTGCCGGGCTATCGGCTTGTCGTTGAGGACGGGAAGGGGGCTGAGCCACTTCTCAGAATGATCCGTCTCACAGAGAAGGCCAGTAGCGTACAGGAAGAAATTGAGCTCGAAAGTGAGGCAGTCTCTCTACTAGAGACAGTCGAGGTCGATACGGCCAGCCCAGTGGCATTGGACGGCCAAGGATCCGAGGCAACTGCTCCTCCCAATGAAGAAGCCCCGCTCTTTTTTGATGCCCGCCACCTTGTGCGATCCGCTGTAGCAGGCCTTTCCGACAGAGCCACCCGCGGGGTCATGACCGACGAAACGATCGGATATCTGCGCGAGAAATGTCCAGGGTGGGACCTCTATGCGCTCCATGCGGAATTCGAGGCATGGGTGAACGCGGACCCAGCAAGGACGCCTGCGAGCTGGCAGAAGGCTTTCATCGGTTGGGTTAAGCGCCATCACGAGAAGCACAAACACGAGCTGCGCAGATAACCAACCCGTGTGTGAATACCGTTAGAATCGGACGCCACTGAGTGGCGAAGGCTCCGTGCGTGAGCGCCCATGCGTGCGAAGCGTTCCAAATGTGTCGTGTCGATCAGGGGCGCATGCGCTCGAATGGTAACGCCAAGGCAAGATTGAAGCTCTTCTCCTGAACTCGCCTCGATAATGATTCAATTTGTCTCGCACCTGACCCTCATGAGAGCCGATTTCGACACTTTAGGAACAACCTTTCCACAACCATCGACACTTCAGGAACCAAGACACGGTCTTTTGGGAACAGACATTCGGAACATCGGGAACACATCGCCGACATTTTGGGAACCGTATGTCCGAAATTCCCAAGAGAATCCCACGAGTCGCGACCCGGTAGAGCAGCCTTAACTGATCTAACTTGGATATAACCAGTCTAACCAACGGGAAGCTTACAGGTTTTTTGGATCAGTATGATGACCGCTCTCTGACAGATACCGCTGCTCGCGATGGTCGCTGTCGAATAAGCAGGGCTGACGGGCGCGGATCGGCACGAGCTTCGTCGCATAGCGAGGAGCGATCGTTTCTGTGAATCACAGGCTGCCCAGTGATTCAGAATTCCAATTGGACCCTGCGATGATCGGTCTGGCAGCATAAGGCATGGAAAGACCTTACGATCAGTCATGGCACTGGCAGGCAATTGACCCCTCACGGAACATTGCTCGCAATTATCACCTCTGGGTCGCCACTGACTTGTTCGGATGGACAACAGTCGAGCGACGTTGGGGACGGATAGGCACGAAGGGGAGGGGCGCTACGGCCTCGTTTGAGAACAGGGGCGATGCGGAAATGGCTGCTAGGCGCATTCGTCTGCGGCGAAGGAGCTCCCTCCGTCGCATCGGAGTCGGCTATCACGAACTCGATTGATGGCTCGGTCGGCGGGCGATCTCAATCATCAACCTTACAAGCATTCGACCCTCAGTGATTTCCGGCATACCAGAAGCTGAGTTCGTGTTAGCCTGTGAAAAATTCAGGAGGCTTTGCGCATGCCTATCGCGACCTACAATGCTTGGGTTGCTCTCTACACCGGCGTCGGGCTTATGGTCGCGCTCTGCGCTGTGCTGGCTGCTGTGAAAACCATCTATGACCTTCGCCTGGGCTTGCTGGTGCTCGAATTCAGCGACTGGAGAGGGCGGGTCTTCGCCGTACCGAAACTATGGTGGCGCTGGCAGATCAATTATCTCTCAGGCGCGCCAGTGATCCTGCTGACGGCGATCCTGTTCGCGCATCATCTAGGATTTGCCACACTCATTGATGTGTAATCGGCAACTGACGCCCTTTGGGGACGGCCAAGCGTCGGAAAAGTGGAGGGCCCAGCGAAACGGGCCGGGCCGCGCTGCTCTGCGTTAGCCCAGGCTGCGGTGATTGTGCGGACATAGTCGATCGTTTCGCGGATACGCGGGATGCTCCGCGTCGCCCGGACCCTCCCGGGCCCTGCATTATACGCTGCCAACGCGAGGTCATATCGCCCAAACTCTTCAATCTGCATCCGGAGATAGCGCGCGCCTCCTCGCAAATTTTGAACGACGTCCCACGGATCGGCCACTCCAAGCTCCCGCGCGGTGCCCGGCATCAGTTGGGCGAGGCCGATAGCTCCCTTGGGCGAACGGGCAAGGACCTGATACCGGCTCTCCTGCCAGATTAGTGCGTCGAACAGGGCCACCGGAATCTTCTCTTGGCAGGCGATAGCTGCGATCAACGGAAAATGCTGCAGCCGTCGCCGCTCAGTTGCCGCAGGAAGATCATTTCGAGGTCTATACTGGGCATCTCCGCAGCCACCCATAGACATCGGTGAAAGGAAGAGTGCGGGCAGGACGTTTGACGGTGCACGGCCGCTCTGCATCCATTGAGGAACAGCGATGGCTGTCGCTGGAGGGGCAGTATCACTTCGATGCCCCGCGAGAATCCCGGTAAAGTCGGCGGCAAGCGTCGTTGTCAGATCGGGCTCCTCACGGATAATCGTTTGATCAACCGGATTTCTCTCCGGGCCAACATGGATGACAAAGCCCAGGGGCGGGGCGCCACCGAATTCTATAAGCTCGACCTCCTGCGCCGTAGCCGCAGAATGAAGCGCTGCGATGAACAGGCTCCCGATTATGGAACGAAAATGCATGATCTTGCTCCAGCAAAGGACCGAGCATCCCTCGCTAACACTCAGAGTCAATTGAGAAAAATATTCCGCCTTGCGTTGCTTGGCCGTCCAACGTCTGATCCGGGACAAAGGAAAGGGGGGGAGGGGAGGGAGAACTCAATAGGAATTGCTATGCCCCTTATTGCCAAACCCCCTTCACAGCGACTGGTCGATATCGTTGGAGCCCTTGGCGGCCGCTGGTCGGGGTACAGCGCCATGTGCCGATGCCCTGCCCATGCAGATGAAACTCCCAGCTTATCGCTGAGGCAGGGAAACCACGACATCCTTGTCCATTGCTTTGCCGGATGTGATCCAGCTGACGTGTTGCGGGAGCTCGCATTCGTCATGCCAGACAAGATGTACGCTTTCCCGGACGGCCCCGCACGGCCATTCGACTCCACAGCGATCGCACGCAACCTGTGGTCGCAAGGCCGCGAACTCGCGAACACATGGGCCGAGGCCTATTGTCGATATCGCGGTATTTTCGAGCAACACGAAGACCTGCGTTATCATCCCCGGTGTCCACGAGGTAGAAAGCCCGATACCGTGTTCGAGCCCGCCTTGCTCGTCGGGGTCCGCCAAGGCCGGGACATCATGGCGGTCCAGCGGATCTACCTCAGCCGGGAAGGGAAGGGCTACCGCTCCAAGCTCATGATCGGAAACCCGCAAGCCGGCAGCTGGCAGGGCCGTCGACCCGGCAAGGTGCTGGCACTTGCGGAGGGCTTCGAGACCGCCGCCCGTTTTGCAGAACTTCACGGAATCCCGACCTGGTCCTCGCTCGGAGCAGAGAGGCTCGATCTCGTGCGCCTTCCTCAGGGGATCGAGGAGTTGATCATTGCCGAAGACAATGATGCCGAAGGGCGCCGAGCGAGCATCAAGGCCACCGATGCCCACGCCCGCGAAGGGCTGACGATCCGGCGCATGGCACCGCCCGCAGGTTACGCTGACTGGGGAGCGGTCCCGAGGCCTCAATAGAGGGGAGGGGGAGGGGAAGGGTTGGCTTGTCCGTGATGAGGCAAGTCGAACCCAGGAGACCTCCATGACAGACCTGTTCGAAGCGGCCGCACAGCGGCGCACGCCCGCACAACTTGCCGCCCGCGCACTCAGCATTCTCATCGACAATGGCACCACCATCACGCGCGCGATGATGAACGCAACGATGACCAGCGCCTATGGCGGCAATGACGCAAGCGGCCGCTGGACCCAGCGCGACAGCTTCGAGGTTCTCGAACACGCGCTGGCATTGAGCCTCAGCGCCGCCGCCGACGCAACCTTCACGCGCGAGAACATCGACCGGTCGATTGCGCTGATGAACCGCCTCCCGACCCAGACCGTCCGTAGCGAGGAACAGCTCGACTGGCAGCAATTCTCGACGCCCGTAGATCTTGCCGCGGTCGCCGTCATGCTCGCCGATGCTCAGCCGGGCGATGTCGTCCTTGAGCCGAGCGCCGGGAACGGTCTCCTCGTATGCCAGCTTCCGCGCGTCGCCGAGTTGCAAATCAACGAACTCAATGAGACCCGCCGCGGACGCCTCGCCGACATTTTCCCCGGCACCACGATCACCGGCCATGACGGCGCGGCAATCGCCAGCACGCTTGCTGACAAGAACCCGCCCTCGCTGATCCTCATGAACCCGCCCTTCTCGCGCTCGCTCGGGCGCGGCACGGATCACCTTGCTGCCGTGCGCCACCTTGCCGCCGCGATCACCCATCTGCGCGCCGGCGGGCGCATCGTCGCAATCATGCCAGACTGGTTCTCCCGCTCGGCCAAAATGCGCGAAATCTTCGAGAGCACGCTGGCACCCGTCACGGTTCGCACCTCGATCCGCCTTGAGCAGGCATATACCAAGCACGGCACCAGCATTGCGGTCAGGCTCTATGTCCTCGACAAGATGCCCGGCTCACGGACATTCACGACCATTCAGCGCAGGGACGTTGCAGGTCTTGCAGACTCCCTTGAGATCGTGCCGCGCACACCCATGGTCGAAGAGCTGCGCAAGCCCGCAGCACCGATCAAGGCCATCTCGCTATTCGGAGCGACCCGGAAAGCAAAGCCAGCAGCACCGCGCATCTTTCGGGCACCGGTGCGCAACAACGTCCTCCCCGTGGGCTACAAGGCGCTCGAGACACCAGCGCCGCTCCTGGAACAGGCCGGGGTCTATCTTCCCTATCGGCCGAGCCGGGTAATCTTTGACACCGCTGGAGAGCACCCCACTGCACTCGTCGAATCGGTTGCGATGGGTTCGATCCCTGCGCCGATCCCGCAGCACATCCCGCAACTGCCGGAACGCACGGTCTCCGAACGCCTGCTGTCAGCGTCACAGCTCGAAACCGTGGTCTACGCAGGTCATGCCTGGGGACAGTGGCTTCCCGGCAAATTCAAGCCCGATCCCGAAGGCGTGGGCCTAATGATCGACGAGGAAGGCGCATCCTACCGCAAGGGCTTCTTCGTTGGCGACGGCACCGGGGCAGGGAAGGGGAGACAGGTCGCCGCCACAATTCTCGACAATTGGCTCCAAGGCCGCCGCCGGGCGATCTGGATCTCGAAGAACGAGCCGCTGCTCGACGATGCCCGCCGTGACTGGGCGGCCCTTGGCGGGCTCGCTGCCGATGTCCAGTCGCTCTCGCGATGGAAGATCCATGAGCCGCTGACCCTCGATGAGGGCGTGCTGTTCGTGAGCTATCCGACGCTGCGCTCGGCACGCGGCGATCACAGCCGTCTTGAACAGCTCATCCGCTGGGCGGGTGAAGAGTTCGACGGTGTCATCGCCTTCGACGAGGCTCACGAGATGGGAGGGGTTGCAGGCGGGGAGGGCGCCATGGGGACCAAGAAGGGCTCGCAGCAGGGCATAGCCGGGGTTCTCCTCCAGAACCGCCTGCCCAAGGCCAGGGTGCTCTACGCCTCGGCCACAGGGGCCTCCGAGGTCAACAACCTTGCCTATGCCGTCAGGCTCGGCCTCTGGGGTCCGGAAACCGCCTTCGCCTCGCGCGAGGCCTTCATCAGCGAGATCCGCGCCGGCGGCATTGCCGCCATGGAGCTGGTCGCACGCGACCTGAAGGCGACGGGCCTCTACATGGCCCGGGCGCTGAGCTTCGCCGGTGTCGAATACGACATCCTGCGCCACGAGCTGACGCCCGAACAGATTGCCGTTTATGACACCTATGCCGATGCCTGGGCGATCATTCATCGCAACCTGGAAACAGCGCTCGAGCTAACCGGCATCGTCGACGACCTCGAAGGGAAAACGCTCAATTCCGGAGCGAAGGCAGCAGCGCGTTCCCGGTTCGAATCCTGCAAGCAGCGCTTTTTCGGCCAGGTGCTCCTTTCGATGAAGCTGCCGACCATCATCAGCGCGGTCGAGCAGCACCTGGCCGAAGACAAATCGGTGGTGCTGCAGCTGGTGACGACGGCTGAATCGATCCTCAACCGCAGGCTGGGCGAGCTCTCGGCCGAGGAACGCGCCGAGCTTGATATCGAGCTGTCCCCGCTCGAATACTGTCTCGACTATCTCACCCGCGCATTTCCGACCCGCCAAATGGAGGTCTATACCGACGACACAGGTGAGCAGCATTCGCGCCCGATGAGTGACGAGCATGGCAATCCGGTGACAAACCCGCAGGCCGAGGCCGCCCGGGCGGAACTGATCGAGCACATCTGCGCCCTGCCGCCGATCAAGGCCGCGCTCGATGCTCTTCTCGAACGCTTCGGCCATGACAACGTCGCCGAGGTGACCGGCCGATCGAAGCGGATCATACCGGCTGCTGGCGGCCAACAGAAGCTCGAAACACGCACCGTGCGTTCGGCCCAAGCCGATGCAGCCGCCTTCATGGACGGGACCAAGCGCATCCTCATCTTCTCCGATGCGGGCGGCACGGGACGTTCCTACCACGCGAGCCTTGATGTCCCCAACCAACAGCAGCGCGTCCACCTGCTCCTGGAGCCGGGCTGGAGGGCCGATCGCGCCATTCAGGGGCTCGGGCGTACCCATCGCACGCATCAGGCCTCAGCGCCCCTGTTTCGGCCTGTCACGACCGACTGCAAGGGCGAGCTGAGGTTCACCTCGACCATCGCGCGCCGCCTCGACAGCCTTGGCGCGCTCACCCGCGGTCAGCGGCAGACCGGAGGACAGAACCTGTTCGACCCGGCCGACAACCTCGAAAGCGAGTACGCCAAGGCCGCGCTCGTGACCTGGTTCCATCTGCTCGTCGCGGGCAAACTCACCAGCACCACACTGGCCGATTTTGAAGAGCGCACCGGTCTTGCGCTTCTCGACGCAGACGGGGTCATCAAGGAGGACCTGCCGCCGATCCAGCGTTGGCTCAACCGGCTTCTGGCACTTCCTATCGGGCACCAGAACGTCATCTTCGATGAATTCCTCGCGCTTGTCGAAACCCGGGTAGCGGCCGCCCGCGATGCCGGCACCCTCGACATCGGCGTCGAAACGATGCAGGTCGAGACCGCGACCATCCTCGAGGACACGCTGCTGCGCACCGATCCCGTAAGCGGCGCAACCTCGCACCTGCTGACGATCGAGGTCGCGCGCCGGCGCAATCCTGTGACGCTCGAGCGGGTGCTCAAGCTTGCTTCCGCCGACAACACCGCAGTCTTTCTGCGCAACGGCCGTTCCGGCAAGGTTGCGCTCAGGACGAAAGCCCGCTCCGGCATGACCGAAGAGGGCACGCCGGTCCCGCGTGTCGAACTGCTCCGCCCAACGAGGCGCGAATTCCTTCGCGAGCATGACCTCTTCGAAACCGCTTGGGAGCCCTGCGGGCCGTCGGCATTTGCAACGGCCTGGTCGGCCGAGGCCGAGGAAGCGGCTCAAACCGTCGATACGGAAATCATCCGGATCGCAACCGGCCTCCTGTTGCCGATCTGGTCGGCGCTTCCTTCCGATCATCTGGCGGTCAACCGGATCGTCGATGCCGAAGGCAAATCCTGGCTCGGGCGCATGGTGTTTCCCGAGCATGTCGGGAAACTGCTGAAGGATCTCGGCGTCGAGGCACCGGCCCAACTCAGCCCGTCAGAGACCCTCCGCGCGGTCCAGGCCGGGGGATCCATCGCGCTGGTGCGCCCTGTCCCCTGCGAGCTCAAGCGCTCGAGAGTGAACGGATCGTGGCGGATTGAAATCACCGGCGCACCCGCCAGCCAGCTTGCCTGGTTCAAGTCACTCGGGTGCTTCACCGAGGTCATTCAGTACAGGACGCGGCTGTTTGTGCCGACCGAGAAGGCTGAAGCCATCATCACCGCTCTCATCGGTGCCCCATAGGACACAGAGACCCCTGAAGAGGAAAGGGGAGGGGGAGTGGATGGGGTGGATCCGGGGAGGTTTTCGCCGGGCCACATCCAGGAGAATGACGATGGAACAGATGATTGCCCTTTCGAAACTGCGTCACTCGGACAGCAACGTCCGCAAGTCCGGGCGCACCGACATCCCGCAGCTTGCCGGCGATATCGAGGCACGCGGACTGCTGCAGAACCTGTGTGTCACGGCGCTGAAGAAGCCCCGCGGGCACTACGCCGTTTTCGCCGGCGGCCGCCGTCTCGAGGCGCTGCAGCTGCTCGCTGCAGAGGGTCGTATCGACAAGGACATGGAAGTGTCCTGCAAGGTGCTCGAAGGCGATGATGCAACGCTGTCGGAAGCCTCGCTTGCCGAGAACTTCCAGCGCGTCAACATGACCCCGACCGATGAATGCCGCGCCTTCCAGCACTTCATCGGCGAAGGCTGCGACCTCGATGCCGTCGCCAAGCGCTTCGGTGTCACCCGCCGTTTCGTCGAAGGGCGTCTCCGGCTCGCGGGCCTTGCCGATCCTGTTTTCGAGGCACTCGCCGAAGGTCGCATCACTCTCGACATGGCCAAGGCCTATGCCACCACCGGCGATCAGGCCAAGCAGACCCGGGTGTTCGAGCAGTACGGCAACTACAGCTACACCACGCCGGATCAGGTGCGCCGTGCGATTGCCGGCGACGCCCTCAAGGCAACCGACCCGATCGCACAGTTGGTCGGTGAGGATGCCTATGTTGCCGCAGGGGGCACGATCGAGCGCGAACTCTTCAGCGAGAACGGTGACCGCTGGTCCGATCCCGAGATCGCGCAGGGGCTGGCGGCAGCTATCATGGAAGCCGAGGCCAAGCGCCTTGGCGAAGAGCAGGGCCTTGCTTGGGTCCGGCCGGTGGCTTCGGCGCACATCTACAACGCGACCGACGGGCTCTACCGTGTCAATCTTCCCAAGCAGCCGATGTCCGAGGCCGAGGAGGCCCGGGCGGATGCCATCCAGACCCGGATGGAAGAGATCGGCGACGAGCTCGACAGCGGCGAGCTCGACGACGAGGCCGGCAGCGCGCTCGAGGCCGAATACGACAAGCTCGAAGACGAGTGGAACGAACTTCAGCGCCGCCCGACGATCCTGCCCGACGACCTCAAGGGCCAGATCGGCACTTTCCTGACCCTCGCCTCCGACGGCAAGATGGTGCTGGAGACGACGTACTTCAGCGAAACCCCGATGCGCGATCCGGGCGACGACCGCGGGACTTCGGGCAGCACCGGGGCAACGGGCAAGGCCCCGCCACCCGAGAAGATCGCGCCGGGTGGCAAGCCGCTGAGCGCTCGGCTTTCCGATGAACTCGCGATGCAGCGCAGGGACATCCTTGCGGCCGCGCTGCTTGCCGATCCGGCGCTCGCGCTCGACTATGCGCTGTTCGCCATGATCGATGGGAACCGCGGGTACGAGCGCTACGGGACCACGATGAAGGCGGCGCGCCCGAATGACCCGGTCATCGGGAAGGATTGCGAACCGACCCCGGCCCGCATTGCCATCGAACAGGCACGCGATGCGCTCGATACGGCCTGGACCGAGGCCGGCGACGTGGTCACACGTTTCGAGGGCTTTCGCGCGCTCGATGACGCACGCAAGGCCGCTTGGCTCGCGCTGATGGTGGCCGGATCGATCGAAGCAAAGCCCGACTATTCGGACACGACCAACCCGCTTCACGCGCGTCTCGCCGGCATCCTCCACATTGAGCCTGCGCAATGGTGGCGCCCCACGTCCACCAACTTCTTTGACCGCGTCTCGAAGGGGACGCTGCTCGCGCTCCTCACCGAGATCGGCGGGGAAGTGCTGGCAGCACGCTATGCGGCCTCGAAGAAGCCTGAAGTCTCGGCCGCCTGCGAGAAGCTGTTCGCCGGTGAAGCGATCACCGAACCCGCGATCAAGGACGCTGCGCTGGCATGGGTGCCCGATGCAATGCGGTTCGACATCGCCCGTGCGGCGGTGATTGACGAAGACGAGGACGATTGCAGCGACGCCCACGAGGATCCCGAAGATGATCCTGCCGAGGACTGCGGCGACGATCAGAACGACTTCGAGGTCGAGCACCCCGACGAAACGCTCGAAGCCGCCGAATAACGCTCTCTCCTGGGCGTCCCTGCGGGCAGCTCGGCTTCGGCCGGGCTGCCCCTTTTTTCGTCATCGCCCGTCACTCGGGCCATTCCGACAAAGGATTTTATCATGGCAAAGACACGTCCGCGCCGGGCAGCCGGCAAAGGAGCGCGCCGCGACATCGCCGCCGAAATCACCGCCCTCATTCTTTCCAAGCTCGAACAGGGCGTCATGCCCTGGGTGAGGCCCTGGAATGCCACTCAAGGCGGGGGGAGGCCGCTTCGCCATTGCGGCACGGCCTATACGGGTATCAACACGCTCTTCCTGTGGGCCATGGGAGACGCCATGGGCTACAACAGCCGCTACTGGATGACCTACCGGCAGGCCGAAGCCCTTGGCGGTCAGGTCCGCAAGGGCGAGACCTCGTCCCTCAGCGTCTACTACTCGCAGATCAGCAAGACCGAGCAGGACAGGGTGACCGGCGAGGATCAGACCCGCGCCATCCGGTTTCTCAAGGCCTATAACGTGTTCAATGGTGCGCCGTAACGGCGGAAATTAAGGAGTGCTATCATGGATAGTTGATCTTGCTGGCTATAGATCATGCCCACTGGACTAACCTCGGCCAGAAATGGCTGCGATCCCGAAAGGGACGGGGAACAATAGCATGTTCAGAAAAGGTCCCGAAACGCCAAAGCCATTTGAGGCGCGAGGGATCAGGGCAAGACGTGTATGGTGAAAGCTATACTGCCTGAACCCCAGTTTGCAGCGGCTGATAACGTGGCGATGTCGCAGAATGGTTGACGCGGCATATCGGAGAGACGGAGGAAAGGGCGTTGAGTTCCTCCACAGCGAGCGGGACTTCCGCGAGCGCGCCAGCCTCTCTGACGCACCCTCTATAGGGAGGGGTAAGTGAACGAACGGGGCACCTAACCACGTCGTATCTCCAATTTCCGTAATTACGGGATGCCCTGAAGCAGGCGCTGGGAAGACCAGCGACCTGTATGGGCACGGAGCCGCCATATTACTCAAATGCCCGGTGTAATGGCCGGGACAGCCGCCGAGCAATCGGCGGACGGTCGGCAGTATAAGCTCGGGGTGACCCGGGCGAAAGCCTAACCGACCGGGGGAAGGGCGGCAGCGACTGCGATCAGACGACCTCAAAAGGAGGTGTGCTAATGCTGCCAGATACCATTGAGAGGGCCGTCAGATCACTCCCGACCGTCATCAGGTCGGGTCGGAAGGTCAATGGCCTCTATCGCCTGCTGAAAAGCCCGCTCCTCTGGGAGCATGCCTACCAGCGGATCGCCCCGAATAAAGGGGCGATGACGCCCGGAGTTGATGGTCAGACATTCGACGGCTTCTCGCCCGACAAGGTCAGGTCCATCATCGAACGGCTTGCGAACGGGACCTATCGACCTCAACCGGCAAGACGGGTGTATATCCCGAAAGCCAATGGCCAGAAACGGCCACTTGGCGTGCCGACCACGGAAGACAAGTTGGTCCAGGAAGTGGTGCGGACGATCCTCGAGCAAATCTATGAGCCGCTGTTTTCCAGACACTCTCATGGGTTCCGCCCGAAACGTTCATGCCACACGGCGTTGGAATCGATCCGCGCCATCTGGACCGGGGTGAAATGGCTGATCGACGTCGATGTTGTCGGGTTCTTCGACAACATCGATCATGATGTCCTCGTATCCCTGCTCGAAAAACGGATTGCGGATCGTCGCTTCGTGCGGCTCATCCGGGGTCTACTCAAGGCCGGGTATGTCGAAGACTGGGTCTTTCACAAGACCTACAGCGGAACGCCCCAAGGCGGGGTCGTCTCCCCGATGCTGGCGAACATCTACCTGCATGAACTGGATATGTTCATGCAGGCCAAGATGGCTGGCTTCGACAAAGGGAAGCAGCGATCACCATCCCCTGATGCCCGGCGCATCAGGAACCGCCTGTCCTATGTCCGCCGCACAGTGGATCAACTTCGCGCCAAAGGGCGCGGCGACGATCCCAGAGTCACTTCCTTCTTGGAAGAGATCGGTCGGCTCAAGGCGGAACGGCTTGCCGTTCCGGCCAGCGACGCCTTTGATCCGAACTACAGGAGACTGCGCTACTGCCGATACGCCGACGACTTCATCATCGGCGTCACTGGTAGCAAATCGGAAGCACGACAAATCATGGAGGAGGTCAGGACCTACCTGTCCGATCACCTGAAGTTGGCCGTGTCCGCCGAGAAAAGCGGAATCCACAAGGCTTCGGATGGGGCACGGTTCCTCGGATACGAAGTCCGGACCATGACCAATCCCAATCCGCACAAGGCGATCTTCGATGGTCGTCCGGCAGTGCGGCGAGGCTTGGCCGACCGGATGAAACTTCTGGTGCCAAGGGACCGCGTCGTGCGGTTCGTCAACTCAAAGGAATGGGGCGACTACGACAGCTTCAGACCTGTTGGGAGGGCGGCCTTGCGCTTCGCAAGCGATGTGGAAATCGTCCTAGCCTATAACGCCGAATGGCGCGGCTTTGCGAACTATTATGCCATTGCTGACGACGTGAAACGCAAGCTGAACAAGGCAGGTTACTTCGCCTTGCTCTCATGCGTGAAAACCATCGCCGGAAAGCACAGGACATCGGCTCGCAGAGTCTTCGCCAAACTGCGTCGCGGTACGGACTTCTATATCAGCTACGAGGTGGGAGACACCACCCGGACAATAAAACTGTGGCAGTTGAAGGACCTCCAGCGACACACGCGCACCTGGGGCGGGATCGATATCCCTTCCTCAGCAAAGTTCGTGTTCAGCAGGACAGAGCTGGTCGAGCGGCTCAACGCCCGCGAATGCGAGCGTTGCGGTAGCAATGACCAACCTTGTGAGGTTCATCACGTCCGCAGGATCGGCGAATTGCAGCATGCCGGGTTCAGTCGCCATATGGCGGCCGCCCGTCAGCGTAAACGCATGGTCTTGTGCTCCCGCTGCCACAACGATGTCCATGCCGGACAGCCGACCGACCGCCAACGGCGGACAGCACGCAGTCGTGGAGAGCCGAATGCGCTGAAAGGTGCACGTTCGGTTCGGAGGGGGGCCTAGCGATGTTCTCTCCGAGACATTGCGGGCCTACCCTACCCGATCAGATCGACGGTCTGCCTGCCCACTACTATCCAGACCTCGCGCCGCCTGAAGATCGACCCGAATCTGTACACCGCACCGCGATCGACGCCTTCTTCGCAACCCTGCCAATCGACATTCGGCATGGGGGTAACGCTGCGTTCTTTTCGCCTGCCGGCGACTACATCCAGATGCCGCCGCGCGAAGCGTTCCATTCCAACGATCACTATGCGAGCACGCTCGGGCACGAGGTATGTAACATCGCAAGTGTCCTCATTTCGAGGACAGTCGATGGCCTTTGCGCGC